>NZ_JBFTHX010000037.1:0-62786 GCF_056394465.1 Variovorax sp. 10N432
CAGGACCGATGGGGAATCTTCCACGCGCAGCCGATCGTGCTCAATGAGCGGCAGGCGGGCGCTGCCATCGAGGGTGTCATTCGACAGGAACGGATCGAGACGTCTCAGCTCGCTGTCGACACGCACGGTTTCACCGACTTCGCGATGGCGCTGTCCCGACTTCTGGGCTTCGACCTGTGTCCAAGGCTCAGGGAAATCAAGCAACGGCATCTCTTCGTCCCGCGGGGTACGAAGGTTCCGCGCGAGATTGCCGCCGTGTGTCAGGCCAGTGTGGACACCACGCTCATTGAAGCCCATTGGGACAGCCTGGTGCACCTGGCCGCCTCGGTGATGCATGGGCCATGCCAGCGCAGTGACCCTGCCTCGTTTCCACGTACAGCAAGTCATGCAGCCAAGAGGCTGCGCTCCATTGTGACCGGGGCGAGGTATCCGATGGCCGTGTGCATGCGCACGCGGTTGTAGAAGCCCTCGATCCAGTCCACGATGTCCAGGCGAGCCTGCGCCCGAGTGTCGTAGCGTACCTGGTAGATCCTCTCGACTTTCAAAGTCTTGAAGAAGCTCTCCACGGCCGCGTTGTCCCAGCAGTCCGCCTTCCTACTCATCGACATCGTGATGGCGAAGTCCGCCGCCAGGCGGCGGTACTCGTGGCTTGCATATTGACTTCCACGATCTGTATGTACAAGCAGTCCTGGGACGGGCTGTCGCTGCCAGTAGGCCGATTTCAGTGCCGCACAGACCAGCTTCGCATTGATTACATCGGACATCGACCAGCCCACGATCCGGCGGCTCGCCAGGTCCATCACCACGGCCAGGTACAGCCAGCCCTCGTCGGTTGCAACATACGTGATGTCGGCCACCCAGGCCCGGTTGGGATGCCAGCCATCGAAGCGACGATCCAGGAGGTTGGGTGCCACCGGCAAGCGATGCATCGAGTCGGTGGTGGCCACCCAAGGCCGCCGATACACCGGACGCAGCCCTTGACGCTTGAGGCTTCGGCGCACCCGCTCAGTGCTCACGAGCTCGCCCTGCTGGCGGAGTTGCTGCGTGATGCGCGGTCGACCATAACTACCTCGACTGTCGCGGTGTACGGCCTGCACCTTGACATCCAGATCCTTGTTTGCCAGGGCCCGCGTGCTGGGCGCTCGCACGCGCCATTGGCAGTACCCCGTGCGGGACACCGACAGAACCCGGCACAGCCGGCTGACGGTGGATTCGTCGCGATGATTCTCGATCCAGGCGTACTTCATCGCGACCCCTTGGCAAAGTACGCCGTCGCTTTTCGAAGGATTTCCACATCCAGCTTCGCATCAGCGAGTTCCTTGCGAAGTCGGCTGTTCTCCGCTTCCAATTCCGTCACCGGCCGACGAAGCGGCTGCGCTGTGGCCGTATCGTCTCTGGCGCCGATCCCGCGTCCACTGGCCTGCGCTTGCGCGACCAGTTGCTCAACGTCGCTGAGGGAATCCCAAGCCTCCGCGCAGCCTCATGGCCGCCCACCGAATCCGACAGCCTGATGGCCTCGATTTTGAACTCGTCCGTGTACTGCCGCTTCGGCAATTTGCCATCTCTCATTTCATTTTCTCCGTACTCCAGAAGTTACCAACTTCTTGCTGTACGTGAAATCGAGGCAGGGTCAATGAGCCTCGTGCAGTCGGCCAAGCTCAACGGCCTGGATCCATGGGCGTATCTGCGCGACTTGTTGGCACGCATCCACTCGCATCCGAGCCACCGGCTCGATGAACTGCTGCCGCATCGCTGGCAGCCGAGCTGACGCAGATGGGAGTGATCACCCAGGCCGTGATGGCCAGGCGGACATCGACGTCCGCGGCATGGACCAGGCGCAGAAGGTGCGCTTGGCCGACGAGATCTTTGCGCAGCAGCCCAACCTACTCGCCTCGATCCTTGCGCTGCCTCGCATGGGGGTCGGCGTGGTGCAACTGGAGGTGCCGCTGCACATCCTGTTGGTGACGTTCCAGGCGATGAAGCGCAGCGGCCACGTGTGGCCACTGGTCACGGAGGATGTGCAGGAGAGGTGCATGCAGCGCTTGACGGCCCGGGCGCGCTTCAACGAAGGATTGCCAGCAGACTTGGCGGACCAGGTCGTGCAACAGTTCTGCGAGGAGCACCCCGAGCGCTACTTGCTCGCGTTCGTCTACGGACACCTCGGCGACCACGACTTGCTGCGTGTGCGCACCGATGCCGAGAAGTACCTGCTGCTGGCCGCGCTCAACCTCGCGGAGTGCGTCGCGTTGGTGGGATCCTCGACCGCTTCCTGAGGATCACGGGCCCCGCCCCGAATCAAGGTGGAACGGCTGGACGCTCACACCGTATCAATCTGCACCGAAGATACGATCACCCCGTGACGGGGAACGTGAACTACTGGAGCATGGCCGAGGCGAAGCGCGACCTGCTCGCGCTGACTCGCCATGAGGTTGCGCGTCGGGGTGGCAATGCCTACGTGCCGGCGGCGACGATCACAGACCGGGGGTTTAGCCCTGCGTCCGCCCAGGCGGATGCGTACTCATGCCCGTAGACGTCGTCCAGGCGGACAACATGGTCGGTCACCAGTTGGCGTAATTGCTCTAGTTCGCAAGGAGTTATGACCAACGTGATATGGCGCATGCCCAACGCTGCTCGGACAATCGCTCGCCAGACCTCGCACTACAAAACAACACAAGATGCGGTCAAGCGTTTGTTCGACTCAGTCATTGAGGGGGTGATCATGGTGTCTTGCACCGTTCGCGCCGCAGCGCTCTGCACAGCCGTGTGTGCCCAACTGGCCTTGGCCCAGCCTAAATTGTCTTGGGAAGTCTCCAACCGATTTCCGGTCATGAACCAAGGCGAATTCAAGAAGATCGAGAACCTGTGGAGCGACGGAGGCCACACTTCGATGGTGAGCTTCATCAACTCAAGGCTCGAGGGCAAGCGAAGCGGCGTGCTCCCCAACACGGAGTTTGTCCTCACTGATCCAGTTCTGAGCAAGGTCGAGACCGATTCTGCGTTCAAGGGTGGTGAGCCGGCGCGGGTGGTGGCCAAGCTCGACGGTGCTAAGGGTCCTTGCGCATGGTCATCTTCCTTGCCGATCGCGCCAGACGGCAACGCCTGCGAGCTCAAACTTTTGGCGCCCTATGGCGTCAAGCACTCTCTGGAGGTCACTAGCGCCGGACAGACGTTCCGCACAGACGTCTTTGTCCACGACATCGTGATCGTTTCCATGGGTGATTCCTATTCATCGGGCGAAGGAAGCCCTGATCGTCCGGCGTTGTATCGAGCAGTCCAAACTCCGGAATGGAACGACTGGTTCGCCAGAGGCGAAAAGGGTCCGATCGAGCTGCCTGTATGGTGGTATAGCCCTTGCCACCGCTCAATGCTGTCATGGCCGGTATTGTCGGCACTGAGGGTGGCGCTTACCAGCACGAACTCGACGGTTCGGTTGGTCGATGTATCGTGCTCTGGCGCGGAATTTTTGGATGGGATTTTCTATTCGCAAAGTCGCGGCGTGATTCGCGCTGACAGCGCAGCCAAACAGTTCTCGCGCGACGGGTTGCCGCCGTACGCGCAGAACACAGGTGGCCAGACGTACTTCAAGAGGAGTCAGGTCAATGAAGTGCGCGACATCCTGTGCGAGCCGCGCACGCCAGCGCAAGTTTCGATGGCCGCTGAAGGCTTGCCAAGCGGCATCCAAGCAAGCTGGCGCCCGTGCGTATCTCCTCGATGGAGACCAGATGCGCTCGTTATAACCGGCGGCGGAAATGATGCCAAGTTCGGGCCGGCCGTGATGGGCGCCATGGTGCCCAATAAAACGGTTCGGCCAAACCCCCTGAGCATCACGGCGCTGGCGGTGGTCAGGAGCAAGATCGGATCAATCACGATGACTGAACTCGCCAAGGGAGCCAAAGCATTGGAGCCCGCTTACAAAGACTTCCTGACGGCGGCCGCCAATGGAGCGCTCGTGACGACCGACAAAACAATCTTGATGAGGTACCCAAATCCTATTGGCGGGCGCGACAGCGTCACGGGTCTGCCGCTCAACTGCGTGAGCAATGGCCAGCCGGACAGGATTCAGACCTCGTTCATGGCGTTTGGACCCACAGCCAGGGCGCTGGCCAGTGGCGTGCCGCTGTCGCGCAAGATCAACTGGGTCGTTGAACTGTCCCTCGATGAGGTGAACGACTTCGTCGGTGGCGCATACCCTGCTGTTTTGGCGATGCAGAGCAATGTGCCAAAGGGTCTCACGTCAGTCGACTGGGAGGAAGCCAACCCGCAGCTATTCGCGAATCGCTACTTGTGCTCCCCGGTCGCAGGCGGGATCGAGCTCGAATCGACCTTTTTTTGCAACAACAACGAATGCAAGGATAGGTTTACCCGAAAGCCAAACTTGGCGGACATCCGACTGGAGGCGCCGGGGCGGCTCTTTGTCAACAGCACCAACGATGCCATCCTGGGTCAACGGACATGGCGGGGGGGACCGACGGGGGACGATCTCCTGATCGCCGTAGGAGGCACCATGCACCCCACGACGGAGGCGCATGCCTTGGGGGCGGATTCAATGTACGTTCGCCTGTGCGGCGTGCTGCGCAAGGGCAAGAATCCTGAAGCCTGCTCGGACCTGTAGTTGAGGGTGCACGAAGCGACACTGGAAGCAGTGCAGGAGGACTCAACGATCGGCTGTGAAACAAGCAAACCAGGGAACTGGCGCAGGATATCGACGACACGAACCGGACGCGCATCGCACCCCAGAAAGGAGCACTTGGATGGCAGCAACTGAAGAACCGGCGCCAGAGAAGAAGCGCCCCTACTTCGCTCCCCCAGCCCTTCCGGAGGACACAGACCTTCGCGCGAGCGCCGTATTTGCAGCCAAGGTCGCCGCCCGCGCCAAGAGCCTGGAGCTGCTGTACGACTACACGAAGTTTCACATTGGGGTTTACTTGTCGATGGGATCGGCTCTGATCGCCCTGATGGCACTCAGAAGAGGCGAACCAGGCGTCTTGATCTTTCCGGTTCACAAGCCGCTCTTGATGGCTGCTGTGGCCGCGATCGCTTTTGCCGGTTGTGCCGGCGGCGTCATCGTCAGCAGCATCACTCAATCAACCGCCGATAGCAGTCAGGATTTTCTGGACTCTCCGATCGGTCCCTGGCGATGGAAGCGGGCGCGGCTCCCGGGGCTGGTCTGGACGGAAATTGAACACTCGGCCTTCTGGATCGGGCTGGCCTTGGCGGTCTTGGCCGTGGCGTTCGGCAATTGAGGACGACTGGTTTTCGGCCTGGGATCTCTAGTGGCGCGTCAACTGTCGTTCCGCGGCCCCCAATTCGGCGTCGCACTTCACGCTCATGGTCGTGCGCAGGGCCACGGTCGGCGAGGTGCCCGCGCAACGCAAGCAAGCGCAGTTGATGTGAATCCGTACCTGCAGACCGTCGATGACTTCACAGTCCAGAGGCCGACTGACGGCTTTCCGGCATCTTCTTGAGGTAGGCGACCGGCTGCTGCGGAGCCGAATTCGGCGAACAGAGCCGTCCAACGGTCTTGGGGCGGCCCACGTCTGTTATTGCCGCGTGCTCAAACCGAGTGAAAAGCCCCCACATTCGCCGCAGGCGCCTCCTGCGCCGCCTCCAACAAGCGGATGACGCCGCGCAGCCGCTCGCACTCGCGCTCGAGCGAGGCGACCCAGGCGCGGGCATGTTGGGCTTCGTCGTAGGCCTGCGCGTGCAGGGCGGCCATGCCCCAGCGGCTCTCGAACCAGAGCGTCAAATACACCGCGCGGGGCGCGTTGCCGCTGGCCTGGTAGCGCTGCAGCGTCCTAAAGCTCACCCCCAGATGCCGAGCAATTTTTCTTCGGGGTTCGACCTGATCGTCGAGCAAGTCAGCCAGGGGCGGTAATTGGGCGAACTAGGGGGCGAGGAAGGGCATGACAGGGCTCCTTGCGAAGGTGCCAGATGAGCGAGACCCGGTGATGCCGACCTCGCGAGGCCACGACAGTTTGTCGCAGGCCCGCGCCACCCCGCGGCGCCCTCTTCTTCCCATGCCATGCGGGCTTTTTCCGTGCCATGAAGAGCGCGTAGAACTTCAATTCCCCTCTGGGGCCGCATCAACATCAACTCCGCCCTCCCCGCTCATCCGCTTTCCCCGCAGCCTTTGGCGGGGGCTCGGCAGGTTGATCAACATAATTGTCCTTCTATTGTTCCCGCGTGTGGGAGCGATTTAGTAATGTCGCGTTCTAGTGCAGTGCGCTTGAAATAGCGGAACTTAATTGATGCGGCACACTCCGACCTCGATGGAGGTCGTCATGCGCATTGCCCCAAGGATCGAACTGGATGCTGCTGTTCAACGAGAGTTGACGGCCCTGACGCGACGAGGCCGCGTCGAGGCTCGTGTGCAGCAACGCGCCAAGATCGTTTTGTTGGCGGCTGAGGGCTGGCAGAACAAGGACATCGCCGCCGAGGTCGATCTGGATCGGCGCCAGGTGGCCTTGTGGCGCCGGCGCTTCCTGGAAGGCGGGGTGGAGGCCTTGATGCACGATGCGCCGCGTCCCGGGCGTACGCCCAGCGTGACCACCCCCGAGTTTGAATCGAGCATCGTGGACAAGACGCTTCACGAAAAGCCCATCGCTGCCACGCACTGGAGCACGCGCACGCTGGCCGCGCAGCTCGGCGTGGGGCCGACGACGATTCGCCGCGTCTGGAAGCGCAACGGCCTGAAGCCGCATCGCCAGAGCAGCTTCAAGCTCTCGCGCGACCCCCGCTTCGAGGACAAGCTGCTGGATGTCGTGGGGCTGTATCTGAACCCACCCGAGCGCGCCCTGGTTCTGAGCTGCGACGAAAAGAGTCAGATCCAGGCGTTCAATCGCACCCAGCCGGGCTTGCCGATGAAGAAAGGCCGCGCCGGCACCGTTACGCACGACTACAAGCGCCATGGCACGACCACGCTGTTCGCCGCCCTGAACACCCTGGACGGCACCGTGATCTCGATGTGCCAGCAGCAGCACCGGCACGCGGAGTGGCTGCAGTTCCTGCGACTGATCCAGCGCAAGACGCCCAAGCACCTGCAGCTGCATCTGATCGTGGACAACTACGGCACGCACACCCACCCCGACGTGCAGGCCTGGCTGGCCAGGCACCCGCGGTTCGTCATGCACTTCACGCCCACCAGCGCCTCCTGGCTGAACATGGTCGAGCGCTTCTTCCGCGACATCTCCGAGAACCGCATCCGGCGCGACAGCTTCACCAGCGTGCCCGAACTGGAACTGGCGATCGATCTGTACGTGGCCCACCATAACGCCAATCCCAAACCCTTCATCTGGACCGCGAGCGCCACCGACATCCTGGCCAAAGTGACGCGAGCCAAGGCTGCGCTGGCAAGGAGTACAAGATAAGTACATATCTAAGTGGCGCACTACACTAGCCGATTTCAAATGTCGCAAAGTCGCCCGACCCAGGTTCTGGGCTTGGGGTCCGACCATGGCGACATCAACGGCGACGATCACGATGACGATGCGCGAAGCAGATCGGCTCAAGACGATCCAAGCCGTGGTGGATCGGATGCTGCGAGTTGGCCAGGCCGCGCAGCGGCTGGGAATCAGCCGACGACAGGTAGAGCGGATCGTTCGACGGTACGCGGCTGAAGGTGCTTCCGGCCTAGTGTCGCGCAAGCGCGGTCGCCCCAGCAATCACCAGTTGACGCCCGGAACTGCAGAGCGCGCGATCGCGTTGATCCGGGAGCGCTACGCGGGCTGCCCCAACGACTCCCTACACCTCGAGACTTCCAAGGAAGCGGCGCGAGGCGCCCTGGGGTGACCTGTCCTCCCCACTTCTGGGGAGGAACCGGTCTGATCTACGTCAACAAAATCACATACCTTGCAACTCGGTAGAGCCGCTGACCTGCTACGCGGCCCTACTCGCCCATGGGACCGAGATCGACGCCAAGGGCATTGCCGCATCATCCCGAGTCTGAAGGTCAGCCAAGTCTCGGCAGCGATGCGATCTCGGGAGGCGCCTGGGCGACTTCGCAGGGCCAACGTTGGACCCGTGCCCGCGCGTTCAGGTGTGAGGGACGGCTGAAAAATCAGCCGTCCCTGCGTTCGGCGGTCGTCCAATGAACGACACCCCCTCGGGCACTATCTGCGCACGTAGCTCTTGCTCCCGCTTTCGCTTAGACAGTACTGGCCGCCGCGGGGTCCGGTGCAGATGCGTCCCGAGCGGCATGAGCAATCGCGCGAGCCTGCGGAACTCGGCGGCGCGAGCAAGCTGCGCGCAGCCGATCCGCCCTGCGGCCCGGTGCAGACCTTCTTCGAACCACTGATCGAGCCGTCGTTGCAGACGAAGTGCTCGCCGGCGCAGTGGGCAACGCCGCCCTTGCTTCCGGAGCAAGGATAGTTTGCAGCCGTCGCCGCGGCAGCCCAAAAAAGGACACCAACAAGGGCCGCAGCCTGCCCCCAACGCCGGCTTCGTGAAGTCACCTGACTTGGCGGCTCAGACGCTTTGCCGTGACGATTAGCCAGAGTCCCAACATCGCAGCTACCGCGCAACGCGCGAAGCCCAACGCGCTCTCAGGGATCCACCACGTCGGAATGGCCGGGTACAAGTCAGCTAGGGCGGCCGGGGACTTGCCGGCGGCCTTGCTTCCGAAGGTTGCAGACAGATCGGTCACGCGAGGGGCCACTTGGCCATACAGCCCGGCCACCGCCACTATCCAGCCCGCGTTGAAAAAAGCTCTGCTCCAACCGGCGACTGCCCTTGGTTTCTCGATCATCAGCGTCCACACCCATTCCATTGCTGGCTCTCCTTTTCCCGATCGTACCGGCAATCCGAAGCTCCAATAGGAGATATGGACTGTGATCGAATTCACGGGCCGCTATTAAAGCGCTGCGCCGCACCACAGCTGGCCACGACCCGTGTTGAGCATAGTCCATAATCCGAATGTTGTAACTGTACGCAACTCATCATGAAAGCAACTGTTGGCGCACTCGCGCTTCTACTTGCGGCCGTCGCCGCTCATGCGCAGGAGGGTTGGATAAGTGTTGCCACGTCACAAAACGGCGAGACATCATACGATGCGCGGAAGGGCACATTTGAAGTCCGCCTCAATCAATCGAACGAGGAGATTGCGGTAATAACCGGAAAATCAGTTCGCGGAAAGGCTAATCCGGAGATCAATCTTGAAAAATGGTATGTCAGGACGAAGGACTGCGCAGCAAAGCAAGGCAAAGTCGTTACTCTGACCATGGATGGTCAATTCAAATTCGACAATGATTTCATTTTCGATGCCGGTAGCATGGCAAGCGGCAAAGCAGAATTTATTTGTGAAGTTTTGGACCATTTCAATGCAGAAAGACGAAAGAAGAGTCTCTGACAATTGAACCGTTTCGGCCGCGTCGCCGACAACCATCCGTTGATGAACCGGATGCACCCTGACCCGAAGCTGCCGGCCGACCAGCAGGACCAGCAGGACCAGCGGTCAGCAATCGCGATCGAGCGTGGCGACGTCGACTAGTGGCTGGCCGGCACCACGGGCGAGGCAAGGAGGCTGATGCGCTTGGCGCCGGTTGAGGTGTTCGACGCTGGGCCGCCCATGGTGCCGGGCTCATGCAGTCTGCGGGCCACGCCATGACGAACGGACTGCTATCGGGCCCCCTCCGCTACAGCTGGCGATTGCGTTGGTGGCTGCTTTCGAAGAGCGGCGACATCGAAGTGCTCGCGCCGAAGACGCTATGGCAGGAGATCGCCGGGCTGCTATCCAGTGCCGCGGCACGCTTTGCCGCATGATCGGCATGGCCAAGTGCGTTGGCGGGCTCGATCGGAAGCAGGTGCATTTGCTTCGGTTCCCGCCATTCCGGCCGGGCGCTCGCAGCAGATTGTCTTGGGGAACATGGCGCTCGTGATGAAGTACCTCCCAAAACCCACTGCTTAACGGCGTGCCCACAACGATCTCCCGTCCCAGAGAACGAACAATGCCCAACAAGCAAAGTGCGCTCCTTTTAGTGCTGACCGCAATGATTCTCGTGTTCAGTTGGCTGCCACATACCTCCACGTCCGCGGAAAGCGATGTCAAGAAGGGCCTGACGCGTTCCTTGACTGCGTTCGGGGTTGCGCGCACGCTGGGCGCTGGCGTTTCACTAGTGCAGAGCCTTCAAGTGAGCGGATCATTTGTCATTGCGTCCGGAAGTGTCGGCGTCGGTGAGGTGCTGCAACCGCTCAACGAGCTCATCGACCAGTTCGCGAAGGTGATGTTGGCGGCAAGTGTCTCGTTCGGCATCCAGCTTGTCTTGCTGAAGATTGGTGCCCATTGGGTGGTGTCGTCTCTTGTCAGCATCGCCGTGCTCTACACGGCTTACCGGTACTGGAATGGAGCGGCTCCCCCGAATCGCGCGCTGCAAGGAGCGCTCATGCTGCTCCTGATGGTTCGTTTCGCTGTGCCCGTTGCCGCGATTGGCAGCGAAGTAGTCTATGCGACGTTCATGGCGCGGGGCGACTCCACCGAGCTGACTGAGATGCAGAAGGCCTCCCCCTCGTTTTTTGGCGACCTGTCCTCGGAGGCATCCGGCGAACCTGCCCCCAGCAAGAAGGGGGCGCTTGCGAGCATAGCTGGCGCCAAGGACGCGATCCGAAATGCCGCGTCGAGTTGGACCGGCAGCATCGTGCACCTGATCGCGAGCTTCCTGCTGCAGACCGTCCTTCTGCCGCTGGCATTCCTGTTTGTGGTCTGGCGAAGCTCGCGTCTCGCGCTGAACTGGCTGGCGCACGTACCGACAAGGGTACGGATCTCTCCCGGCCCGAACTGAGCCGTGGGGAACACAAGGCCGCGCGGGCCAAGGCCAGAGGGGTCCTGCGGCGGTGATGGCGTGACGGGCGCGCGGTCCAACGCAACTCGTTGATTTCATTGAGATTTCTCCGAAGTTCCGGATTCAGATGTGATAACGGGCGCGCCGCCCAATGGGTAGCCCCGCCGCATCGAATCTGGATCTCAACTTTGACGGTTTTCCGAGGAGCCAAGTGGCAGCGACGGGTGCTACGTCCCATCCCTCACATCCCTCACATCCCTCACATCCCTCACATCCCTCACATCCCTCCGCCCTGCGTGCTTCAAACCAAGTAGTAGGCCGGTGCGTTGGCCGCGGGTTGGACTTGGGCGTTTTCGTACGCACGGATGACGTCGCGCAGCCGTTCGCACTCGCGCTCCTCCGGCTTGCCGATGGGGGACGACTGGCTTCGTCGGATCGGACCCGCACACTTCTCGCACGTCAACTTCCGCGGAAAGTACCAGTTCAACCTCGCGAAATATCGCGTCATCTGTTAGTCGAGCGTCGCGCGGATAAGGCCACACTCTGAACCCTCCCCTGGCTCGCGCAGTGGCGTGACCTCACATATGCCAGGCCCGGGGCCGAAGCGGAACTTCCATCCGAGCATCCCAGCGTCGCGCTCCCGCGGTGCTCGTGAGCGACCGTGTCAATTTGTCGAGTAAATACGATTACCCCTACTGGGCGGCCTGGTTCGGCGCGCGCTACGGCCGCCAGATGGCTGCCGGTCCCCGTGCCCGTCGTGGTGCAATTCAGTGTCGACCATGCGCAGCGCTTGACCAAGGCAGGCCTCGAGCAACAGCTGCCGCCCGAGATCGACCAGGCGCTGGTGGAAGCCGGGTTCAAGGGAAAGCCCGGCGCGCCGGCGTTGAACACCCTTATGCACCCGGCCCCGGTGCTCTCGATGGCGCACCACGTCTCCAAGCAGCCCAATCCGTGCGTCGACCCAGCGGTGAAGGCGCTGCTGAGCAAGACCCGAAGGGCCTATGCGAAGCGCAACGCCCTGTCCCACAAGCAGCGTGCACTGACCAAGGATCCCCTGGAGGCGGTTCTGCAGACCCTGCGACGACTCGCTCAGGGGCACGCACGACCGCGCCCTGCTCCTGTTTGTCAGTGGTCTTCCAATAATCCCCATCTGTGGTCGTCGAATTTTCCTCACCCATCAACTCCAAGGAGCAAACGATGGAAGTGGAAGTACGAAACTCGGTGATCTCGCATGATGGTTGCGCTGCCCAGGGCCCGAGGGCCCTGGGCAGCGCGGCGGCTACCGTGCCCGTGTTCATTCAGGACACGGAGGCGCCGGTGCTTGGTCAGCAACAATGGGAAGCAGTTCACGAGCGGCGTGCCGCCGGCTACAACCTCTCGGCGATCGCCCGCGATCTGCAACTGGATCGCAAGACAGTACGAAGTTGTCTACAGCAGGAGTCGTGGCAGCCGTATCAGCGTGCGGCAGCAGCCAGCCTCCTGGATCCGCATCGCGCTTGGCTGGCAGAACGTGCTGTGGAGGTGAACTACTCCGCACGCATTCTTTGGCAGGAGTTGCGGGCGCAACGCGGCTTTGCCGGCAGCTACGTGATCGTGCGGCGCGCGGTGGTGCCACTGCGACTGGCCGCATCGACTGCGGCGCTGACACAGCGGCGCTTCGAGACGGGCCCGGGCGAGCAGGCACAGTGCGACTGGGGACAGATCACCGTCTCACTGGGTGGAGTTCGCACGGAAGTCCACATCTTCGTGATGACGCTGGGCTACAGCCGCCGAGGCTTCGCGCTGGGCTTCCTGCGTGAGCGCATGCCTGACCTGCTGGCCGCACATGAGGCCGCCTTCGCTCACTTCGGTGGTCGTTGCGAATTCCTGCTGTATGACCGCATGCGCACCGTCGTGCTCGGCACTCATCAAGGTCGCCCGCGCCTGAACCCGACGTTTTCCAGCTTCGCCGGCCACTGGGGCTTTACTCCGCGGCTTTGCCAACCCTACCGAGCCCAGACCAAGGGCAAGGTCGAGTCCGGGGTGAAGTACGTCAAGCGCAACTTCGTGCCCGGGCGTACGTTTCTCGATCTCGAGGACTTCAATGACCAGTTGGCCGCCTGGCAAACCGATGTGGCCGATGTGCGCATCCACGGCACAACGCATCAGCGCCCCATGATCGCTTCGCCGAGGAAGCACGTGCCCTGACACCGACAGCGGGACACCCGAGCTTCCTGCAGGCCATGGTGCGCGAGCGCAGGGTGGCCGAGGACTGGCTGGTGTCCATCGACGGCAATCGCTACTCGGTGCCGTTCGTACTGATCGGCAAATCCGTGCAGGTCGTGCGCCAAGGCGGCGCTTGGGTCATTCGCCATCTTGGCGCCGTTGTGGCCGAGCATCCAGTTCTGGCCGGCCGCGGGCAGTTGAGCGTTCAGCCCGCCCACGGGCCCGGCGCGGTGGCGCGCAATGCTCGACAGCGATTCTCAGCGCCCAGGACAGCCCTCACGACCTCCAGGCCCCAGGATCTGTCGCGCGACGTCGAGGTGCGTGACCCGGCGATCTACGAGCAGCTGTTCGCCGCTCCCCTCGTGGAGGCCGCCACATGAGCAGGAATACATCTAAGACCACTTCGGTGGCTGTCGGCGCCGCAGCGGCAATGACCACGCCGGTTCAACTGGAACGCCTGGGCGAACACCTCAAGAAGTTGCGGCTGCTCAAGAGCAGCGAGCGTCTCGAAGCGCTGCTGCAGGACGCGGCCGCCCATGAGTTGCCGTATGCCGAATTCCTTGAACAGGTGTTGGGCGAGGAAGTGGCCGCCAAGACGGTGATCGAAGGTGGAATCACGTTGGGCCACAGGCTGATGCCCAGTCCGCTGTACCCGAGGAACACCAAGGCGAGCGTGAGAACGAACGGCGTGGCGTGCCTGGCCTCGTTGTTCAACGCACGGTGCAGGAGCCACGTCGCACCGAGCACCAGCAGAGGGACAGGCGCCAGCAGGAAGATGTTCGGCATGGTGAACCACCGCTCGGCGATGGCGGCGTGTGACAGCGGCGTCCAGACGCTAATGATGGCAATCACACCCAGCAGTGCGAGCGAAAGACGCTTGGCCGCCCGGCGCATGCGGCCCTGTATCGCACCCTCCGTCTTCATGACCAGCCACGAACTGCCCAGCAGGCAGTAGGCCACCACCAACCCGAGGCCGACGAAGATTGAGAACGGACTGATCCAGTCGAAAGCGCCACCTGCGTAGTCGCCGTTCTTCATCGGGATACCGTTGAGAAATGTGCCGAGCGTGACGCCCTGGAAGAAGGTCGCGGCAAGCGAGCCGCCGGCAAACGACTTGTCCCAGACCCGGCGCTTGCCCGCCGGCACCTTGAAGCGGAACTCGAACGCCACACCTCGGAAGATGAGACCGACGAGCATCAGGATGAGAGGCAGGTAGCAGGCGCTCAGGATGACCGAATAGGCCAGCCGTCCTCTGAGGAGGCGTGTGCTACCGGCGTTGAGCACCCATCAATGGTCAAGCGATTCGAACGGCGCGACCGGGTCCGTGCCTTCGCCAAGCGGCTCGCCGATCACTCGTTCAAGGGGCGAAATCGCCGACAAAGACCGCGCTGCCGCCACCCCACGCACCCCAATCCACGTTGTTCATCTCATTGATCTGAGCCTCTCGCAGATCCTCGTTGTTCATGCGTTGTCGATACCGCATCTCCTGGTAGACAGAGTACTGTACCGAGTTGCCGATCAACACCATTCCATTCGTGGAATCGCGCATCATGTAGTAAGACCGCCCTTGTACTGGACGGGCGTCACAGAGTCTTCGGGTAGTTTGGCGTAGAGCGCCTTTTGTTCAGGCGTTGTCGGTGTGAGGATCTTGAAGCCCGCCGAGATTGCGATCTTGTCACGGTCCGGGTGGGCAGTTGCGCAGCCGGAAGCCATCACAATCAGTGCGATGGCACAGGAGCTCTTGAAGATGGATGAAACTCTGTTCATTGCTTTTCACTTGCAGTTGACGACAGGTGCTGTTGCAGCACAGCAGTCCACTCCCTGTTCGAAGCGGATCGCTTTGGGAGCTTGACCTGCAATGTATCCTTTCTGCCGACGCGCCTGACCCTGGTTCGGGGTCAATGACCTCCGGGCACCTGCAAGCCCGGCCACCCCTGAAACCGGATCGCAGGCACTAGGCCGCCATTCCAGTGCCATGAGGCGTTTCGGGACAAGTTGATGCCAGGGCATACCGATGGGCATGGGATACGCGGTCAAGATTTGGGATGCGCCGGCACCCGCAATCAAGGCCGTTTACACACGGCCTCACCCAGAACCAGCCACTCGATGCTGCCGCTCAAGTCGGTGGCCTCCGCAGCTATTTCTCGTGGCTTGGCGGCCTGAGCAGGCGCGCCAGGGAGGCCTGCGCCGGTCACGACAGTTACTATGGCGGGATGGGCGGACAGTGCCGCCCTCGTGAAACAGCCAATGGAGGTCACTTTGCGACTACTTCGACGAATCGCTGCATCTACGGGATTGGTGGAGCTCATCGGGCCTATTGATATGAAAAGAGCCGAGGAGTACGAGAACAATGGGTAGGTAGTGGTGCATCGTACCCACATGCCAGTCGGAAGAGATGTCTGCGACTATCAGACGGCCTACGCACGTATCACAGACTCTGGGCGGCGTGTTCTTACGGGGAGCGAGGCGTCGACGAAGACGCACCCCTCAGGTTGAAGCCGGTTTGCACGTCGTCCGACAGGCTTGGAGAACTCGGCTGCTCCATAGAGGGAGTTCCGCCGGCGTGACTCAGTTCGGCCAAGCGCGTTGCGATGCCTTTCGGCGCGGGACCCGACTCTGCCCCGGTCGATACCTGGCGACGCTCGAAATGAACCTTGTGCTGGGCATGCTGGGTCGGAACTTCGAGCTCCTGGAGGTCGCGGGGCCCAGTGGCGCCGTCCCTGAAGAGGTCCTGACCTTCACGATGCATCCTGGCGGCCTGCGCATGCGTCTGAAGAAGCATGTTGTCAGCGCCTGAAGTCGGTTCGGACCCAACGTCGCTGTCGTCAGGAACAGGTCAACAAAGGAGTGTCCGGATGAAGCTGTATTTCGACGACGAGGCCTTCGACGGCCAGTTACAGCGCACGGTGGGCAAGTGCGACGCCGGCATGGCCAACGTCGGGGAGTGCTTGTATATCGCCTCGCGGATCACCCCCGGCGACCGCGACAGCTGGTACGCCGCGTGGTCTGCATTTGCAGACGGCCTCGTGGAGCAGGCGGCGGCCGCCGCGCAGGCTGGACACGCCACTAGCGCGGCGACCCTGCGGCTGCGGGCGGCCGAGTACTACCGGCAAGCGTTCTTCTGGCATCGGGATGACCTCGACGGCAAGGAACTGACCACCGCCTACCGGGCCAGCGTTGACGCCTTCCGCCGCGCCCTCCCCGACCTGCCGCGGCCCGGCCGCCTGATCGAGGGCGACACGCCGGGCTACCTGTTCGCGCCGCCCGGCACCGGCCCTTTCCCCACGATCCTGCACATCGGCGGCTACGACAACACAGCCGAGGAGTTGTACGCATCGGTGTACCCGGCTCTGGACCGGGGCTGGGCGTTCGTGGGCCTCGACGGCCCGGGCCAGGGCAGCGTGCTCTACGACCGCCGCGTGCCGCAGCGCCCCGACTGGGAGCACGTCGTGCCCGGCATGTTCGACCTGATCGCAGGGCAACCCGAGGTCGACGCCCGCCGGGTCGTGCTCGTCGGCCGCTCGTTCGGGGGCCTGCTCGCCCCGCGCGGCGCCGCCGGAGCGCCGCAACTTGCCGCGCTGGTCGTCGACCCGGGCCAGTACGACATGGCGGCCGGGGTGGCCGCCCGCCTCGGCGAGCTCTGGCAGCACGTCGACGACCCTGCCGCCAAGCCACGGTTCGACGCGCTGCTCGATATCCCGGCCCTGCGGACGCTGCTCGGACCGCGCATGGTGACGAACGGCGTCGACGACCCGCAGACCTACTTCCAGGACATGCGCCGCTACACGAGCGCCGAGTTGGCACCTTCGATCACCTGCCCGAGCTTCGTCACCGACAACGAGACTGACCCCGTGTCGACCGGTCAGGGTCAGCGTCTCCATGACGTGATGACCTGCCCGAAGGCATTTCGCAGGTTCACCCTCGCCGAGGGCGCCGAGGGGCACTGCGAAGGCATGGCCCCCATCGTGTTCTGGACAGCGGCATTCGATTGGCTCGACGCCATGGTGGCGTGATCGTATTTTGGTGCATTGATACGGTGCGCGCCCGAGCACCTCCGAGCACCTCCGAGCGCTTGAGGTGCGGGCGATTCGTCCAGCACCTGTAGTTGGCGTAAATTGACGCTCCTCCCGGACAGGCTTGGACTGCACCATGACCTTCGCACATCGCTACGTCGGAGCGGACGGCCTGCCTGCCTGCCAGGCTGTCCGAGTTTGACGTCGAGCAGTACTTCACGCTCACCAAGGCAGACGTCTCGGCGCTGTGCGAACGGTTTCGCGCCGATCCGATCGAAAGGACCCAGGTCCAGACGTGGTTCAGGAAGGAATCGCAGCGTCGCCACCGTGCTAGAGCCGCATCCCTCGCAGAATCCATCGCGAATCGACCTGCTGTTGGCTCGACACGCTGGCGGGTCGATGAACTTGCGGGAGCTTTCTTGCACTACGGGGCTAGCCTTGGGGGAGATCTTGGTGGAGTTGGGCAAGCGCAACCTGCCACTGCCGCGGGTGTGCGCGGAGCGCACGCCCGCGCAGCATTCATTGCTGGAACGTGCGCTGGGAGATGGCGAACGAGTTCCCCCGCGAATGAGACCAAATGGGCCAACTGACAGTACCCGCAAACCCCGGCTCACCTCTTCTCAATCTAATGCCCCTGAAGCGCAACCACGCCCTCCTCGACCCGGCGCAGCTGTCCGACATGGCCGAAGAAGCCGCCCACGATCTGATGTCCGAGGGCGAGTCCAGCAACACGCGTGCGTCGTACAGAACTGCCATGCGGTACTGGGCTGCGTGGTTCGACGCGCGCTACGGCCGCCAGATGGATCTGCCTTTACCGCTCCCAGAGGTCGTCCAGTTCATCGTCAACCACGCCGAGCGTTCGACCAAGGCCGGGCTGGTGCACCAGCTGCTGCCGGAGATCGATGCCGCCCTGGTCGAGGCCGGTTTCGAGGGCAAGGTCGGCGCACCGGCGCTGAACACGCTGATGCACCGGGTCTCGGTTTTGTCGATGGCCCACCACCTGGCCAAGCAGCCCAACCCGTGCATCGACTCGGCGATGAAGGCGCTCTTGAGCAAGACCCGCAAGAGAGCATCTTCTGCGCGCACCGTTAGAGGCGGAAGGGGCAGCAGCCTCGCGGCTACCAGAGCCTCCACCAGGGTCGACGCGTACGCATGTGCAGTGGTCGAAGGTCGAGGCTGTCGACGATGCTGGCTGCCGCACCGAAGCGGTTGGCCGGTTCGGGGTGCTCATCGGACGAGGCGCGACCGGCTCGGGTCGCGTCATGCATCGAGCGCGGGGCTTCCGGGTTCAGCGAAGCGGAGACGGTGTCTGGAGCGGTCATGACAGCAAATTTGGCAGGAGCTTCGTGGGCCTGGCACGCGCCCCATCGCTCGAAAGGCCCGTGGGTTGCATGGCAGACGAGCGAACCATAACCGACTCCTGCGCAACGCCTGCGTGCATTTTGTGCGGGCCTTCGGCATCAGCGCGGCGGCATGGAATGAGGCGTCGACCACTACAGACTGTCCAGAAACTCTCCGACCGTAGCCGTGCAATGGTCGAATCCGGGCGTGTAGCCCAGCGTAGCGACGGCATCGAACGCGGCGCGCAAGCCGGCATGCGGCTCCCGAATCTGGGCCAGGAAAGCGGCCCGATGGCGCAGTAGGAACGGCGTCGCAGTCAGAAGTGGCTCGGGCTCCCGCTCGATCACGAGCGCCAAGTCGAACAGATCGCGCGCCGTGACCCGATCGCCACGGTGGTACATCTTCTTGGCGATGATCTCAGCGGCCGTCTCCACTCTCACGCAGCGGCCGCCGATGTCCCAAGTCTCCCAAGCATCGACCAGCAAGGTGGGCGCGGCCACGAAGTCCACCTCCCTCTCCTCGAACTGCAGCTTGACGAAGGCGCCGGGCTGCTCGGTGTAGTCCTGCGTCAGGTCTGCCGCTGTGTCGCTCAACCGAGGCGTGACAAAGCCTAGATACTGCGGATCAGGCACGAAGATGTCGATGTCCTTGCTCAACCGATGGCGGTGACGGAACATCAGCGCGGTCCCACCGCCGAAGGTCCAGAACGGATCCGCGATGCCGCCGTACCGGCTGATCTCGTCGATCAGCGCCAGCGCCCGCGGGAACAGTTTTTCCCAGGGACCGCCGGGCAGCGACCCGGACTTCATGCCCACAGCGCCCGCCGGTGCACGGACAAGGATTCGGCGAGTTTCGCCACGTTTCGCCAGACCTGCCGAGGGGGCAGATGTGCGCGTGAGGCCGCCTCCTCCACCGCCATCACGACGATCGGCACGGGCGCTTCATCGAGCAAATGGGTCAAGTGCGGGGCAAACG
Source organism: Variovorax sp. 10N432 (assembly GCF_056394465.1). Taxonomy (NCBI): domain Bacteria; kingdom Pseudomonadati; phylum Pseudomonadota; class Betaproteobacteria; order Burkholderiales; family Comamonadaceae; genus Variovorax; species Variovorax sp. 10N432. The sequence continues at coordinate 19,307 of NZ_JBFTHX010000037.1, forward strand.
AGGGCGGCACGTCACCGCTTGCCAGGGCCTGCTCCAGCGCCTCGGGGGCCAGTTCGCGTGCATAGCTGACGCTGGCGGTCTTGGCCGCCATCCACAAGCCGCGCTTCTTGCGCCGCGCCTGCGTATCCGGTGTGGGACTGTCCAGACCCAAGACTGCCATCACCTGCCCCACGCGGTTGACGCCCAGATCGCTCAGCGCGCCGTTTTCCAGACCAACCAGGGTTTGACGAGACAGGCCGGTCAGATGCGCCAACTGCGCTTGGGACATGCCCAACTCAGCGCGCCGCGCTCGCACTGCATGGCCGATGTCGACAAGGTTCATGGCAGATCGGATCGAAGATTGTCCAAAATATTGGACATACTACGCCTGCCCCGCCCTCCCCGCAAGGAGCCTGCGTGGGCCTCTTCCCTCTCCTGATCAAGAGCAGCGGTGGTGACGTGTCTTTGCCGGACGAACAATTACGCTAACGGCCTGCCGCAGATCTCTAACGAAAATCCGAACACCCGTCCTCCAATGCGCACGTCCGCGACGCTGGCAGAATGCTCGCTCGCCGTTAGCGTATTCATGCCCTCCTATTCCCTCTTCGACGAACCCCCCTCCCAAGGCCACCGCCTCGCATTCGAGCGATGGCTGGATGGCCAGCGGGCCTCCGGTTCCCTGCGGCAGTCCGCCTCGGTCGAGGTCTACCGCGACATGTGGGGCGCCTTCACCGCCTGGTGCCTGGGCCAGTCGCCGGCAGTCACCCTCGAATCGCTCGACCTGCGCGACCTGCAGGCCTTCCAGGCGGCGCGCTTCGGGCGCAAGAGCTCTGACATGTCGCTTTCTCCCCGGCATGCGTTGCGTCTGGTGCGGCTCGTGGATCGGGTGCTGCGCCACCACGCGGCCGAGACCGGCGAGGCGCCGAACACGGCAGCCTCCGACTGGCTTGCCGACCATCCCGAGGTTCGGTACGCGGAGGCTGCCCATGCCGATCCCCTGCCCGAGTTCCTTTCTGTGGCCGAGGCGAAGCACCTGATCACGTTCCTGTCGGATGCGCGGCCCCGGCCGGGGCTCTCAGGCGCAAGGCGCGACAGCCATGCCGCCTTCACCTGGCAAGAGCTTCGCAACCGGTGTGCCGTCGCCCTGCAGCTGGGCGGTGGCTTGACGCCGGGCGATGTCCGTGCCCTCACTCTCGCTTCGCCGATCTCGAGGGGCGGCCGCGTTCGCGATCGACCCTGGAAGGTCTCCGTGCCGGGCGATGGGAACTCCGCCGCGCGCGAGACGCCCATTGCGCCCTGGGCCGGGGAGCTGCTGCAGCACTGGCTGCAGGTTCGCGCGGAAGCCCGCATCGAGGGTGACTTTCTGTTTCCGTCAACGCGGACGGGCAAGCAGTGGCACAAGGAGTCGCACTACAAATGCGCCAAGAAGGTGCTGGAGGATGCCGGCATCGACAGCCGCGAGGGCGGCTCGTTCCGGCTGCGGCACACCTTCGCGTTGCGGCAGCTGCGGCGGGGCTTCGAGCCCGAGACGGTGGCCGCCTGGCTGGGCGTCGAACCCGAGGTCATGGGCCGGTACCGGCGCGTGGTGGCAACGCCGATTGATGTGGTTTGAACCGAGAGCGGAGCACGCCGGCGCCCGTCCACCGTGCCCGTGCCTCAGCGGCCCTGGCTGAGCCTTTCCCGCCCTTGGAGGGTGAGAAACTGGCCGCCTTGCGGATCGGACGCGACCAATCCGTTCGACGTCAGGCGATCGGGAACCCTGATCTGGTCGGTGGCCGCCCGCCGGGTCTTGGCCTCGAGCAGTACCTGGAGTGTGTGCCACTGTTCGTCGTTGAGCCGAATCTTCGTCATCGTCGCGTCCCTCCTGAGGCGTCTTGGAACCCCTGCAGACTTTGCCAAGTGATTGTCGGCGTCGATGTGCGTTTGCACACAGGATTTCGCTGCTGCCCGGCCTTCAGTTCGCCGACATCGCGTCCAGGCGCTTGGCCGAATCGGCCAGGCCTTCCAGGATCCCGTCCGCCACCCGGGCAGGGAAGTCGGATGGCAAGCGCGCAGTCACCTCCTCGATCACGTCCAGCGTTCGATCGAGGATGTCTTCGATGATGGCCTCCGCCGTGGGGACGTAGAAGCACTGGGCCGCCATGGCGTTGAAGTGCCTGCGCTGCAAGTCCTTCATGAGGTAGTGCCGGTTCTCGCCGGAGACCGCCATAGCCAGCTTGGCCCTGTGCCAGTTGGGACCCTTTCCGACCGCGGGCCAGATGGACATGACGTCATAGAGCGGCGTCATGCGGTACAGGCCACCAGCGAGCAGGTGGAGGCTGAAGTTCTTGGCGTGCCCGTCGGGTGCGGCCAGCATCCAGAAGAGGATCTGGGCGGTCAGCAGCGTGCGCAGGTCCTCCTGAGCGGACTCCGAGTTCCGCAGCACCTGGGCGAGACGCTGCACCCCCGGCCCGCCATCGGCTTCGTACTTGAGATGAGGGGACACGCCGAGGGCCTGGCAGAAGTCTTCCTGGGGCAGCCGCAGGTACCAGCTGCCGCTGGCGTGCAACTGGCGGTCGAAGCGCTTCACGCTCAGCACGCGCTGGTTGCCGAAGGTCTTGATCTCCGTCTCCGCCACCGGCAGGCCGTAGGCCCGGAGGATGGCCAGGCACAGCCATTCGTTCTCCACGGAAGTCTGGAGATCGATCTTCCTGTTCCCGACCAGGCCAAGCGGGAGCTTGAGGATGTGCGTGGTCGGCGTGGACCCGTGCGGACGCAGCCACTGGCCGTCGTGCCACAGCAGCGCGGTCTTTTCCTGGGCACCTGCCAGCGAGATGCGGAAGTCGTCCTCGTCATCGTCTGCGCCGAATGCATTGGCACACACCGATTTCGCCAGCAACAGCTCGATGTCCTCGTCGGTCAGGGGGATGCCCTGGATGCGATGGACGCCTTCTGGGACTTCATCCTCCGGGAGAAGCTGCACCGCACCCACGCAATCCCGCCCGATGGCCTTCAGGAGGTCGAAGGGCTCCAGGGAGACGGTCTTGAATCGGGTCGCGATGCGTTTGCGGATGATGTCGCTGTCCGGCAGCAGGTTGTCGAAGTAGTGCTCGACGCGGTCGCCCCTGACCGGGCTGGTCCCGTCGACGCCAAAAGGAAGCGACAAGGACAGTGGACGGCCAACGTCCGAATCCATCCAGCCTTGGTCGTACTTGAGCTCCACGGGGCCGCGTGCGGGAATGCGCCAGGTACCCACCCTGAGACCATTGGCCCACACGGAAAGCGCTTGTGCATGCGTCTTTCGTCCCATGGCGCTACCACTCGGCGGTCGCAGAGGGGCCGGTGCGGTCGAGCACCTGGATCCGCAGCTCGTACAGGCCCGTCAGCGCCAACAGTTGTTCCACCGTCAAGGAGGAAGGGTCCGCCTCCAGGACGGACAGCCGGCTCTGGCTGAGGCCGACACGGGCGCCAACCTCGGCCTGTGTCAGCCGCTTGGCCTTTCGCGCGCTGGCCAGAAGATGACCAAGCTGGGTTGGATTGGAGAGGAACTGTTCCAAGGCGAATATCCGTGTGACAGATATTTGCACTATATTCTTCTCGCACATAAACGCAACGTACTTGTATGGCGCATTCTTCTCAGGTACGCGTCGAGGGAATTTGGTCGTTGACGTGCCGGTGGAACTGGCAAACGAAGCACTGATAGTGATGCCAATCAATGTCCCCTCAGCCGATTGGATCAGTGCGATCCAACCGCATTGGCGCGAGACCACATTCGCACAATGCCTGTTGAGGTCATCCACTTAATGGCCCAAATAAGTACTCAAGTCAGCGCGAATTACCTTGTTTCGGGCTTGAAGTGGCAGAATCACTCGTAGCGAAGGAGATACTTCGCACCTGACTACGAAAGCAAGCAATGGCAAAGAGCTACCAGCAGATACAGAAGCAGATCGAGCAACTCCAGCGCCAAGCCGACGCGTTGCGTGACAGCGAGATCAAAGGCGTGGTTGACCGCATCAAGGTCGCGATTGCTCACTACGGACTCACCGCCGCGCATTTGGGCCTTGATTCCGTGTCGAGCAAGGGGGCTAGGAAGAAGGCGCCAAGGTCCTCGGCCCAGTTCAGCGATGGCGCGGGCAACTTCTGGTCGGGCCGTGGCCCGCGTCCGCGTTGGCTTCGTGATGCACTGACCGCGGGCAGGTCGATCGACGAATTCCGGGCAGGTTCGAACACCAAGTCGAAGCTGGCTTCAGCGATCGACAGCCTGGAAGCTGCAAAGCCGGCAGCCAAGGGGAAGAAAGCAAAACGCGCTCCTTCGAAGGTCAACTACAGCGATGACGCCGGCAATTCGTGGACCGGCCGCGGTCCGAAGCCCCGTTGGCTCAAGGCTGCGCTCGACAGCGGCAAGACGCTTCAGGATTTCGCGAAATAGCCTGCGCTGAAGCGCGACGTCCACTAGCAGGAGCGAAAGCCGAGACTATCTTTCGCTTCCACGATATTCCTCCCAGGAGGAGGCGCAACGAGTAGCCTCTTCGCCAACAGAGTCGAATTCGTGTGGTCGGTCAACCCGCTTCCGCTCGGATTCTGGCCACGCATTTGTCGAACGCTCGCTGCGCTGCCTCGATCGCCTCCACCGGCCCGGTCAACGTCACCTGCGCCTCGCCCGGCGGCATCGCCAAGTCCAAGACAGTCTTGCGGATGGCGTAGACGCGCTGCAGGATGAGACCGTACTCCACCGCCAGCAACTTGGGCCGCTCCTCATGCAGGAAGAGCCTGCGTGCGATCTCCTTGGTCCGATCGTCGAACCTGCGCTGGTTGAGTATCCGCTCCAGGTCGGCTTCGCTAACGCTCATGGTCATGGGATGGCAGTGCCATCAAAAGGCTCATCAGCCACAGGTAGAGCCAGTAGAGCACAAGGGCGCCCGCCGAGAAGCCGAGCATCCCCCATCGAGGGAAGCGAGGATCCCCGATCAGGAAACCGAAGATCATTGTCACCAGGAAGCCCAGGAAGGCCACTGGCACGAGCACCGCTCGCATCACGGGCTCGCCAAGCACTAGCACCGCACAGATGGTGATGCGCACCAACTGCCAAGCGGTGAAGACGACCCACCAAAGTCCTGCCCCGGCCCAGTCGGCCACTCGGTGCGCATTTCCATGCTGAGCCTTTGCAGAACGATCGATCTGAACATTCGTCATTTCGATTCCTCCGTTGCCCAGCACACCAACTTCAACGCGCTCAGCGGTACGGCGCTGCGCGATCCATCTCCGAAGCGCACCTCGCCCACGTCACCATCGCGTGCCTTGATCCGCAGCGACCCGCGGCGGCCTTCGTGTTCGACGACCAGCACCGTGCGGCCCCCGCTTGCTGCCTGCGCGTTGCGCGGCGCGACAGCCGCATCCGCAACATCAGCGCCCTGAGCCCGTGCGAGCAGCGCGTCCACGTTCGTGCGGCTCACCACCTCCGGACCTCGCAGCACGACCCCCACTACCTCGGGCGTCTGCCGCGCGGCCGAGATCAGCCGGTAAAGCGTGCGAACGTCCTCCCCGACGCGCCCCTCGTGCACGGCTTCGCGCAATTCCTCGGAGGCGGCGACCAAGGCTGCCGCCTCCGTGATGAAAGAACGCGGCTTGGACAGCCTTCGCGCAATCTCCGCACGCGTGACGCCTTCGCGCTCACGCTCCACGATGAAATGCGCCAGGTCGAAGGCCGACATGTCCTCTCGATGCAGGTTCTCCGCCGCCTGAGCGAAAGGGTCGATCCGCTGGTCAACGAAGACCGGCACCGTCTTCAGGTCCGCCCGCCGTGCTGCCCGAACGCGCCGCTCGCCGCGATTGACGATGTAGCGACCTTCCTCGGTGGGATGTGATCGCACCGAAACCGGCTCCAACATCCCGTGCAGCTTGATCGAGGCACTCAACTCCTCGATGCTCTCGTCTTTGAAGCTGCGCCTCGGTTGCGCCGGATCGAAGTCGATGAGACCGAGGTCGACATGCACGGCCGCCGCCGGCACCGACGCGCCCTCTCCCACCGCCAGCAAGTCCGAAGGCCGGAATTGCGCCAACGCACTCAGATCCAGGGCATCCTGATCGCTCATGCTGACACCTCCGGCGCTGTCTCGCGCCGTGCCGGATGATTCGGCCACTCGATGCGCCACTGCAGCGCCGCGAACGCCTCCTTCACTTCAGCGCTCGCCTCCCGCGCGGAACTCTTGGCCAGATCCCAGACCGGCTTGCCCTCGGCCAGCGCTTCGGGAATGGCCGAGCGAGTCGAGATGCGAGCCGGCACGACGAAATCCGGATAGTTCGACACCAGCTGCTTCACGGCCGCCTTTTGCCGCACGGAGTGCGGGTTGAAGCGGTTCAAGACGATGCCGGCGAGTTCCAGCTTCGGGTTGTACCGCTGCCGAATGCCGAAGATCGTCTTGAGCATGTCGGTGACGCCGTCGATGCTGTACTCTTCCAGTTCGATCGGGCACACCACGCGAGTCGCGGCGATCAGCGCTGCACTCATGCGCAGGCCCAGCGCCGGCGGCGTGTCGATCACCACGGCATCGAACTGCTGCGCCAACTGCGCCACGCTCTTGCGAAAGGCGGGAACCACAGCCTCGGGCTTCGCCAGTTCGATGTCCGTCAGCTTCTTCGTGGCGGCGATCAACGCCACCGAGCGCTGCGCGCCGGCCGCACGCGTCGGAGTGACACCCAGACTTGAATCATTGAAGAGATCCGCCGACCGCACATCGGTACCGAAGGCCTGCAGCGTCCTCGATGCATTGCCCTGAGTGTCCAGGTCGATGAAACACACCGACTGGTGCTGCACGTCGGCAAGCCACAACGCATAAAGCACCGACAGCGTGGACTTGCCCACACCGCCTTTCTGGTTCCCAAAAACCACCACATTGCCCATCACTTCACCTCACTGACGTGGCGCCAAATCGGTGCTTCATGCAGCCCTCGCTGTCCGATAGCGATACAAGACGTAAAGGCCTTTGCGGAATGCTTGGCGTGAAGCGACCGCCTCACATTGCGTCATCCGCTCGGCTTCGCATCAACTCTCCAGCGAAACCGAGCGATAAGCGTAGGTCGTGTTGAGATGCCTGTCTAGATGTTCTATAGTTTTCTATAGCAAAACTTTGTGTATTGGCCGTTTGACAAGATCGAGGCTCGTGGCAGACATTGCGCCTCATGCGAGTCGAGGATGCAATCCAGCATGAGAGGCGGTCAAGGGAGGGCCGTGCATCGTTGCGGCTGGTCATCTTCCTCGCGTGGATCACATGCGCAGGCGCCGCGCTCGCTGAGCCACCCTCCGCACCAACTCACGTTGTCCCTCCGGTCGAGCAGACGGCACGAGACAGCGATCGCATCGAGATCCTGCGCCAGGAGCTCAAGAAGTCGGAAACGCTGCTCGATTCCCTGGCTCGCCGCAAGGCCGAACGACTTGTCGCCTCTGATCCGGCCGGGGTGACGGAGGCCGAGGAGCAGCACACCCGCACGATCAGCGACATCGCGGCGCTCAAGCGCGAACTGGCCGCTGTATCGCGTACGGCGGGGCCAGCTTCAGCCGAGCAAATCCCTGGCGCGCCAGCCAAGCTGGCCGCATCACAGCGCGTGCCCTCGGCCAAGGCGGCCGCGACGACACCCTGGTGGGATGTCTATGGCAAGGGCCGGCGCGCCGAGCCTCCCACTCCGGTGTCCCTGGCGCCAGTGCCTGACGCCGCCGCCCGCCCCGTCACAGCCCGTCGATTGGAGTAGACCCATGCGAAATGCCATGCTCATGAGCACTTTGGTTCACAATTCCGGGCTATCCCCATCACTCACGCTTGCCCATGAGCTCTGCGGTACGGCCCACACCCAAGACGACAACAAAGGCCACCCCGACTTCCCGCTCGGCGCGATCCAGCAGCAATACCGCGGCGGCGCCAGCGTCATCCCTTCGCGCGCAGCCGGCCAGCGCGGTGAAGCAACTGGAACTGGTCGAACTCCTCCACAGGTGCGCGGTCATCGAGATCGTGATCGCGGAAGTCGAGCCCGGCAATTTCGAGGTGCACCTCGTCGTCGCCTGGCGCTATGGACGCAGCGTCTTGACGACCTCCTCCGGGCATCCGCGCAGCTTCCGCAGCCTGGACTCCCTCACCGCCCACCTCAAGACGCTGGGCATTGGAAGCACCCTGGTGCGCCTCGAGTTGCTCGCGTAGTGTCCGCGAGGCGGCACGGTCCGCAGTGCTGGTCCGTTCGGAACTGGCTTCTTCTCCTCGCGGCCCTGTGCATCCTGTGCCCTGAGCTCGCTCTGGCCAGCAGCCCCTTCGCCACGGGAACCAGCGCCTTCCAAGGACAGCTCTCCACCATCCTGACCCCCGTTGCCGCCGTGGCGGTCATGGTCTGCGGTGCCATGGCTTGGTTCGGCCGCCTGAGCTGGTGGTGGATGGTGGCCGTCATGATTGGCATCGTGCTGGTCTTCGGCGGCCCTCAGATCGTCTCGTGGGTCCGGGGCATCTTCGGAGTCTGAGGAGCGCACCATGAGCCGCAATCAGGGCATCACAGCCGACACGCTCTTCGTCGGGATGACACGCCCGTCCATGATCTGGGGCGTCACCTACTCGGCCATGATGTTCAACATTGTGATCACGAGCGAGTCCTTCATCGTGACAAAGAACCTCGTGTGGCTGCTCGCATTCCTGCCCATCCACGGCGTGCTGTACCTGGTCTGCCTGTACGAGCCGCGGTTCTTCGACCTGCTGCAGCTGTGGGGGCGCACCCGACTACCGGCCATGATCGCCGGCAACCTGCGCTTCTGGCGTGCCAGCTCGTACACGCCGCTAGCCATTGACCTGCCGGGCTTCTCGGGTCGCCGGCGCCAGGATGCGCTTCCCCTCGTGCGTTAAGGGACGTGCGATGCAATTCCTCTCCCGCTCTGACGCCACGCTTCGCCGCGAAGCCAGTGCGGCGGCCATGATCCCTCTGGTCGCCCACGTCGACGAGCACGTAGCGCGCACCCGCGCGGGCGACTACGTGCAGACCTTGCGCCTCGCCGGCGCCAGTTTCGAGAGCGCCGACGACGAGGACATCAACAGCTGGCACGAACGTCTGAACGTCCTGCTGCGCAACATCGCCTCGATCAATCTCGCCATCTGGGTCCACGTCGTGCGCCGGCGGGAGACCGGCTATCCCATGGGGCGCACCGTGCCGGGCTTCGCCCACGAAGTCGAGCAGCGCTACCGCCAGAAGATGGCCGACGAGCGGCTCATGGTCAACGAGTTGTACCTGTCGATCGTCTATCGGCCGCAGCCTACGCGCGTGGGCAATGTCGCGCTGCGCATCCTCAGGCGAACCGACCCCGAAGGTGCCCGCGCCGAAATGCGTGATTCGCTGGACGCGTGCACCAAGCTGCGCCAGGAGCTGATGGCCGCCCTGGAGCGCTACGACCCGGAGGCCTTGGGCGTCTATCGGATCGAGGGCGTGGATGTGCGCTTCTCGGCCCTCGCGGAGTTTCATGGCCTGCTGATCAACGGTGAATGGCAGCGCATGCCCCTGCCGCGATCTCCGCTCAACGAGGTGTTGGCCACGAGTCGGCCCTTCTTCGGTAACGAGGCGATGGAATACCGCACAGGCACCCAAACGCGCATCGGCGCCTTCCTGGGCATCAAGGAGTACCCCACACCCACCGCGCCGGGCATGTTCGGCGCACTCCTGACAGCGCCTTTTCCCTTTGTGCTCACCCAGAGCTTCACGTTTCTCTCCAAGAGCACGGCCACCGACATGATGAGCCGCCAGCACAACCGGATGGCGTCCTCCGGCGACCTCGCGGTCTCCCAGGCCGAGGAACTCAAGGACGCCCTGGACGACCTCATGAGCAACCGCTTCGTGGTGGGCGATCATCATTTCACGCTGCACGTGCTCGCCGACACCTACGACGGGGTGAGTGAAGCCGAGGGCCGGCCGCGCCTGAAGCAGCTCAACGACAACGTCGCCCGTGCTCGCTACCTGTTGGGCGACACCGGCATGGTGGTGGCCCGCGAGGACCTCGCGCTGGAGGCCGCGTTCTGGGCCCAGCTGCCGGGAAATTTCGGGTACCGAACTCGCAAGGCGCCGATCACCAGCCGCAACTTTGCGGCCATGTCGCCCTTCCACAACTTTCCGACTGGCCGTGCCACTGGGAACTATTGGGGTGACGCGCTGACGATGTTCATGACGCGCGCGGGCTCGCCCTACTACTTCTCGATGCACGCCAGCGATCCGCGAAGCCCGGACGGTGGCAGCCGGCGGGATGTGGGCCACATCAGCGGCGTCGGGCCAGTGGGCACCGGCAAGACCACCTTCCTGGGCTTTTGCATGATCGCGATCTGCAACCGGCTGGACGCCACGCAGGTCATATTCGACAAGGATGAGGGCCTGCATATCCTCGTGCGGGCGTTGGGAGGTCAATATTTACCCTTGAAGAACGGCACCCCCACCGGCTCCAATCCCCTGCAGCTGGATGCCGGCATCCCCGACAACGTGGAATTCATGCGGCACTGGCTACGCCGACTGGTGATGCGCTCGCCGGCGGACGTTCTGACCGTTCAGCAGGAGGAAGACCTCGACCAGGCTCTGCGCGGCACGCTCAAGCTCGACCTGCCTTTCCGGCGCCTGTCCCGGCTGATCGCATTCCTGGACGTGACGGACCCGGAAGGCATGTACGCACGGCTGCGCAAGTGGTGCGCCTGCGAGCAGGGGGGCTACGCCTGGGTCTTCGACAATGACTACGACGAGGTGGCGCCCCTTCTGGCGCACAACACCCTTGTCGGCTTCGACGTGACCGACTTTCTGGACAACGACGTGGTCCGGGCACCGCTGACCATGTATCTCTTCCACTTGGTCAACCGAATGGTGGATGGGCGGCCCCTGGTGTGCTGGATGGACGAGTTCGCGAAGCTTCTGAACGATCCGGCCTTCACGCGCTTCGCAAAGAACGGGCTGGAGACCTGGCGCAAGAAGAACGCGAACCTGGCTACCTTCACACAGAGCACGAGCCACGTGCTGGACTCGACCATCGCGCGAGCCATCATCGAACAGACGCCGACCAAGATCCTCTTCCCGAACCCAGAGGCGGACTACCGGGAGTACACCGAGGGCTTCAACCTCACCGACCGCGAGTTCTCGCTTATCAAGCAGGAGCTGGAACCGGGATCCCGGCAGTGCCTGATCAAGCAGAACCACGTGAGCGTGGTCGCGCAGTTGGAGCTGAAGGGCTTCGAAGACGCGTTGCACGTAATTTCCGGGCGCACCAGCAACGTTCGGGTCATGCGCGAACTCATGGCCCTGCACGGACCACACCCCGACCAGTGGCTTGGACCCTTCCGTGCGTCACTGGCTACGAACGTCTCGCCCGCCCCTTCGACCCAGGAGACTTCCCATGCGTAGACATCTGATCGCATTCTTCCTTGCCGCATCGGCGCTTCTCGCGCCGCTACACGCCCGAGCTGGCATTCCGGTGATTGACGTCACCGCTATCGCCAACCTGATGCAACAAGTCTCGTACTGGCAGCAGCAGATCTCGGCGATGCAGAAGCAGTACAACCAGCTACAGACCGCCAATGCGCAGTTGAGCCAGACCTACAACGCCATGACGGGCTTGCGCGGCATGGGGCAGTTGCTGCCGAGCTCGGACCTGACGCGCAACTACCTCCCGTCCAACTACAACGATCTGATGAGCACACTCAACGGCTCAACGGGGAGCTACTCGGGACTCGCGAGCCAAATGCAATCGATCATGAAGGCCAACAGCGTCCTCTCAAGCACGCAAATGAGCGCGCTGAGCCCCGAGCTTCGCCAGGTAGTCGAGCAAGGCAGGCAGGCCTCGGCAATGCTGGGCGGGACGACGCAGACCGCCTATCAAAACACCAGTCAGCGCTTCTCGGCACTGCAGCAATTGATCGACGCGATTGGACGAACGAACGACCCCAAGGCGATTCAGGAGTTGCAGGCCCGAATACAGGCCGAGCAGAACATGCTGACGAACGAACAGACGAAACTGCAGAGCCTCTATCAAATGGCCAAAGCGGAAGAGGCTGCACAGCAGCAACGCACGAGAGAGCAAGTTATCTCAGGCCATGGCGGCTTCTCCGGCCGGTTCATCCCAAGTCCCTGACCATGTCGAAGTCCATCGTCGTCATCGTAGTCGCAGTTGTGGTGCTCATCGCCGCTGGCGGCGCCTATTACATGGCCCACGAGCCGGCGCCCATCTCCATAAATCCTGCGCCCGAAGGGCGCATCGACCTTCCCGCGACACCCATCCCGAGCACTCCCAAGCCAGACCACGGCAATTTTCAGAAGCGCTTCCAGCCCTCAATGCCACCAGCCAAATAGCGACAATACAGGAAGTGGGAAATGTTCTTCCAACAGTTCTGGACTTGGTTGACTTCACAGTTGACCGACTATATCGCCACCAAGTCCGCGGCTGTGGCGGGCGCGATAGAGCCAGCAGTGGTCACGCTCGCAACGATCTACGTCATGATCTGGGGCTTCCTCAGCCTGACTGGACGAATTCAGGAACCGATATGGGAGGGCGTCAAGCGCATCATCTTCATCGCCATTGTTTTGGGTCTTGGTCTGCGCTTGTGGCTGTTCAACTCCCTGATCGTCGACACCTTCTTCACCGCGCCAGGACAACTCGCCTCGGTCATCGCGGGATCAAGTGATCCTGTCACTGTAATCGACACCATCTGGGACAAGGGCGGAACGGTTGCGTCCGCCCTCTGGAATAAAGGTGGAGTGCTCAGCGGGGATTTCGGCTTCTATTTGGCCGGAGCCATCGTCTATCTCATCATGGGCGGCGTTGCGGTCTACGCACTCTTTCTCCTGGCACTCTCGAAACTTGCCCTCGCCCTGATTCTCGCGATAGGGCCAGTCTTCATCTGTCTTCTCCTCTTCGAGACTACTCGCCGATTCTTCGAAGCCTGGATCGCCCAACTTGCGAACTACGCCCTGGTGGCCGTGCTCAGTACGCTTGTCGCCACGTTGATGCTGAAGGTGGTTTCTTCATATGCGACTCAGACCGCCGCACGAGGCGACGCCATCGTGACGGTGGATGCGCTGAACATGGTCCTGTGCGCAGCACTGGCCCTGCTCATCATGCGTCAAGTCCTGCCGATTGCGTCTGGACTCGCCAGCGGCATCGCGCTCAACTCATTCGGCGTTGTAAGTGGGATGGCACAGTGGGCGCTCGGCGGCGCCAAGCGCTCCAGCTACGAGTTCAGCCGTGGCGTCATCGACGGCATGCGTCGCGAGCCCGGCAGCCGCTGGGATTCCTTCCGTCGCCTTGCGGGCAACCGCGTCGGCGCTGGTGTGGCTTCGGTCGCCCGGGTCGGTTCCTCGCCGCGGCGCGGCGGCACCGTGCTCCCCCGCGAGCGGGTCATGCCCCACCCTTTCCATCGTCAGTAGGCCCGGAGTTGCCACGTGAAGTCCTGGATCTCCCTCGCCCTGTTGCTGCTGATCGCCGCTTGTGGCACCCGCCCGCCTGTGCCGCCCGAGTGCCAGGGCCCGCTCACGCCCATCAACCCGACCTCGACATCCTCTGGAGCCTCCCATGAAGCGGGACCCCGAGCTTGAGAAATACCTCAAGGAAGCCCAGAGCTGGGAGCTCGATCGCGCCCGACGCTCCGAACGTTCCGCCAAGGTCGCCTGGGTCGTAGCCGGCACCTCGCTCCTCACAGCGCTCCTTGCCGTCGGCGCCGTGGCCGGCCTCACGCCCTTGAAGCAGCCAGTCCCTGTCCTCATCCGCGTGGACAGCAGCACCGGAATCGTGGACGTCGTGCCGACCTACCAGGGAACCACCGACATCGAACAGGTCGTCACCCGCAACCTGCTGCAGAACTATGTCATCGCCCGGGAGCGCTACTTCTACGGCACTGCCGAAGCAGACTACGAACTCGTCGCCGCCCAGAACTCCCCGCGCCTGAACCAGGAGTGGGCAAGCCTGTGGGCCGCCAACAACCCGCTCTCTCCGCTGAACGTCTACAAGGACGGCACTTCCATCCGCACCCAAGTAAGGTCGGTCACCTTCCTCAAGCTCGAGAGCGGCAGGGACAAACTGGCCCAAGTTCGCTTCACCCGCTACGCCCGCGCAGGCGGCACCGGGGACGAGCAAGCCACGCATTGGGTCTCCACCATCGAGTTCGCCTACGTCGAGCCTTCCAAGGACGACAAGTGGCGCTCTCTCAATCCACTGGGTTTCCGCGTCGTCGAGTACCGCCGCGAGCCGGAGGTGGCCACCAGCATGCCAGCACCGGCGGGCAAGCAGGAGGCGCGATGAGGCTGCTGCCTGCGCTTCTGCAGCGAATCGCGACCACCACGTTGGCCGGCACTCTGGTTTTGGTCGCGCCGGAGGCCAGGGCAGCCACCACTCCGCCTGCCGGCAAGGTGGACGCCCGCATCCGAGTTGTGGCCTACAACCCCGACGATGTGGTCACGTTGCACGGCTACGTGGGCTACCAGATCCACCTGCAGTTCGCGGAGGGCGAGGAGTTCGTCAACCTGGGTTCCGGCGACAACGCCGCTTTCGACGTCGGCGCCGAGCGCAACCACTTCTTCATCAAGCCCAAGGAAGCGCGCGCTTCCACCAACCTCACAGTCCTCACCAACCGTCGGGCCTACCACTTCGACTACGTGGTGTCCGTGAACGCGCCCAGCGGCGCGGCGGCGAAGCGCATGGTGTATTCGATTCGCTTCACCTACCCCCAGGACGATGCGCGCGCCCTGGCGGCCGAGACCGAGCGCCGTCGCACCGAGGCACGCATGAGCCAATCCTCGGATCGCCCACGCAACATGGACTACTGGTTCTGCGGCAGCGAATCACTCAAGCCCATGAGCGCCTACGACGACGGTGTTCAGACCCGCCTGCGCTTCCAGGCCCGCTCCGAGTTCCCCGCCATGTTCGTGCAGAACGACGACGGCTCCGAGTCCCTGCTCAACTTCAACGTCGAGGATGACGAGGTGGTGATCCACCGGGTGGCCCGTCGCTTCGTGCTGCGCCGCGGCCAACTGGTGGGCTGCGTCGTCAACCAGTCCTTCGCTGGTGGCGGCGCCCGCACATCCACCAACACCAACGTGCCCGGCGTCCAACGGTCCACCGCGGGAGGCGAACCATGAGCTGGCTCGATCGGCGCCACAGAGGGCGCGATGCGCAGGGTGTTAACGGTGGCACCCCAGAGGCCCTCCACGAGGACGAGGCCATCGAGGCCGCCGGAGACTCTACGAGCCCGCACGTGGACCCCGACACCGGCGAGATCTTGCCCACGCGTCGGGTGACGCGAGGATCTGCGGGCGCGACGCCGGGCCGCGATGCCGGCGCCGCCTCGGTCCAAGGTGAGCGCGCTATCCCCTCGGTCAATCGGGAGCGCTCGATCCAGTCGCGCATCAGCGGGGGCCTGGCCCTGGCGACCATCCTGCTGCTCGGCGGGGGCTTTCTCTTCTGGTACTACAACACCCAGTACAGCAAGAGCCGCGACGCGGAGGAAGCCGCGCGCAAGGCCACCGCCGCGCGTGCCGGCGGCGAGATGAAGGTGCCGCCCCTGGGCCGCATCGATCCGCCCAAGGCCCCCACGGACGCCACCCCCATTTTGACCGCGAGTACATTACCTGCCCCTCAGTCCGCTGCCCCTCCCGCCAATGCGGGTGGCCCGCCCCAGAAGACCCCCGAGCAGCTCGCCCTGGAGCGTCAACTCGGGGCCCCCGTCCTACGCAAAGGTCAATCCTTGACGAGCAACGCGGCTCCCTACAGCGTCGAGAGCGCCGCTCCGGGCCAGAGCGGCCAGCCGGTCATGCCCAACGTCGCCCAGCTTTTCGGCGCGATGCAGAGCCCGGCTGCCGTCACGCCAACCGGGAACACCCTGGCGGCCAATCTCAGGCCAACGCCAACGCCCGCAGTCACCGCGCAGACTTTACCGACGCGGCGCTTGCTTCTCCCGAAGGGCGCTTTCATCGACTGCACCCTGGAGACGGCGATCGACTCGACCTACGAGGGCATGACCACATGCATCGGCGCCAGCGACATCTATGGAGCGGACGGCAAGGTGGTGTTGTTGGAGCGCGGCACCAAGTACGTGGGCGAGCAGCGTGGATCGCCGCACCAAGGCCAGGGCCGGGTCTTCGTGCTCTGGACCGAGGCCCGCACACCTACGGGCGTCGTGGTCCAGCTCGCCTCGCCCGGCACCGACGAATTGGGCCGCAACGGGCTTCCGGGCTTCGTCGACACCCACTTCTGGGCCCGCTTTGGCGCCGCGATCCTCATCTCGGTGATCGATGGAACGATGCAGGCCATCGTCGCCCATCAGCAAGGCGGCACCAATGTCGGCGGCGGTGTGGTGATCGGAGCACAGGGCGGCCGGGACGTCATGACGGAGGTCTTGCGCAACACCATCGCCATCCCGCCCACCGTCATCAAGAACCAGGGCGAGCGCATCCAGATCCTGGTGGCGCGCGACGTTGACTTCAGGAGCGTCTATGCGCTTCGGACCGAGCCCGCGACCCCTTGACCGGCAAGGCGGCACGGCCGGCGCTTCGGCTGCCGCACCAGCGCCCGCGCGCCCGGTCGATGAGGCTCCGTCCTCGCTCGCACTCTTCCTCGGCCCCCTCAGCCGACTGCTGGATGACCCCGAGGTCACCGAGATCTGCATCAACGAACCCGGCGGTGCCTTCGTAGAACGGCATTCGGGCTGGTCGCGCGAAGAACTTCCCTTCGCTTCCTACGACTGGTGCATCGCCATCGCCAAGTTGGTGGCCAATTTCACCCGACAACGGGTGTCGGCCAGCGAGCCCCTGCTCTCGGCCACCCTGCCCGGGGGCGAGCGCATCCAGATCGTCCTGCCACCGGCCACGCTGGAACGCACTGTCTCGATCACGATCCGCCGCCCTTCCAACGCGCTCTGGACACTCGAAGAGCTGGACGCCAAGGGCATCTTCGGCCCCACGCGCAGCATCCCCGCCATCGCCACCCGCCAAGCGCAACTGGAGCACCACTCACCTGAAGACCGGGAGCTCACGACCCTGCTTGCACGGCGGCAATTCGTCCAGTTCCTGCGCCGCGCCGTCCATCTGCGCAAGAACATCCTCTTCTCCGGCTCCACGGGGTCGGGCAAGACCACGGTGAGCAAGGCGCTGATCCTGGAGGTGCCTCCGGAAGACCGCCTGATCACCATCGAGGACGTCAAGGAACTGTCGCTCTGCAACCAGCCCAATCACGTGCGCCTCTTCTACTCGCAGGGCGCGCAGGGCCAGGCCGAAGTCACGCCCGGCCAGCTGCTCGCAAGCGCCAAGCGGCAGCGCCCCGATCGCGTCTTCGTTTCCGAGCTGCGCACCGGAGAAGAGGTCTACGACTACCTGGTGTCCGTCAACACTGGCCACCCCGGCTCCATCACGAGCGTGCATGCCGACAGCGCCGAGATGGCCTTCGTGGCCCTCGCCCAGTTGATGAAGCGCAGCCAGGCCGGCCACGGCATGAGCACCCGCGAGGGCGTGGAGCTGGCCCAGATGAGTGTGGACATCGTCGTTCAATGCGCGCGCGACCGCGGCAGCGCCGGCAGCCCACGCGTTGTGCGGGAGATCTGGTATGACCCTGACACCAAGCTCAGAGGGCTTGCCTAGCCCCTTCAAGATCGCGGTCGCGCTGCTGGTGGCGGCGCTGGTTGGCTTGTACATGGCTGGCTACGCGTTCCTGATGGCGATGAAGCTGCCGCCCCAGAATGCAAGCCTCCTGACCATCCACCAATACTGGGCGGCCTACGGCGAGCGTCCGGACGTGCGCCGAACCCTTCTCTCGACACTCGTCGGTGCTCAGGGCCTCTGCCTTGGGCTCGTTGGCCTCGCCATGCTCCCGCGCCGGCGTCCGCTGCACGGCGAGGCGCGCTTCGCCACGCGCCGGGAGATCGAGCAGGCCGGCCTCCTCGAAGAGCACGGGATCATCCTGGGCCGCCTGGGCGGCCGATACCTGGTCCTGCCCGGCCAGCAGGGCGTGGAACTCGAGGCGCCGCCTCGCAGCGGCAAGGGCGTCGGCGTGGTGGTGCCGAACCTGCTGAACTGGCCCGGGTCGACCATCGTGAGTGACATCAAGGGCGAGAATTTCATTCGCACCGCAGGGCTCAGGGTGGCGCATGGCCAAGAAGTCCACCTCTTCGATCCGCTGTCGGAAAAGGAATGCTCCGCCCGCTGGAACCCGCTCGGCTATGTGTCCGAAGCGCCCTACCGGTGCATCGACGACCTGCAGCGCATCGCCACGATGCTGTTTCCCGACCCGCTGGCGGGCGATCCCTTCTGGACGTCATCGGCGCGATCCCTGTTCCTGGGAATTGCCCTGTACCTCTTCGAGACACCCGGTGCCACGCGCACCCTCGGCGAGGTACTGCGTCAGGGCATGGCCAGCGACGCCGAAGGCTTCCAGAAGCACTGGAAGCGCGTCATCGATGCCTGCGAGCGTGCGGGCTACCCCCTGTCGCAGGAGGCCGTTCAGAGCCTCTACGACGTGATCGACCTGGCACCCACCACAGCCTCGAGCATCCGCAAGACCTTCACGAGCCGCCTGGACCTGTGGCTCAACCCCATGATCGACGCGGCCACCTCGGCCAACGACTTCGACCTGCGCGATCTGAGGAAGCGCCCGATCTCCATCTACGTGCAGATCAACCCGGACAACATCGCCCGCCTGCAGCCCCTGCTGAATCTTTTCTTCCAGCAGGCCATCGGCCTGCAGACCCGGGAGCTGCCCGAGAACAACCCGGCCCTGAAACACCAGCTGCTCCTGATGCTCGACGAGTTCCCCGCGCTCGGCCGCATCCCGGTGATCGCCGAATCCACGGCCTTCCTGCCCGGCTACAACGTACGCACGGTCATCATCGTTCAGTCCAACTCGCAGCTGGTCGAGAAGTACGGCGTCGAGGGCGCCAAGTCCATCCGCAAGATGCTCGCGGCGCGCATCGTCTTTCCGCCCAAGGAATACGACGATGCCGAAGCGATCTCCCGGGAGCTGGGTACCTATACCGTCAAGCAGAAGAACACCAGCCGGCCAATGTGGGGCGGCGGCAAGACGGGCGGCACGGTGAACATCAGCGAGCAGCCGCGTCGCCTGCTCTTGCCCCAGGAGGTCAAGGAGCTGGGTCCGAGCCGAATGATCCTCTTCTACGAAGGGCTGCGCCCGGTGCTCGCGCACCGCATCCGCTACTTCAAGGACAAGTCCTTCTCCCGGCGCGAACTGGCTCCGCCTCCCGTACCCCGTCTGGACGTGGCCGGCTCCAGCCATGCCATTGCCGCGGCGACGGCCACGCGCGCGGACGACGAGCCGGGCGTTGCCGCCAGAACGCAGAAGACCGCAACGGCAAGCGGCTCGACGCCGCCTGCAGGATCCGTCACCAATATCACCCCGCAAGGCGGGGGCCAAGTCATCACGAAGAAGGACCCACCAATGGCAGACGATGTGCTGAGCGACACGCTGAAGCTGGACGACTTCTCGTTCGACTTCGACGACGTCGAGATCCCCACCGAAAAGCTGAGCGACGAGGACATCAAGCGCCGGGCGGACGAGTTCGTCTCGCGGTTGCTGGATTGATGACGCCCCCGTCCAGGAAAGGAGCCTCTATGGCCACTCCCGAAGAGTCCGACGCGAGACCCGCCTCCGTGACCAGCAGCGCAGCCCCCAATTCCACCGCCTCGCCACCCGGCGCCGCGTCCTGGGATTTCGCGGGATCGGTACAGGGCCATGCGCCGCCCGGCGGCCGAACGCACCCGCGCGTGCCCGACGCCATCGAGCGGCGCTACCTCAAGGTCGATGACCACTATTTCTTCCCGGACCGAACATTGGCCTTCATCGACGATGGCAGCCGCATCCGGGTCCGCACCGAGAACCGCGAGGTCATGCACAGCGTTATCGCCATCGCTCAGGCGCGAGGCTGGCGTGCGATCGACGTGCGTGGCACCGAGGCATTCCGCCAGGGCATGTGGCGCGAGGCAGCGCTGCTTGGTATCGAGGCACGAGGCTACGAGCCCACGGAAGCCGAGATCCAGCAGGTTGCGCGCGCGCGGCAGAGGCATCAAGCGACAGGACCCGCTCCGGCCGCAACCACCCAGCAGCCAGGTTCGCCTCCGGACCGGGATGTCCCAGGGCAGGCCCCGTATGCAGATGCGCCCGGCGCTGGCCGCGCCGCCGGATCCCGCCCACTGCGCGACGGCCCTCGCCCACCCATCCGAGGCCTGCTGGTCGCCGCAGCCGCCGCCCCCTACAAGTTCGACCCTGCGCAGCGCATGTCCTTCTACGTGATGGTGCGCACCGAGGTCGGCGACCGCACGATCTGGGGTGCTGACCTGGAGCGGGCGCTCGCCGAATCCACCTCCCAGCCGCGCATCGGCGATCAGGTCGTGCTCACCCAGCACGGCACGAACCCGGTCAACGTGCGGGTTCCCGCGCGCAATGAGGCGGGAGATCTGATCGGTGAGAAGAAGATGGTGGCCCAGCGTGCCCGCTGGAGCATCGAGACCCCTGAGCACGTGCGCGATCTGCAGCGCCAGGCCCACCTGCTGCGCACCGGAGAGATCCTGGCGGAGGCCTCGCTTGACATGTACCCGGGCCTCGCAACGGCTGCTGCGGGCGTGAAGCTGGCAGAGCAGTACGCCCGGCGCGTGACTGCCGACGAGCCATCGCAGGAGAAGCTGGTTCAGGCGATCCGCGACCGCATGGCCGCTGCCGTCGAGCGTGGTCGCCAGGTTCATCTGCCCGACCGCAAGCCAGGGCCAAATCAAAGACAGGTTCGCCAGCGTGGCGGCCGCAGCCGCGAGGAGCTGACCCATGAGCGCATCTAGACCCCGGGAGCGCTGGGAGATTCGCCTCGAGCGCGCGATTCGCCCCCACGGGTTCGCCTTGGCCCTGTGCGTCTTCCTGGCGGACGCTTCGTTGCACGCACTCTCGGCGCAGGCCGCGACAAACGACCAGGTCGTGGCCCAGACGCAGACGCAAGTGCGACCCGCAGCCCAGGCCGCGCCGACTTCGCCATCGACGCCGTCATCCACGCCCTCATCCGCTGTCTTCACCCCAGCCTTCACTCCGGGGCATGCGCTCCCACTCGTGCTCGACACGATCCGCAGTGCCCGTTCCACGTTGTATGTGGCCGCCTACTCCTTCACCAGCAAACCGATTGCCCTGGCCCTACGGGACGCCCAGCGCCGTGGCGTCCAGGTGATGGTGCTGGTAGACGCCGGAGAAGCCTTCAAGGGCTACTCGGCCGCACGCTTCCTCGCCAACGAGCGCGTGCCCGTCCGCACCAACGCCCGGTACGCGCTGCAGCACAACAAGTTCATCGTCGCCGACGGCACCACAGTGCAGACCGGCAGCTTCAACTACACGTCCTCCGCCGGCGACCGCAACGCTGAGAACGTGCTGGTGGTGAGCAACTCGCCGCAGCTAGCCGCGGTGTACGCCCGCGAGTGGCGGCGACTGTGGGACGAAGGCACCGAGCTAGCGCCGGCCTATTGAAGGTGCCCTGATCCATGCGCACAGCGCAGGCATCCGCCGCAAAGCCGCGGCCCGCGAGTCCCGCGCGCGCTGCTTGGCACATCTCGGACGGTTCGCTGGAAGCGCTGAAGTGGTTCGCCCTGGTCCTGATGGCTGGGGACCACGTCAACAAGTACTTGCTCCATGAGGCCAACGCGACGCTCTTCGCCCTCGGCCGGCTGGTGATGCCGGTCTTCGGCTTCGTGCTCATGTTCAACCTCGCACGCCCCGGCGCTCTGGCCGCTGGGATGCACGTGCGGGTGATCAGGCGCCTGACCCTCTTCGGCGGCCTCTCGACGCCCGCCTTCGTCTACCTGGTCGGCTGGTGGCCCTTGAACATCCTTTTCACACTGTGGGTCGCCACACTGCTGGTGTATCTCTGGGAGGCTGGCGGCAAAGGGCTGCGGGTGCTTGCGGTGCTGACTTTCCTCATTGGCGGCGCTTTCGTGGAGTTCTGGTGGCCGGCGCTACTGTGCTGCCTGACCGCCTGGGTGTTCATTCTCCGGCCGACGGCCGTGCGCCTCGTGCTCTGGACGCTCGCCACGACCTCCCTGGCCGTCGTCAACGGAAACTTCGCTGCATTGGTGGCCCTGCCGCTCATCTGGGGGGCCACGCAGGTCGACATTCCGCTGCCCCGCAACCGCTGGGTGTTCTACGCCTTCTACCCGGCCCACCTGACGCTGCTGGCCCTCTGCTCGGCCACGCGCTGACGCGGGCGCCATGGACCGTTGGCGTCGCGCTCGGCCTGCCACCAGTTGCAGCGATTTCAGCTGTTCTACAGCGTTCTATATAGCGTGCTGCTATAAATCGCGCTCGCATGGACAGCATTCAACTCCGCATCCGCATCGATGGCGCCATCGCCCAGAAAGCGCTGGCGATGGCGCAGGCGCGCGGCATGGACCTGCCCGATGTCGTTCGCATGATGCTCACCAAGGCGGTGCAGATCGGCGATTTCTCCATCGAGAAGGAACTGGCTCAGCACCAGCAACTTGAAGAGCGCTCCAGACGGCGACCCTATTTCGACTACGACGAGAGCCAATGGAACTCGATGAAAACCGTGCTCGAGGCCGAGTTGGCGCTGGCACTGGTCAACCAATACATTGCCTCCCACACGCTGGAGATTGAGGCGCTGGCGAACCAGGATCCACCGGATGCGGAACGGATTGGACACCTCAGCCAGAAGCGCGACCACGCTCGCCGAGTGCTCGCAACCTTGGATCCCACAGACGCAAAGTCCGTGCAGTCGATCCTTGAGGAATTCGGTCCGCCTGCCGGATCGTCGGGGCCGGTCGATTCCGGCGAAGCGAACGAAGGAGGCCAGCCGTGACCCGGCCGCCCTCACCCTCACCCTCAGCCGACGCGCCCGCGCCGTCCGAACGGGAGCTTCGGCGCCTGTACGACCGATGCGTGGCGCCCGACCTGTTGATCGGTGCGCATCCGTCGGATCGGCCGGTTGCCATGATCATCGCGGGTCAGCCCGGCGCGGGCCTGACCTTCGCCACGGTGAACTTGCGCAAGCAGTTGATAGAGACGGCGACGACGGCACCGGCGCACGTCTCTCTGAATCGCCTTCGTGCCTATCACCCCCTCTGGGCGCCTGGAGGCGAACTTTCCCCCACGGCGGCGGCGCGCGTGGCCGACAACTGCCAAGTCTGGTTCGACCGGTTCGTAGCGGAAGTTCAGGAGCGGCGCCTGAACCTCATTGCAGAGATGGAAACCACCGACATCGAGGCGGTACCCAGGCTCGCGACCGATCTGCAACACAGCGGCTACATCGTGCAGGCCGTCTTCGTAGCCACCTCGCGTGAGGAAAGCCGCCTGGCCATGTTGGCGCGCTACGAGATGCGTCGGCGTGCCGGCCTGGGCGCCGAGGCCCCGTCCATCCAGGCCCATGACCACGCCTTCAACAATGCGGCCTCAGTGCTGGGCCGGATGGAGCATGAGCGCCTCGTCGATGGGTTGCGGGTCATCGCCCACGATGGTGTCCATATCTATGAAAGCCGGGTGATCGGCGGGGAGCTCAACCGAGTTCCGCGGGCCGCCGAGAGCATGAGCGTTCAGCAAGACAAGCCGCCGTCTTCAAAGGAGTTGGCCCAGTACGCGATGCGCTGGGAGACTCTGGTGCAGCGCCTGGCCAACGACCCGAGCGTCCCGCGCGAGATCGCCAGCCAGACCCTGCAGTGGCGCAATGCGGCGGTCGACCGTTGCCAACAGGATCCTTCGGCAGCCCAGATGTTGCAATGGGCGAGAGAAGCTGGTGCATTCCGTGTGATGAACCGATACGAGTTTCTCAAGGAGTTCCCTCACCACGAGCGCGCTTTCATAACGCTGGGCATCGCGGCCGAGGAGTCGGAGAAGTATCCGACCAAGGAGGCCAAACGCCTGATGTTCCATGCCCGCGAGAACATCGCCCAGCGCATCGAGCGCGGCGACATGGCTCGCATTGCCGCCCGCCAGAAAGCCCAGGACGCGAAGGCAGCAAAGTCGAAGGAAGCACCGGCAAAGAGCGATCCGTCTCGACAACGGCCTGAGCTGGACCCCCCCACCCGATAGCGCCCGCACCGCGGGTGCCGTCAGGCAGACGCCAGCCGTCCCGAATCGAACAGACAAACGGCCACACGCCCCGGCAGCCGGGACATGTGGAGCAGCCCCCGAAGGCGGGGCCGGCGTTCCTGCCCCAAGTCAGGCCAAAGCGCTTGTCGTCGCCGACCAGCTCCAGGCTCCGTCCTTCAGCGAATCCCTTCGCGTCCTCAGTAAAGGTGCCCGGGGTCACGACGAAACCGCCCGTGGCGCCGCGCGCAGATTGCTTCCGTGCTGCCTCACAAGGGAGAGGCGCTACCGATGGCGCTCGTCCGGAGGGCGAGAGCGGGAACGCGCCGGCGTCGGCACATGTTGCTGGTTCTGCCACTGCTCGGCCAGCCGCTGCGCGTCCGTTTGCACGGGCGGCATCTGTGCCGCAAATCGCTCCACCTGTGCGGCCAACTCGGTCTCGCCCTGTCGTCGCAGCGTCTGCGCCGTCGCTCGCCAATCGGCCGTCACTGAATCTCGCGTGCGCTGAAGGGTCTCCCCTCCCTGTTCGATCGAACCGTCCCCACCCTTGAGCGCTTTCACCATTGCCATCACCTTCTCGCGCAGGACGGTGGATGGCCTCGGCGAGATGCGCTGGCTGCGTTCCGCCGCGCCGAGCTGCCCGAACGTACGCATCGCCCGTAGCCGATGGTGGATGGCATCCCGTTGAGGCCGGCGCACCTGGCCACGGACCTGCCGCGGCGTGGCATTGGCGGCAACGCCCTGCTCCCGCATGAGTTCGGCAAACTGCTCGCGCCAGCGGCGCAGAGTGTCCTTGCGGACATAGAGGCGCTTGCCCGGTTCGTACTCATGCTCGCACTTGACCACCAAGTGAACGTGCGGATGCGCCTGGTCGGTGTGCAGCACCATCGCATAACGGTGCTGCAGCGCGAAGTTCTCGCGAGCGAAGGTTCGCGCTGCGGCCAATACCTTCTCAGGCGGCGTACCGGCCGGCATCGACAGCACGATGTTGTGAACCAGCTTGGGACGCGTGTCCTTCTCGCCCTCCGCCGGCTTCGGGCGGTACTGGCTGCGGCACTGATCGAGGTGCCAGTCCTCCGTGAACTCCAGCGCGGCATCCTTGCCCTGTACCGAGAGGCCCTCATCTGTCTCCAGTGCCAGTTTCCCGTGCCGGCCGATGTACTTGAGGTGCGCGCCCACGCCGCCGGAATCGCGCCCGCCGCCCGAGACCTTCACCATCACTTCGGGCGTGCGACTGACCGTGCGCTCGATCTGCTGGATCTGATCCTGACCAAAGCGCAACACGCCGCCTGGACCGCGGCGTCCGTGGCTGACGATGTCCAGTGTCAGGTCGCGATCACCGCCACCCGACAGACGTGACCTGACCATCCGCTTAGGCATGACCCGCTTCCCAACTCATCAGGTTGCGACGCACCACCGCCGCCGACGCTTCGCGCGCCGATTCAACTTCGTGGTGCACACGCGCGAGCAGATCACGCAGCTCCGATGCCGCCGGTTCGGCCAATGTGTTCGGCATGTCGAACACTCGGAGTTGCCGACCCAGTGCCGCCAGCTGCGCACCCACCGCCTTGAGCAGATCCAGTTCAAGAGGTGGCAGCACGTCCGAGGCGCACACGTGGTTGTGGACGAGAAGCGCCAGGTACGTGCCGGTTTTCATGCCTCGCGCGCCAGATCGTTCCGCTGCGCGCATGCGGTCGCCACGACGAAGACGCAGCGTGATGCGGTCTTCGGATGCGACATCGGTCTCGGTGCTCTTCACGTCGGTAGCCAGATCTGGAGTCACTGCGCTCGGTGCGTTCGAGCGCAGCACTTCATCGACGAGCTTGGAGAGCAATCCCGACTCGGTGAGCTGGTGATGCGCGGCCAGCGCGGTGAATCTCGCCTTCGCATCGGGGGGCAATCGCATCGAAACCACAGCGGATCGGGGAGCGTTGGTCACTGCAAAAGCCGAGGGAGTAAACAATGTCTGACGCCAGTCTATCCTGCCATCAAACCAATTCAAGGGGTCCACGTTCGTCATGACGAACACGCTGGCCCCGTCAGCCAAGCTGTCCCGCTTCTCCCGCGACTCAGCGAACCCATCGCCCAAGAAGAGTGTTCGTCGTGACGAACACTTTTCCGGTCGGCGCCTCCAGGTTTCACACCCAGTTTTGAGATCGCGACCAGTGCCTCGGCAGGTGCGAGCACCTGCAAGCAGGGCAAGGCCGCGCCAAAGGCGGCCCTTGGCAACCACCCAGCGCACGGCGATCCTGAAAGAGGGTGAGAGGGTGGGCTTGGGCAAGCGAAAGCCCGCCGAATGGCGATGACGAGCTTCCTTTGGCATCGAGGTTCACCGGGCGCGCCGCGCCCTCCCCTTTCCTCTTCCCTGCGCCTTGTCTCCCCGATCCATCGCGACGCGCTGCTTCATCGCCGCGTAGTAGCACCAGGGGCAGATCCACCGTCTCGCGCGTGCGCACGCGTTTGGCAGGCAAATCGATGACGCATCCGAGGATGGTGACCACGACGGCACGCATGCCTCGCTCACGGACAAAGGCAGTGCCTTCGCGGGTACGGGCTTGAAGGGCATCATGGTCATCATTCACTCCACCGCGCGGCCAGCCTCCGAGCAGCTTCGACATGACGTTCCGCCTCGTTCAAGTGGCTGGCAATCTCCGCCAGGTGAGGATCAGCTCGATGCCGTTCATGAGCCTGTTCGACGCCGAGAACGGCGAGTTGCAGCAGCTCTTCGCATTCGCGCGTCCGCCGGCAAAGACAGTGACCCTCGAAGCGCGACAGCTGTGCGACGGGGTCTTCGACCGGCGGAGGGCTACCGCTTGCCTTCGGCTGTCGCACGGCGGCCTCCGTCGGTCGATGCTTGTGTACGCGAGGGCGCACGCGCCGGCTGCGCAGGCTTCAGGTCGCCCATTTCGACGGGCGTGAGGTCGCGCGTGCTCCCGATGCCCGCGAGGACGTCGAGTTGCGGCTGAAATCGCGCCGAGAACGTCCCGCCCCCCGACACAGGCTCGGGATGCGATGGAGAAAGCTGGACGACCGCGAAAGCGAACGTCAGCAGCGCCAGAGCGACAGCGCTGGCAGCAATGATCTTTCTGGTGTTCATGGAAACCTCCAAAGGAGTTGAGGAAATAGGGAAGAGGGAACGGTGGCGCTCGGCCAGTCGTGGAGGAGCGCCGGCCATCGGCGGGTTCCCCGCCGCTTTCAGCGGCAGGGGCACGATCACTCGTCGTATGCCTCGTCGGAGTGAGGGGAAGGGATCGGACGCAGCGGCGCAGGCAGCCAGCGCAAGCCTTCGAGCTTGGTTGCGCAGTACGCGATGGCTTCGGGCTTCTTCATTCCGGCCACGGCATTCGTGGAGTCGATGCCCGTTGCTTCTTTCACGGCCTCGAGTGCCTTGGCCTTGCTCACGCTGCCGAGGTAGTTCTCGGCGGTGGGCACCCACCAGTCGGCCATGTCGATGCCGAGGGCCTCGGCGATCGCATCGCTCTGGTCGCGAGAGCGTTCCCGGCCCGCCACCGCGTCGATGCTGCGCGCGGTGCAATAGGCCAGCAGTTCCAGCAACGTCTCGCGGTCTTGGCCGAGCAGCCAGGCGAACATCGCCTCGGGGTTGCCAGGGAGCCGGTCGCCCCACGCCGTCTCGGCCTGGCCGAGGATTGCGCCTGCGGGGGAACTCTCGTAGCCGGTCGCGTTCTGCGCGAGGCTGTAGTCGCTGGTCGGGTGCACATTCACTCTCACCACATCGTTGCCCCGGCTGTACTGGCCGAACACGGTTTCCGCCATGCGATGCACCAGCGTCACGAGCGCCACCTGCGGATTCTGCGTCAGTGCGGCTTGAAGGGCGGCGGTGCGATGCGCGGTCAGGTCGCGCATGAGCTTCTCACTGAACTCGGGGCGCTTCTTCGTGTCCTCTGTTCCCGCGCGGTCGCCGTGCTCTCCTTCATCGCAGTTGCCGTTGCCGGAGCCCGGGTCGCCGGCGTCGTCCCCTGCACCACCCTTCCCCGCCGGTCGATCCTGAGGCCGGATCAGGCCACGATGGACGGTGACGCGTCCGCCGTGGTCGATGCGAAGCAGTGCACCCGTGCGTGCCATCTGTTCGGGCGTCCACGCCAGCAAGGCCGCCCGGGCGGTGTCGAGCTTGTCGTCGAGTTCATCCAAGGCAGTGGACAGACGCTGTTCCTCGGCCTCATAGTCGTCGGAATCGGGATCGCTGTCCTCCTCTTCCTTTTCCTCGTTCCGGTCATAGGCCTCGGCCAGCCGGTCGCGCTCGGCTTCCATGGCCTGGATGGCCTGTGCTTCCTCCGATGTCGGCTCGCGCTGGGCCTGTGGCTCGCTCCCGTAGCTGCGCAACGCGAGGTTGTCACCCTCGGTGAGGCAGTCCACAAACCCCCAGCCTTCGGCGCGCACTTCCTCGGCCAGACCGCGCAGCTTCTCCATCGCGAGGGTCTGCAACAGCACGGAGTCGTCCAGGTAGACGCTTCTCGCCTCATCGTCCTCGGCAAAGAGGTCACGGCGCACCGCCCCGCCCCGGGCCTCGTAGGCTTCGATGCCCACGAAACGCGCAAGGCGGCTGTCGCCTGCGCAGGATTGCTCGGTGAGCATGCGCCGGATCGTCCATGCATCATGGTCGTAGGCCGGCAGGCCATCCCAAATGGCCTCCTGCGCCGCGTGGTCCTCGGTCAGCGCGAGCGCCTGCAACTGATCCGGCTCGATCTCGTCGGCGCGGTACATCGCGAGGAATCGAGGGGCCAGACGTGCGAGCCTGAGCCGCCGCTCGACCGTCAGCACGCTCAGCCCGAAGCGGCCCGCCACCTGCGCAACCGTGAGGCCCTCTTCCACCAGCTTGCGAAAGGCCTCCATCTCGTCGGCGGGATGCATGGCTTCGCGGCCCGAGTTCTCGGCCAACGACACCTCGGCGGCGCGGGCGTCGTCGTAGAGCTTGCATTCCACGGGCTGCGATGCGCTCCACTTGCCCTCTTCGGCCAGTTTGTGCATGGCCTGCAGGCGGCGGCCACCGGCCACCACCGCGAAGCGTCCATCCGCCTGGGCGACGACCGACAGGCGCTGCAGCAGTCCCTGCGACTCGATGAGGGCGGCGAGTTCGGCGATGCCGTCCTCGCGGACCACCCGGCGCACGTTGGCATCGCTGAGCACCAGTTGGTCCAGCGCCACCAGCAGGTCGCGGGCGCTGGGGTCGATCTCCGCATGGGCGATGGCCTTCATGGGAGCCTTCGGCTGGGTGGCCTTGGCGGCACTTCCAGCCTTGGGCATCTTCGGAGCCTTCGCTCCGTTGAGCTTGCGTGGCGTCTTGCCTCCGGCGGCGTCATGGTTCTCGGCAGCAGCAGTCATTTCCGTGTCCTTTGCAATTGAGGTTGAAGAGAGAGGCCGGGCTTCTAGATCTCGAGCCCTTCAAAGAAGGGTTGGGGTTCGCATCGGCCTCCTGCCCGGAACTGGCCGCCGTTCTCCTGAGTCTTTCGCCCGGTGAACGGCAGCGACGGCGGGGACGGGGGAGCAAGGGGGAAGGTGTGTAAAGCGAAGCTTTATGAAAACCCCCTTGCAGGCGAAGCCGGTCCCACGGCCTCGCGGGCGCAGAGTCACCGGACAAGGCGAAAGGCACAGGAAAACGGCAGAACCCCCGGAAGCCGACGCGAAACCCAACCGCCGCGCGGCGAGCGCCTCCACCTGCCGCGAGGCAGGTCTGATCAGGGAAGTCCAAGGGACGAAGTCCCGCGCGCCAGGGATGCGCAAGGCTGGCCGCAAGGCCAGTCCCCGCAGGGGATGAGCGCGAAGGCGCGAACCTGGAGCAGCCCGACAGCGGCGAAGCCGGTGGGGCGCCCTACCTCTTACGGCAGTCGATGCGAAAGCTTCGCCGCGCTATAACCGACCCACATGGAAACCAGTCCGATCATCCGATTCCGCATCGACAAGGAGATCGCCAGGCGCGCCCCAGGCATGGCCGAGGCCATCGGCACGGAGCTTCCCGAGGTGCTGCGAACGATGCGCACCAAGGCCGCAAGGACTGGAAGCTTTTCGATCGATGTTGCGCACGATCTGGATCGCGGTGAGACTGTCAGGGAGCAAGGAAGTCAAACCTCTTTCGAGCTCCATCGCTGGGATCCGTACAAGATCGGAGTCCAGGCCGAGCTCGCCCTGGGACAACTGCTGCACTCCTTGGCGGACGCCGCGACCAAGTCGCAGGAAGCGGAGCACGTACAGAATCACGGCCCGCGTTGGGCTTTGGCGTTCGGACAACCTTGCACCGGATTGGGTCACCGGCGAGCAGCATGACAAGGCCCTCGACGCGTTGCGCGCGACGCTCGCCGGCTTCGAGGAAGGCCGCAACGTGGACGGCTTGAGGCCCATCACGCCCGCAGGCCGTCAGCTTTTCGAAAATCGATGGGCCGGAAGCGACTGGATCCGGGTACCGAGAGCGGCCGCGGTCCTGGACAAGGAAGCATCGCGGGCACTGCCGGACAAGGACGCCGTGCAGCTCGCGATGTGTTGGGAAGCGGTTTGCCGCACGGTCGTCAACGACCCTGGTGTGCTGCGGGAAGTGACAAGCCAGGTGCTCAGATGGCGAAACGATGTCATCGCGCAATGCGAGGCGAGTGCACCTCAGGCGCAAATGCTGCGGTGGGCTTGCGAAGGCGCAGCCTTTCGCGAGATGGACCGCTTCGCATTCGAGGCGGCCTTCCCGCATCACGCGCGTGCCGCCGAGATGACGGGTGCGGCGGTCATCGAGGCCGAAAAGCACGAAGCGGTAGAAGCACAGCGCTTTCTGAGCAACGCGCGCGAGAACATCGCGCAGCGCATCGAATGCGGCGACATGGCGCGCATCGCGGCCCGCGCCGCTGCGTCACGGAACGCGACCTAAGGCTAGCCTGGAACAACACGCGCAGGAGGACCCCATGCCGACAATCACTCAGAAAGCCGCGATCCTTGTCAGGGCAGGCGTTGTCGTTCCCGGCCATCCCGCCGTCGGCGTCTCCGATGAGGCAGTCGCGGCATGGAGCCAACAGGTCGATGAGCTGTTTGCAGCATACGTGATGTCTCGCGCTGCGCAAAGCCTTCGCGAGGCCGAGGAAGCGCAGCAGCGCAGCCAGATGCGCCATGTCGACGCCCAACTCGGACAGGATGATCCAAAGCCCCGCCGCCCTGCGGCCGGACCTGAAGGCTAGCCCGAGGCCAGCGTGCCGCTTTGCCTCCCGGAACTGGGACCCTCCTCTGCGCTGCAACCGCACTCGCCTCCCGCTGGGCCGTCGAAGCTACGTTCCCGCAAGCGGGCGCGACGGCTTCAGGCGAACGCAGGATTCAGCAGGTCAATCCCCGCGCCCTTGCACTTGATCCAGGGACCCGGCGGGTGCTCGCGCCCGTCCCAGGCTGCCAGCGCAGCGCGGGCATCCGCGCTGTGTTCGTAGCAGTAGCGGCGCTCGTAGCCGAGAGGATCCAGCCCGACGAGGACGGCCGTCGTGAAATTGAATCGGCGCACCGCGCACACGACGCCATCGACGACGCGCAGGTCCGTGTACCCCGATGCCAGCAGCATGGCGTGCAAAGGATCGCCGGCATCCAGGCCAGAAGGATCGGAAACGGCGGCACGGGCGGTCGGGGACATCACGTCATTCTGCCAAGAAAAGACGGCAGCAGAGTCGAATGGACTGCCCACCGGCCTGGCACGTGCGTGCACCCGCGACCTGCCAACGTCGACGCGTAGCTGTCGCGCCGAACGACGCGGGGTGGACAAAGGCCATCACGGCGTCTCCCGGGCGAGGATGTACTCGAACGCCTCTCCGGCATGGCGCGCTGCGGTAAAGATCGCGGTGCGGTCGTTGCGCAACACCTGCAGCCACGCGTCGAGGTACGCAGCGTGGCCTTCGATGGTGGCGTCGACCAGGCCGATATGCCCGAGCACGAAGGCACTGCCGAGTTCAGCCACGAGTTCCTCGAACGCGTACGCGGCGTCGCCGAAACGCTGGCCAAAGGCACGGCCCAGACGATCGGGATGCCCGGTCCAATGAACGAGTTCATGCAGGGCCGTCGCGCAGTAGGCTTCGGGGCTCGTAAAGCAATCGATGGCGGGCATGAGGATCTGGTCGGTTTTCGGTGCGTAGGCGGCATGGGCGACACCGTGCCGGATCTGGGCCTTGCAGCCGTCCAGGAAATGCAGCGCTCGCTCGATCGGGGAGCGATCCGCCCACTCCTTCGCCACGGGCGCCGGGTCCAGCAACGCCGCAGGCAGCCCGGCGATTTGCGCGACGTTGAAGAGCCAGAACGGTCGACACAGGAGAAAGCTTCGCGCGGCGGCGGCATCGGCCGCGCCACCCTCGTCTTCTGATGGAGTCCCTTGCGAATCGCCAGCCGCGCCGGACGATCCAAGGCCGAGCTTGCGTTCGAAGTGGGCGCACAGCACCGCGCGCTCCCCCTTGCGCACCTGGGCGCCGAGACTCGCCGCCTGCTTGTAGGTCAGCCAGACGTTCGAGGCGTAGCCCTGCTCCATCGCTGCGTCCCAGAGCAACAGGACGTTGGCGCCGTGGTACGGTGCCCCCGTCTTGCCGTTGCGCGGCATGCCTCGCGAGGCGGCCCGTGTCCAGCGTTCACGGAACACGTTGCCGCCCTTCTCGAGCATCGCGACGATCCGGTCCGTGATCGACTGTCGCACGTCCATGCGTGCGTTGCCGCCCTGTGGGTCTGCCACATGAACAGCACCTGCTTGGGGTGAGTCCTCGGGGGGTACGGGGGGAACGCCCGTGGCTGTTTGGTGGTTCGCATCGCGCTGACGGGAAGCTTGAAGGGCACGCATGACCGGTCCTTTCTGCGGCCTGTGCCGCGGGGGTTGAACATCTGCTTTCGGAGCCGCCTCGACGCATGGGAAGCGAGCAGCAAGGGCCGATGTCCAGGGGCCGCCCGGAAGCCGCAGCCGAGCGCAGCGAGGACCGGGTGAGGACGGCGGCGAAGCCCCGAGGCCCTGGACAGCGGACCGTGCGAGCTATGCGTCGATCAAGAGGTGGGTCTGACAGCAGATGCGCCCCGGCAGGTCATGGCGACCCGGTCGTGCCTCTCGCCCGGCAGCGCTGCGGCCGCGGGCCGCTCGCGACGCCTCTGTCCGGCAGAGGCCTCGCCAGACATCAACGCGAAGTACTGCCGCGCCGCGCGCGGCCTGACCAGGAACAGCGCGCGCAGCGCGCCACGGAAGGCAAGCCGATGGAATGCCGCCGGCACCGCCGGCAGCGGGCCGGTCGGACGGTTGCTCAGGCCTGGATGCGCCCCGCCAGGCGAGCCTCACGCGCATAGGCACTCAGCGGCTGCGTGGGTCGGAAGTGCAGGTCCTGCACGATCGGCCGGTTCATCAGCCCGCGCAGTTGCGCGAGCTCCTCGAGGCTCACCGAGCCGATTTCGGGACTGCCGACGCCGAGATCGCAGAGGCCGAAGGCGTAATGCGCTTCAGGGTCGATCTCCGTCAGCAGCCAGGTTGCACCCGCGTCGGGCGTGAACAGCTTGACCACTGGCATCGGATCGAACGCCTCGTCCTGGTGCTGACGCGCGAGCGCCAAGCGGCCGTTGGACTGGAGCCTGTCGAATTGATCATCGGTGATGAAAGGGAGGTTGGAAGCCATGGCGTTCTCCTTGAACGATCGAGGGCGGGATTGCCCGTGACCGTCGGCGGCACGCCGCGGCGCAAGCAGTCAAGGTTCGAAGACGGCCACAGGCCGCCAGCGCCGCGAGGCGCGCAGACCTTGACGGCGAGCACGGTGTGGCACCCTTGAGGGAACAGCAAGCAGCACCCCCCTCTCAATGCCCGGACCGGCCGCCCTGCCCCGCTCCAACGCCGGCGCCTGGTCGCCCGCGACGCGAGAACCCTCGCATCGCGGGCGGCGCCAGAAGGTCTGGATGGCGAAGCACCGCAGAAAGACCGTTGTCATTCGATTGAACTACCATCGATCCGACGCTTGCTTTTGGGAAATCTGATGGCCACTGCCAACGCCTTGGTGCAAACACGCATCGCCGCCAACGTGCGGGACTGCGCCGTCGAGGTTCTCGACGGTCTGGGCTTGACCGTCTCCGATGTGGTTCGCATCGTGCTGACGCGGGTAGCGAATGAAGGCGCCCTCCCAGCTGGCTTGGTCGCGGACTCTGAAGCGCACGACGCCTGGTTTCTCGCCAAGGTACAGGAAGCGCTGGATGACCCACGTCCGACCATCCCGCACGACGAAGCGTCAGCCCGTTTCGCAAAGCGCCGTGCTGCCGCGCTGAGCAGGAGCGCCAAGGGTACGGGCACGTAGGGATTGACGGGTCCCCTTGGCACTCGACGACCGGAACAGAATCTTCGACTACGACGAGATCGATCAGGACACCCCGCGTGTCGCCATCATGGTCGACGAGCGGATCGAGCAGCCAATCGAGGTGCTGTTGGAGCATCCGGACTTCGGACGGCCGGGTCGTGTAAGGGACACAAGGGAACTGGTCATCAGCAGGACGCCCTACCTGGTGGCATACCGCGTCGTGGGAGATGTGATCACCGTGCTTCGTGTGCTGCACGGCAGGCAGCCTTGGCCTGCCGACATGTGAGCGTGAGGCCGCTTCGGTTCCGCGATGGAACCCGCAATCTTCGCCCCGGTGAGCAGCCGGGCACAGCGAAGGCGAAACCTCAGAGGCGGCACGCGCGACCCTTCCGAAGGCCGGAGCTTGGGCTCCGGCCCGGAGGCGCCGGCGTCAGCGGCCGATGCGTTGAAGCGCCAGGTTCCACAGACCCGTGTTCAGGCGCACGTTCTCGCGGATGGCCCGGATGCCGCGGGTGTGCATCGCGCGCCCCGTCGCCGTGCGGCCACACACGCCGCCCCTCACCACGTGCTCCTGGACCGCGTTGAAGGTGCGCCAGACATCGTCGCCGATGTCCGCCACCCGGCGGCGTTCCAGCAACTGCACGGGCTGAACCGGGGGCTCGGCTTGGGCCGGGAATCGCAGCGTCAATGCATCGCGCGCAAAGGCCAGTTGCTCGCCACCGGTCAGCGTCGTGCCGCGCATCGCTTCGACGGCTTCGCCGACTCGGTGGAACTCGCGCGTGATCCGCTGGGCGGCCTCGACCACGTTGGACACCACGTTGCCGCGATGGCTCACATGGATGAGTCCGAAGTCGCCGATCGCGGTCAGCATCCCGTTCGTGCAGACCGGCCTGAACAAGCCGGCCCGCAGCTGATAGGCGCTACGTCCGTCGTGCGAATTGATCAGGACAATCTCGCCGAGCACGTCGTCGAGCGACAACGTTTGCACGACCGGTTGGAAGCGCAGCATGTGGCGTGCGTAGCCGGCATGGCCGTCGAGTGACCTTGTCTGCACCGCATGCGTCGGCTCGAAGCCCGCGTCCATCAGCGCGGCGACGATGTCCCGGGTGCTGATGAAGACGTACCTGGCGCCGGTGGTCTCGGCGGCCCGGTCGGCGAAGACGGCGGGCGCACTGCGCTCGAGTTCGTCGAGCGTGAGGGATTTTCTGGCGGCGAAGGCGATGGGAGAAGAGGTCATGAGGAACTCCTGCTGTGACACAGGCGGGATTGCCTGCGGCGCCCTGAGCTCACGCGGCAGCGCAGCGCTCAAGGTCGCCGCAGGCGCGCCGTACGCAAGGAGGCGCCGAGCACGCGTGAGCGCGCGCAGGGCCTTGAACGCGAGAACCGCGTGATACCCTGACCGGACACAGGCAACCCCACCCTGCCCTCCTGTTCGCTTTTTTTCGCTTTTTGCTTCTCCCCCGCCGAAGCGAGGCCGAAGGCGAACCCGCTCCACAAGCCGTGCGATGCGAGGCGCGCACCGGGCGCGCCTCGGACTTCGAACGCCGTCAGGACCACCCGCGCGACGCGCGGGTCCAATCAACGCGTCCGCGCTTCCTGCCCGCTCGTGCTCGGCGCGAGCGCGCGGACGAACCAAGCCTTGGGCACCTTTTCCGCAAACCCACGTCCATCAGGATCGCGCTCGATCGACAGCACGTCTGCCTCATCCCGCGCGGCAGCGCAGCGCACATGGGGAAGAGGCAGCCTGCTTCCCGCCATGGCGGCGGGCACTGGGGGGTTCGCGTGCCGTGAGTGGGAACGGCCAAAGAAAAAGGGGCCAAAGCCCCCTGGCGTCACAGCAGACCGCGCTGCGCGAATGAAAGGGAGTTTCCGCCGGCCACGATGACGTGATCGACCACCCGGACGTCCATCATCGCAAGGGCCGTAGCCAAGGTCTTCGTCAACAGTTGGTCCGCCTGCGAGGGCTCGACGCTTCCGCTCGGGTGGTTGTGCGAAATGATCAGCGCCGCGGCCTCGTGGTGCAGGCACCGCCGCATGACCTCCCGCGGATAGACGCTGGTTTGCGTCAAGGTGCCGCGGAACAGTTCCTCAAATGCGATGAGCGCGTTCCGCGCGTCGAGATACATCACTGCGAAACTCTCATGCGGCTGCCCGGCGAAGTGAAGCTTCAGGAAGTCGACCACGGCCCTGGGTGAATCGAACACCGAGCGGCTGGTCAGTTCCTCAACCAGGAGTTCCTGCGCCAGAGCGAGCCCCGTGACCAGGCGATGGAAGCTCGGCAAGGAAGACTGACGCGCAAAGTAGGTCAGCTTCAACAGCGACCGACCATTCGCCTCGTACAGTGCGTCCGCCTCGGCGCCAAAGAAAGGACGAAGTGCGTCGACGATGCGTTGCTGGCGGACAGTGAGATCGGAAGATGCGGTCATGATGAGCTCCTGTGAGACGACACAGGCGGGATTGCCTGCGTGGCCCCTGCTCCCTTGCCGCAGCGCAGCGCTCAAGGCCGCCGCAGGCGCGCGGCACGCGCCGAGCACGCGAAGCGCGCGCAGGGCCTTGATCGCGAGAACGGTAAGGTAGCGTCGGGCCTCACAGGCAAGCCCCCACCCTGCCCTCCACAGAGGACACGAATCTGCTTGCGGATTTGCTTGCGCGAGCGGCGAGCGCCGTGCCGCGCTCACAAGGGAGCTGCGGTGACGGGCCGGCAACTCGCCTCGGAGTTGAAAGGTCTTGCCAGACGGCCGCCTGCTCGATGACCTCGACGAAGCGCCGTGCCGAAAAGCCATCGGGATACAACGTGGCGCGCTCGGCCCTGGGCTCCTCTTCGCCCGCCGCTCGCGTCGGGTCAGAAAGAAAGAGATTGGCGGGATCCTTCAACAGCGCAGCGTCGTCGCGAAGAGCAATGAGGATCTCTTCGAGCGAGACCTTCAGGACGCCGGAGAAGCGCTGGTGATCGCACTCGATCGACGTATCGACAATCCACCGTATCAATGCCGGGTCCGCATCGGCGGGCCCGAGCTGCAGGGCGGTTCGCAGCGTGCCGTTTTCGCGAAGGTCTCGCGCCACGGCCTCCGACTTGCGCAAGACTTGGCGGCCCGCGTGACGTAGCGTGCTCGTCGCATGTCGGAATGCTTCCTTTCGCGACTTCCGGATGAAGGTCGATTTCACCTCGACAACCAGCACGACCCCTTCAAGCGCACAGACCAGGTCCACCTCGCCGGCATCGCCGTGCAGCGCACGCTCGGGCAGCCAGTTCGATGCGACGACAAAGCCGCGGCGTTCCAGGGCCCGCGCGAGACCGGTCTCGATGCGCTGCGTTTCTTCACGTGCCTCGCCCCGGCGTTGGCCCAGGCGGCGAAGGTTGTTGATGATCGCAGTGCTGTTGTTCTGCAGGCCGAGATGCCAGGGCAATTGCACGAGCACCTCGCCGAACTTCAACACCGGCCGCTCCAGCAGTTCGGGCCGCAGGACCGGCTCGGGACCTTTCAACTGCGCGGACAGCGTGGCCCAGTCGCTGCTCCAGAATTCGAGAATCGCAGCGGCCTTCGCGGCATCTCCCTGCGGTGTCGTCGCGGTGACGGTCCATCCGGTGATGTTCGCGATCTTGGCGGCGCGGTCCGACCATGTCAGCGGCAAGCGATTCTGCATTCCTGAAAGTGCGCCTCCTTCGCAGAGCTTGCGCAAGGCCACACGCCAGTCGCCGAGGGCGCGCAAGTGACCCACGAAGGTTTCAAGGAAGTCCCGCTGGTAGAACGCCGACATCAGCTCCATTGACAGCGACGCCTGAAACACGTCGACCGACTCGCCACCATCGGTCGTCACGGTTTCGGCAATGCCGTAGACCTCGGTCAGCTGCAGCCGTGTGCGCAAGGCACGCATGAAGGCCAGGCGGTTGGCCTCGTGGTTCTCGGGGCGACCGATGGTCTCGTTGGCCCTCCCCGACTGCATGAAGGTGTCGAGTGCCCTGTAGAACCAGTACTCGTGCAGGCGCGCGAGCTTGCGGCCATCACGCTGCCAGGCCGCTCGCCCCGATGCGTCGACTTCGACGATGTCAAGTGAGGCGCCACGCGGCACGAAACGAATTCCATGGTCGTAGCTGAACGCGTCCGCCGATTGTGAAACGAAGGCGTTGAGTTCGATCTGCGCCGCGAGCAGATCGCGGAATCGTCCTCGCGAAGTCGCGCCAGAGTCGGCCCGACCCGGAACGCATCGCAACACCGGGGCGAGGTGATTCACGAGCGCCAAGCCGATCACGTCGTCATCCAGCAAGAAGTCTTTCTGATCAGCGCTGCCGAGTTTCCATAGGAGGACATCGTTGATCGCTTCCCAAGCCTCTTGATCCTCCGATTGAACGCCGTCCGCGCGGTGCGGCGAAGCCATGCCCCGCGGCACGAGGTGCTCGAAGGCGTAGAGGCTTGCGAGAACCAGCAGTTCGAATGGTGCCGTCTGCGCGAAAGTAGCTCGATGGGCAGCGAGCTTCGTCAGTCGCTCATCGTGCGCATGGCGAAAGATGTAGAGGACACGGCAGAGCTCGGCGACCGGGCGATGCCGTCGGCCCAGCCGTTCCAATTCAGCATGCCGCATGGGTGCGAAGCGCATCACGATGCCGGAATGGCGCACGGCCTTCTCGAGCACGGTCGGGCAGGCGGCCGCAAGCCGATCCAGCAGGTCCGGGTTGCTGGCTTCCTCCTGGGCGAAGTAGCGCGAAAGTGCCAGCGTCATGAGGCTGGAGCGCCAGTTGTCGATCGGCACGGAGGCCCAGTACGGGCACGACCAGAAATCGGCATCGCGCCTCGCGCGGCCGATCTTCACCTTGGAGCCGGTTGGCTTCCCGTCCAGATAGGCGCTCGCCGCTTCCAGCGCCGCATGGGAAAGCGAAGCAGCGGTCGGCTCGATGGTTTCAAAGAACGAGGTGTACAGATTGGTCATGTCACGTTCAGTCGGGTGGTGCACCGGTGCGATGTTCGCATTGCCGCTGTCGCCGTCCTTCAGACAAGATAGCTTGTCCGGCGCAGATGCCACCCTTCAGTGAGGTCCACCAAGGCCGCGCACCGCGCGATCGACACTCGCGGTGCCCAAACGGCTGGCGACTTTCGTGCTGAGGAGAGCATGGTCGATGCGCAGTCCCGCTTCGCGAGCCGAGCCGGCATGCCGGCATCGAGCTGCGCGCGAACGCAGCATGCCCATCGGCGGCGTATGCTGGCACCAGGACACCTTGAAGGAGTTGGCGATGCTCTATACCTACGTCGATGAGGACGAAGACAAGGACCCGGTCGGGCCGCGCGACGCACTGGAGCTGTTCAAGCAAGCAGCCGTAGAGGTAGGACTGATCCGCCCGGGCGATCCGCTCGACCGGAATGTGGTGGACTTCGCCCGGCTGGTCGTGGCGATGTGCGCATCGATCGGCGACAACTACCTGCAGCCCGAGAGCGCAGTTGGCGTCACGGTTGGCGATCGAATTCGAGGGGAGCTCCAAGCGTTCTAGTGTCGCCTGCATTGTTCTTCAGTTTCTCGAGCCGTTGATGTTTCAGGCGGCGATGCGCATCGCCGGACTACGCCCGGTTCGGAGCGCAAACCGCAGCCTCGTCGACCTCGTCAGTCACCGCCACCAGGTGACGTCGACGCGAAGACGGCGATTTGCGCGACTTGGAGGATGGCGTTGTTGGCCGCTCGCGGCGGTGGTGTCATATCCAAGTCGCTCTGACGAGGTTTGCGCATCCGCATGGCACGACGCCTTCTCGGTCGACTGACGAAGGGTCATGCGCGGCGATTCTCCCCTCGCGCACAAGAAAATCCTCAGGACCGAGGTCCCGAGGATTGAAATCCACCAAGAAGGGTGGAGGAGAGAGCCGCATGCCCTCAAACGGGGAACGGCCCGGCGCCCCCGAAGACGGCGATCACATGGCAGGGCCGCGAACGCCGGGCGCATTGAAGTTGAGCTGTCGTGACGCACCATCGAATGCATGCAAGATCGGCCGGCAGCTTCGCCGAAGAGGCGCGGCTGCGGCGCGCCAGACAACGCGTGCAAAGTTGCTACAGTCGTCGCCCCAACCTGAACACTGCATGCGATCCTTTCTTCTTCCTGCCTCACGCCGTGCCCTGCTGGGCATTGCCTTTGCCCTCCTCGCTGGCTGTGCCAGCTCCCCCGGCGCCCCGCCCTCCGACTCGCAGGTCGAGGTGGCCTTTTCGCCCGATGCGGGCTCCGAAGCGCTCGTGCTCAAGGTCATCGGCAGCGCCCACAGCTCGATACGGCTGGCCGGCTATTCTTTCACTTCGCCTTCGGTTGTCCGCGCCCTGACCGATGCGAAGCGACGTGGCCTCGATGTTCGCGTGCTCATCGACGACAAGGGCAACCGCGGCAAGGCGAACATCGCGGCGATGAACCTGCTCGTCGGCGCCAACATTCCGACCAAGGTGATCTCGAGCTATGCGATCCACCACGATAAGTACATCGTGGTGGACGGCAAGCACACGCAGACGGGCTCCTTCAACTACAGCCAAGCGGCAGCGAAGTCCAATTCTGAAAACGTGCTGGTGGTGTGGAGCAATCCGAAGGTGGCGGCAAGCTACCTCGCGCATTGGGAGAGCCGGTGGGCCCAGGGCATGGCCATCGAGATGACCTACTAGCACTGGCAAGTTCAACGAAAGTCGTTGCGGAGGCGCCCTGCCCCTTTGTCTGCGGCAGGCGGAACGCAGCCTTCGGCACGGCTGGGCGGCGCCTTCGCGCCAAAGAGGGAACGTTTTCGGCGACTTTCCGCGGCCCCGAGATCCTTGCGCTTGATGCGCCCTGCCGGCGTACATCGTGAGGATCAGCCGCTCGGCGCGCGCTCGTGGTCATGTCGAAATCCATCGCCACCTTGGACTCGAATTGACGGCAATACGCAGAGGCATCGCGTCGACGCGAACTCCGCACTCCCGATTCGCGCGTGACCTTCGGGCCTCGTTCCCCGGCACCCAAGATTTCTCGGCGCGCAACATCTGGGACACGCGTCGACTCTACGAGGAGTACTCGGCGCGCTGGTTCTGCGACAGCTTGCCGCAGAAGTTCCTTGGGGTCATCACTTGGTGCTGCTCGGCAAGGTGTCTGACCCGGCCGAGCGCATCTTCTACCTGAGGGCCGTCGCGGCGTTCGGCTGGAGCCGCAATGTGCTGCTCAACCAGATCAAGGCCCGTGCGTACGAGCGCTCGCGGGCCGAGGGCAAGAGCTTTCCGCTCGCGCTGCCCGACCAGCTGGCCGAACAGGCCGAGGAGGCGCTCAAGAGGAAGACAAACCCGATCGTGGGGCCGAGTATCAGTTCCAAGGCGAGCTGCCGCCGGCTATGAAGGGCAAGCTCTCCTCCACTCGGCAGTTGCAAGACAATTCGAGCATGGACAACCTGGCCGCGATCTTTAGCGCCGTTCCTCAGCGCCTCGGCGTGGGATTCGAAGTGCATGCGGAGCAGGCCCACGCATAGACGCAACGCGTTGAATGAGCAGATAGCGGTGGCCGGAGCCAGCCCCCCTTGTCCACCGGATCGCTTGGTCGCCAACCACGACAGTACTGAACACGGCGCTGGGGGCAAGCAGACCCGAGCCGGTCGCCCAGGACCGCGACAATTGGACGCTACGATCACCCGGCACGACGGCATGCCGCGCGGGCGGTCGAAGCGGGAGGCTACAGGGGTCAGCCTTTGGCGGTCTTCGGCCCTGCGATTGCATCGGATCCCTCGCGAACCTCTTTGCAAACCATGGATGAGTACTTTGATGCACGGTGAAGCAATGCAACTGGACATCTTCGAACACGGCCGCGAGGTGATGCTGAGGAACGACGCCGTGCATGCGCTCGAGCGGCGCGACGCGTCGGCCGCTCGGCAAGCTTGCAATCAGCTTTTCCGGGAATATCCGGCCGACGACGCCTTGCCGTCGCTGCGCGTTCTCACCGGCTACATCGAGGCCGCCGAAATCGGCCGCGACGAGGCGTTTCGCGACCACGCTTCCTTGCGCGAAGCTCGGCAGATGCTGCAGGAGACGATCCGTGACGCTGCGCAGCGCACGTTCGGTGACCCGTCTGCCGCCGCTTGGCTGGCCGTGAGCTGGCAGGACATCGCACGCCGCGCCGGGCCGCTGGCCTTCGACGCGCGGGCTCCGCAGGACCATGCGGCGCCGATCTGGCTGCATGCAGGCGACTGGGAGGCCGCCGCACAGGCGGTCGCCACCATCGAATCGTGGCGACGCAAGCCGGCACCGCTGGCCTGGATGGCCGAGGCGCGTTTGCACCTGTTCGGCCTGCGGGCGACTTGGCCGTTGCTCGCGGAATTGGGGTGGCTGTCACCAGCGCTGCTGGAGGACGTCGGGCAACGCTCGCCCGACCCGCTCCTGCCGCAGTTGATACGCAGCTTCGAGGCGAACTTCGAAGCGACCTCCCGGGGCGACGGCGAGATCAGCGACCTGAGCTGGTTTGCGGCCTGGGTGCTCATCGAGCGCCCCGGTCTTCGCGAGCCACTGAGGCTCGCGCAAGCGTCGCAGCACACCGTTCCGGAGCAGGCGATGCGTCTCCTGGTGGAACTGCTCGGCCTGGAGCGGCAGGGCCGCCACTCTGACATCGTGGCCCGGCGCAAGGTACTGCGCGACCTCCAGCCCTTCCTGTACGCCGCCTACATGAAAAGTCGCTGACGAAGGCGCCCGGCGCCGCGACTCGGATGAACTACCTGCGGCCGGCCCCGCTTGCTTCTGCGGCGGCCGCTGCTTGGGCGACACCCGCCGTCACGGTCAGCCAGGTCTGGTAGTCGAACAGCAACAGCGCCCTGCGAGATGTCCTCGCACGGGCGGTTCCTTTGCGGCGGGCGGGCGCGGACGCTGCCTTCGGCTTCCCGGAGAAGGGAAGTTCGAGATTCTTGTGAGGATCTTTGGCCATGGTGGAAAGGGTCGCAGTGACGGTGGCTCCGAATGCCAGCTATCCGCGCCGGGGGACCAACTTGTTCGGCAACGACCGTGTCCGCGTCGTTGCCGTGCGGATGGCATCGGTACTCACCCCGGATGCCGAACGGCGTCACCACTTCCGCGTGGAACGACTGTGAACCGCACCGGCTTTCGAGGAGGCCTATTGGCTTGAGTCCGACCGGGATGGTCTGACTTCTCTTCTGGCTGTTCTGACTTTCATTATTCCAGCCCCCCGCAGGGGCCGCCGGAGGCGCCCCCGGTTGGGCCATGTACTCATGGTTCA
>NZ_JBFTHX010000038.1:0-62369 GCF_056394465.1 Variovorax sp. 10N432
GAGCGGCTGAAGCTCGACACCGACGGCTACTACATGTCGCCGGCGCTGTTCAGCGAGTCGGCGGCGTCGATGCGCATCAACAAGGAAGAGATCTTCGGGCCGGTGGCGAGCGTGATCCGGGTGAAGAACTACGAGGAGGCGCTGGCGACCGCCAACGACACCGAGTTCGGCCTGTCGGCCGGCATCGCGACCACCTCGCTGAAGTACGCGACGCATTTCAAGCGCCACAGCCAGGCGGGCATGGTGATGGTCAACCTGCCGACGGCGGGGGTGGACTACCACGTGCCCTTCGGCGGGCGCAAGGGGTCGAGCTACGGGCCGCGCGAGCAGGGCAGGTATGCGCAGGAGTTCTTCACTGTCGTGAAGACGGCGTATACGCTCTCCTGAGACCTTGCGGGACAGACCAAGAAGCTGCGAAGCAGTTTTTGCTCTGTCCTCAACTGACCAGGGCTTGCGGACAGACCAAGAAACTGCGCAGCAGTTTTTTTGCGCTGTCCGGAACTTGGTGCTGGCGGGGAGTCCGGGTGGCTTTCTTGTCGATGCAGCTCGATTCGATCGACTATTTCTTGCTGCGCGCCTTCGGTGTCTTCTTCTCTTCGGGCGGCATGAACCCGAAAGGCCGTTTGGGCGGCTCGGGAGGCACCGTCAGAGCACGCATGGCCTCGAACAATTGGCGCAGTTGATTGCGCGTGTTGCGGCTGAACATGTCGTGCGATAGCTCCAGCCGCTCTGTCTTCTCCTCGATCTCGGCCAGTCGCCTGGCCAAATCCTCATGCAAGCTCGCCGCTTGCCGCAGCCGCACGAAAGCGCGCACCACGTAGATGCCCATCTCTACAGCCTGTGCCGAGGCCAGCACGTTGGCCAGGGCCACCGCGCCGAACTCCGTGAACGCGAATGGCAGCGTCCTCGAGAACTTCAGCTTCGAGAGGTGGTCACAGGTTGTGACCACCTCGGCCTTCTCGGCGGCGTCGAGCTGGAACAAGGAGTCCGGCGGAAAGCGTGCTGCATTGCGCTTGACGGCTTGGTTCAGCGCCTTGGTCGGCACGCCGTAGAGCTCGGCCAGATCAGCGTCGATCATCACCTTCAGCCCGCGCAGCACCTGGATGCGCCCCTCGATGCGCGGCAGCAGCGCGCTGCCCGTCGTTGTTGTAACCATGCGCTCCCTCTTCCCCGTCTTTTAGTCATCGGCTTGCGCCAACACCGTTATGGGACTGGATCAAGAACCTGCGCAGCAGTATTAATCCTGTCGTCGACCTGCTCAGACCTTGCG
This sequence comes from Variovorax sp. 10N432, assembly GCF_056394465.1. Lineage (NCBI taxonomy): Bacteria > Pseudomonadati > Pseudomonadota > Betaproteobacteria > Burkholderiales > Comamonadaceae > Variovorax > Variovorax sp. 10N432. The sequence continues at coordinate 1,271 of NZ_JBFTHX010000038.1, forward strand.
GGACAGAACGAGAACTGAGAAGGAGTCTTTGCTCTGTCCTCGACAGACTAGACAGACCGGATCGCCGACTTCGGCCGAAACGCCTTGCAGACCGCGTCGTCGGTCTCGAGGTACGGCCCGCCGATCAGGTCGACGCAGTAGGGCACCGCGGCGAAGATGCCCGGCACCGCCTGCGTGCCGTCGGCGTTGCGCAGTCCTTCGAGCGTCTCGGCGATCGCCTTCGGCTGGCCCGGCAGGTTGATGATCAGGCTGCGCTCGCGGATCACCGCGACCTGGCGCGACAGGATCGCGGTCGGCACGAAGTGCAGGCTGATCTGCCGCATCTGCTCGCCGAAGCCCGGCATTTCCTTGTGGGCCACGGCCAGCGTGGCTTCCGGCGTGACGTCGCGCAGGGCCGGGCCGGTGCCGCCGGTGGTCAGCACCAGCGAGCAGCCGGCGTCGACCAGCGCGATCAGTGCCGTGCTGATGCCGGCCTGCTCGTCGGGGATCAGCCGCGATTCGAAGCTGATCGGATTGCGCAGGGCGCGCTGCAGCCAGTCCTTGAGAGCCGGCAGACCCTTGTCTTCGTAGACGCCGCTGGAAGCGCGGTCGCTGACCGAGACGATGCCGATGCGGACCGGATCGAACGCCGTCATGCGTCGTCCTCGCGCGCCTGCTCGGCCGCCTCGTCGGCGAGGTCGGCCGTGCCATGCACGCGCAGCTGGGCGCGCACGATCTGGAACACCTCGCGGTAGGCCTTGCCCTGCCGCGGCGCCTCGCCCGCCGGGCCGGCCTTGATGTCCTTGCGGGCCTGGCGCACCAGGGCGCGCAGTTGCTGGGCATCGGTGGCCGGGTGGGTCTCGATCCAGCCGCCGAGGGCGTCGTCGTCGGCGATCAGCCGGTCGCGCCAGCGCTCGGCTTCGTGCAGCGCCGCGGTTTCTTCGGCCGGCAGGCGGTCCTGCTCGGCCAGGGCGGCGCGGACCGCGTCGAGCACCTCGGCGTCGAGGCCGCGCATCAGCTTGCCGATGAACTGCATCTGGCGCCGCTTGCCCTCGAAGTTGGTGATGCGCTTGGCGTCGGCAATGGCGTCCTTGACCTTGTCGCCCAGGTCGAGCGTGTCGAACAGGCCGGCGCGCAGGCCGAGCAGGGCTTCGCCCAGCGCCTGCAGTTCGGCGCTCTCGCGTTTGAGGTCGGTCTTGCTGGCGGCGTCGGTGCCCTTGAGCTCGCGCTTGAGCTCCAGATCGAGTTCGCTGCCTTCGGCCACGAACTCGCCACGGACGAAGTAGCCTTTTTTGGGTTTGCGGGACATAGATGCAATCGTTGGCCGCACCATCGGGAACAGGGGGCGCAAGTATCATAGCCAACACATGACCACATCTTCCTCGCGCGCCGACTCCGGCTTCGCCTACAGCCGTCCTTTCTTCGAAAACCTGGTCGATTCGGCCTTGGCCCATGCCAAGAAGCTCGGAGCGACCGATGCCGGCGCGGAGGCGTCCGAGGGCTGCGGCCTGAGCGTCTCGGTGCGCAAGGGCGAGCTCGAGAACGTCGAGCGCAACCGCGACAAGTCGCTCGGCGTCACGGTCTACGTGGGCCACCGCCGCGGCAATGCCAGCACCTCCGACTTCTCCGAGGCGGCGATCGCCCAGACCGTGCAGGCGGCCTACGACATCGCCCGCTTCACGGCCGAGGACCCGGTCAGCGGCCTGCCCGACGAGGCTGATATCGCCAAGGAGCAGCCGGACCTCGACCTGTTCCACCCCTGGGACGTCACGAGCGAACAGGCCGCCCAGCTGGCGCTGGAGTGCGAGGCCGCGGCCCTGTCGACCGACAAGCGCATCACCAACAGCGAAGGTGCCGGGGTCTCGGCGCAGCAAAGCCATTTCTTCAGCGCCCACACCCGCGGCTTCCGCGGCGGCTATGCCAGCTCGCGCCATTCGATCTCGGTGGCGCCGATCGCCGGCAAGGGCGACGACATGCAGCGCGACGCCTGGTACAGCTCGATGCGCTCGGCCGACGAGCTGGCGAGCCCGGTGGCCGTGGGCCGCTATGCCGCCGAGCGGGCCCTGAGCCGCCTCAAGTCGCGCAAGATCAAGACCACCGAATGCCCGGTGCTGTTCGAGTCGCCGCTGGCGGCCGGACTGCTGGGCGGGCTGGTGCAGGCCACCAGCGGCGGTGCGCTGTATCGCAAAAGCACCTTCCTGCTCGATTCGCTCGGCAAGAAGGTGCTGCCCAAGCACATCGACGTGGTCGAAGACCCGCATCTGCTGCGCGGCAAGGGCAGCTCGCCCTTCGACGACGAGGGCGTCGTGACGCGCAAGCGCAAGGTGGTCGACGCCGGACGGCTCGAGGGCTATTTCCTCAGTACCTACTCGGCGCGCAAGCTGGGCATGAAGACCACCGGCAATGCCGGCGGCTCGCACAACCTCACGCTGACCTCCCGCCTGACGAAGAAGGGCGACGACCTCGATGCCATGCTCGAAAAGCTGGGCACCGGCCTGCTGGTGATCGAGTTGATGGGGCAGGGCGTCAACTACGTGACGGGCGACTATTCGCGCGGCGCCAGCGGCTTCTGGGTCGAGAAGGGCCGGATCGCGTTCCCGGTGCAGGAGATCACGATCGCCGGCAACCTCAAGGACATGCTGATGGGCATCGAGGCGGTGGGCGCGGATGCGTACAACTACGGGGCGAAGACGACGGGTTCTCTGCTGGTCAATCGCATGAAGGTCGCGGGGGCGTAACCGGCTCGCCCCCAGGTTGCCCGGCACTTCGTGTCCGGGCGCTCGAGTCGCTGCCAGAGGCAGCGGCCCTTCGGAGCCGTCCAAGCCTGCGCAGGCAGGCTTGGAGCCGCGGCTCCTCAGCCCCCCACCGGGGGCAACACCTGCGGCCTGGCAAAGCCAGTTCCGCGGTGTTTCACCAACGGGCCTGGCTGCGCCGGCCTTTGAGCCAGCGCGCTTTCCATGCCGGTGCGGGATGCAGCGATTTGGACAAGAAGGCACCGCAGTGAGGCGGATTTGGCACCATTTTTGCTTTCGATCGGTGCGTCAGCCGGGCCATCCGGCGTCGACGCACCATCTCCAAGCAAATATCAAAGCCAATCTCCAATGGATGCACTCACTCGGGGCACGAACGCGCTCTTTCTTCTCCTTGGCGCCATCATGGTGTTGTCGATGCATGCGGGTTTTGCCTTTCTCGAACTCGGCACCGTGCGCAAGAAGAACCAGGTCAATGCGCTGGTCAAGATCCTGGTCGACTTCTCGGTCTCGACCATCGTCTATTTCCTGGTCGGCTTCGGCGTCGCCTACGGCACGCACTTCTTCGTCGGCGCCGAGCAACTGGCGGCCGGCAGCGGCTTCGAGCTGGTGCGCTTCTTCTTCCTGCTCACCTTCGCCGCGGCGATCCCGGCCATCATCTCGGGCGGCATCGCGGAGCGCGCGAAGTTCTGGCCGCAGCTGATCGCCACGGCCGTCATCGTGGGCCTGGTGTATCCGCTCTACGAGGGCATCGCCTGGAACCGGGCCTTCGGCATCCAGGACTGGCTGGCCCGGGTCACGGGCAACGAGTTCCACGACTTCGCCGGCTCGGTGGTGGTCCATGCGATGGGCGGCTGGCTGGCGCTGCCGGCGGTGCTGCTGCTGGGGGCGCGCCGCAACCGCTACCGGGGCGACGGCTCGCTGAGCGCGCACCCGCCCTCGAACATCCCGTTCCTGGCCCTCGGCGCCTGGGTCCTGTGCGTGGGCTGGTTCGGCTTCAACGTGATGAGCGCCCAGACGATCGACAAGATCTCGGGCCTGGTGGCGGTCAATTCGCTGATGGCGATGGTCGGCGGCACGCTGGTGGCGCTGGCGTTGGGCAGGAACGACCCCGGCTTCGTCTACAACGGGCCGCTGGCGGGCCTGGTGGCGGTCTGCGCCGGCTCCGACCTGATGCACCCGATCGGCGCGCTGGTGGTGGGAGGCGTGGCCGGCGCGATCTTCGTGAAGATGTTCACCCTGACGCAGAACAAGTGGAAGATCGACGACGTGCTCGGCGTCTGGCCGCTGCACGGCCTCTGCGGAACCTGGGGCGGCATCGCGGCCGGGATCTTCGGCAGCCGGGCGCTCGGCGGCATCGGCGGGGTGAACCTCTGGGCCCAGCTGGTCGGGGTAGCGATCGGGGTCGCCTGGGCGCTGGTCGCCGGCGCAGCGGTCTACGGCGTGCTGCAGGCCACGCTGGGGCTGCGGCTGTCGCAGGAGGAGGAGTACGACGGCGCCGACCTGTCGATCCACCACATCTCGGCCACCCCGGAGCGCGAAGCCAACTGGTAGAACGGCGCCCCGGGCCGGCGCTCAGGCGGCGAGCGCGGCGCGGACTTTTTCGATCACCCGGACGTAGGGCGCGGCAAAGTCCTCCAGCGACGCGTCCGGCGTCAGCCAGCTGAAGCTGAACACCAACCCGTCTTCTTCCGGGCTTCCCATTGCGACATGGTCGAAGGTTTCGGGCAGCGGGTGTTCGATGCGCATCAGGAACAGGTGCCACAGCTGCGGATGGCGGTGCTTGTTGCCTTCGACGCCGGCCTCGCAGTAGCGGTCGATGGTGCCCAGCGGCTCCAGCGGCCCCGCGTAGTCGACCCCCGACTCTTCCAGCAGTTCGCGCCGCACCGCGTCCTCGGGCGCTTCGCCGGGCTCGATCGTGCCCTTGGGCAGCTGCATGCCGCGGTCCTCGGGATGGTGGAACACCAGCAGCCGGCCCTGGGCGTCGACCAGGCAGGCGCAGGCCTTGAGGACCGGGCGCGACTTCATGCTGAGGCGCTGGCCAGTGCCGCCTTGACGGCGGCGCTGACCTGGCCCATGTCGGCCTTGCCGGCCAGCCTGGCCTTGACCGCGCCCATCACCTTGCCCATGTCGCCCGGGCCCTTGGCGCCGAGTTCGGCGACGATCGCCCGGACCTCGACCGCCACCTCGTCGGCGCTCATGCGCTGCGGCAGGTAGACCTCGAGCACCTTGATCTCGGCCGCTTCCTTGTCGGCCAGGTCGGTGCGGCCGCCCTGGGTGAAGGCGGCGACCGAGTCCTTGCGCTGCTTGACCAGCTTGTCGACGATCGCGACCACCATCGCGTCATCGAGTTCGATGCGCTCGTCGACTTCCTTCTGCTTGAGGGCGGCGAGCAGCAGGCGGATGGTGCCCAGGCGCTCGGCGTCCTTGGCGCGCATCGCGGTCTTCATGTCTTCGGTGATCTGGTTCTTGAGGCTCATGGCTGGCTTTCTTTGATGGAGCGACAAACAAAAGCCGCGGCAGGGTGTCCCTGGCGCGGCTCGATCCGGATTGAACCGGGCGGTGGCCTGTGGCCAACGCTGCGGGTGCTTAGTACAGCTTCTTGGGGAGCTGCATGCTGCGCACGCGCTTGTAGTGGCGCTTGACGGCCGCGGCCTTCTTGCGCTTGCGCTCGGCGGTCGGCTTTTCGTAGAACTCGCGGGCACGCAGGTCGGTCAGCAGGCCGAGCTTTTCGATGGTGCGCTTGAAGCGGCGCAGTGCGACGTCGAAGGGCTCGTTTTCTTTTACGCGGATGGTGGTCATTTAGGAATCGGTTGGTTCATTTGGCCTGGGGAGATCGAGGCCCCGGGCCGGGGTTCCTCAACTGAAAAATGGGGTGGGCCGTTGAGGGGAGGCCGAAGTTAGCCCGACATTATAGCGTCAGCTTTGGGTTGCGCCACCAGCGCCTGGGCGCAGGCGTGCGCACTGGCCCAGGCCCACTGGAAGTTGTAGCCGCCGAGCCAGCCCGTGACATCGACCACCTCGCCGATGAAATAGAGTCCCGGCTGCTTCGATTCCAGGGTCTGGGAGGACAGGTCGCGGGTGTCGACGCCGCCGGCCGTGACCTCGGCCTTCTTGTAGCCCTCGGTGCCGCTGGGCGTGATCTGCCAGCGCGCGATGCGCTCGGCCAGCGCCGCCAGCGCCCGGTCGGCGGCCTCGTTGATCGGGCGCTGCAGGGCGGCGTCCTGGCCGACCCAGGCGTCGGCCAGCCGGGACGGCACCCAGGCCGCCAGTTCGTTGCCGATCCGCTTGCGGGAGCGCTGCTTGGCCTCGGACAGCGCCGCCGCGACGTCGGTGCCGGGCGCGAAGTCGAGGGTCAGGGGCGCGCCGGGCTTCCAGTAGCTCGAGATCTGCAGCACCGCAGGACCCGACAGGCCGCGGTGGGTGAACAGCAGGTCTTCATGGAACGCCATGCGCTCCTTCTTGCTGCCGGTCTCGATCTGCACCGGCAGCGCCAGCCCGGCCAGCCCCGCATACGGTTCCCAGGCCTCGCCGCCGAAGGTCAGCGGCACCAGCGCCGGCCGCGGCGTGATGACGCGCAGGCCGAACTGGGTGGCGATCCGGTAGCCGAAGTCGCTGGCGCCGATCTGCGGGATCGAGAGGCCCCCGGTCGCGACCACCAGGCGGGGCGTGCGCACGGCGCCGCGGCCGGTCTGGATCGCATAGCCGCCGTCGTCCGACCACGAGACGGCGCCGACGCTGCAGGGCTGCCAGTGGGTCACGCCGCCGGCTGCGCATTCGGCCAGCAGCATGTCGATGATCTGCTGCGACGGACCGTCGCAGAACAGCTGGCCCTTGTGCTTCTCGTGGAAGGCGATGCCGTGGCGCTGGACCAGCGCGATGAACTGCTGCGGCGTGTAGCGCGACAGCGCGGAGCGGCAGAAGTTCGGGTTGTCGCCGATGAAGTGGCGTTGGGGTGCGCGGACGTCGAGGTCGCGGTTGGTGAAGTTGGCGCGGCCGCCGCCCGAGATGCGGATCTTCTCGGCGATGCGCTCGCCATGGTCGAGCAGCAGCACCTTCAGGCCGCGCTGGCCCGCCACGCCGGCGCAGAAGAGGCCGGCGGCGCCTGCGCCGATGACGACGACGTCGAAGCTGTCCAACGGGCCGGTCTCAGGTGCCGAAGCGGGCCGACGGGACGCCGGCCGCCGCCAGGCCGCGCAGCACGTCGCCGACCACGATCACCGACGGGCTGGCCATGGCCGCGCCCGCGATGTCGACGCGCAGCCGCGCCAGGGTGGTCGCGATGTGGCGCTGCTGCGGCAGGCTGGCGTGCTGGATGACGGCGACCGGGGTGTCGCCGGGCAGCCCGTGCAGCAGCTCGTCCTGGATGTGGGCGACGCCGGCGACGCCCATGTAGATCACCAGCGTCAGGCGGGCGTCGCGGGCGGTGGCCGCCAGCTGGCGCCAGTCGGTCGGGTGTTCGCCGGCGGCGTGGCCGGTCTTGGCATGGCCGGTGACGAACACCACGCCCTGTGCATGGTCGCGGTGGGTCAGGGGCACGCCCAGCGCCGTGACCGCGGCCAGGCCGGCCGTGATGCCGTTGACGACCCGGACCTCGATGCCGTGCTCGCGCAGGTGCTCGACCTCCTCGCCGCCGCGGCCGAAGATGAAGGGATCGCCGCCTTTCAGGCGGACCACGGTCTCGCCTTCCTGCACCGCGGTGATCATCAGCCGCTCGATGAAGGCTTGCGGCGTGCTGCGGCAGCCGCCGCGCTTGCCGACGTGGACGATCCGGGCGCCGGGCCGGGCATAGGCCAGGATCTCGTCGTTGACCAGGTCGTCGACCAGCAGCACGGTCGCGGCCTGGATCGCCTTGACCGCCTTGAGGGTCAGCAGCTCGGGGTCGCCGGGACCGGCGCCCACCAGCGTGCAGCTGCCTTGGAGGGAAAGATGGCTCATGGGATCTCCGCGGTGTGGGCTGCGCGTGTCTCTTGCGCGCGCTGCGCCAGTTGAAGGATGTGCGCCACCTGCTGCGCCAGCGCGTCGGGCACCGGCAGCTCGCCAGCCAGCACGCGCCGGGTGTAGGTGGCCGTGGTCTCGACGTCGATCTCGCTCGGCAGGCCGGGCACCTCGGCCTGGGTGCCGGGCTGCTGCGCCTGCAGTGCGATGCGCTGCCCGCGCACGAAGCCGTCAACCTGTGCGGTGCGGCGCGGGTCGGCTGCGCTTTCGCCCTCGAGGCCGCGCGACAGCAGCGCGGTCATGCCGGTGAGCTCGAAGGTGGCGGCCATCGAGCGCGCGTATTCGGGATGGGTGTAGCTGCCGATCACCACGCAGTCGCCGAGGGCGGGCTGCATCAGCTTGACCACGCTGTGGCCCGGGTTGCGCAGGCCGACCACGCGGCGCACGTCGAGCAGGCGCTTGAGCCCGGGGCTCAGCAGCGCGGTCGGCGCGAACACCGCCTCGCCGCCGGCGATCGGGCGGATCGCCGCCAGCGCCGGCACGTCGAGCGCGGCCAGCACGCTGGACGCCAGCACCCGGGTCGATTCGGTGGCCGCGCCGTGCACCAGCACCGGCAGCCCCTCGCGCGCCAGCAGCAGCGCCAGCAGCGGCGTCAGCACCGGCAGCCGGCGGGCGCCGTTGTAGCTCGGCAGCACGACCAGCGGCCGCTCGCCGGCCGGGAAGCGCGCCAGCCGGGCATGGGTGGCATCGAGGAAGCCGGCCAGCTCTTCGGGCGTCTCGCCCTTGATCCGCATCGCCAGGCAGAAGGCGCCCATCTCGAGGTCGGTGATGCTGCCGTCCAGCACCTGGCCGAACAGGTCCGCGGCCTGCTCGCGGGCGAGCGGCTTCGCGCCGCGGGCGCCGCGGCCGATTTCCTTGATGTAGTGACTGATTCCCATGGGTGCCGGATTGTCCCGCATGCCTTATGCCGGTTGGGCAGTGGGCTTATGCCCCGCGACGCCGGCCCGCACCATGCGCTTGAGTTCGGGCAGGCAGGAGCCGCAGTTGGTGCCGCACTTGAGCGCGCCCTGCAGCGCGGCCAGGCCTTCGGTCTCGTCGCCCGGGCCGCTCGCCAGCTGCGCCTCGATCGCGGTCTGCGTGACGCCGAAGCAGCTGCACACGACCTTGCCGCGCGCGGCCACGCCGGCCGGTGCCGTGGCGCCGGGGCGCAGCAGCTGGCGGCCGTAGGCCTGGGCCGGCAGGCGGTCCTGCAGCAGGGCCTTGATCCAGGCTTCGGCGCGGGTGTCGCCGCCGAGCAGGAAGCCTTCGAGCCGGGCGTCGGCGCCGTCGCGTGCCAGCCGCACGGCGCGCCGCTGGCCGCGCCGGGCATCGGCGTAGCGCAGCGTGTCGGCGCCGCCCAGCGCCAGCAGGTCCTCGATCTGCGCCAGCACGGCGTCGGGCGGAGCCTCGTAGCCGGCGGCACGGAAGAGGATGCCGGTGCGCTCGGGCGCGCCGCCTTCGAGCGCGCCGCCGGTGCCGAAGGGAACGCAGCTGGCGAAGGGAAAGCTCTGCATCAGCGCGCGCAGTGCGCCGGCGGTGTCCAGCGCCGCATCCTGGGGCAGCCAGGCGGCAGCGAGCAGCGACCAGGGCAGCTCGGCCTTGAGGATCTTGACTGCCGCGTGCTTGAGTTCCGGCTGCTTCGAGTCGGGGCAGTAGCTTGGCGTGGTGAGTGCGTTGACGCCAGCCAGCCGTTCGCCCGTGCTCGAGCTGCCGCTCAGGTACTCGCCGCCCCAGTGCATCGCGATGAAGGCCTGGGACAGGCCGACTTCCGTGCTGGCGGCGAGCGGCAACACGATCGAGCCGCGGCGCGACGTCACGTGCACGAGGTCGCCTTCGGCCAGCTGGCGGCGCGCCATGTCCTGCGGGTGCATCTGCACGCTCGGCTCGGCCACGTGGCCGAACAGCCGGCCCAGCGTGCCGGTGCGGCTCATGCCGTGCCACTGGTCGCGCAGCCGGCCGGTGTTGAGCGAGAACGGATAGCGCGCCTCGCGGGCCTCGGCCACCGGCTTGTAGGGCGTGTCGACGAAGCGGGCCCGGCCATCGGGTGTCGGGAACACGCCATCTTCGTAGAGCCGTGCACGGCCGGACGCTTCGCCCTCGCGCAGCGGCCATTGCTGCGGCGCTGCCTCGAGCATCGCGTAGCTCATGCCGGTGATGTCGAGGTCGCGCCCGCGGGTGCTCTCGCGGTGCTCGTTCCAGACCGATTCGGCGTCGGCGTAGGGAAAGAGGGTGGCCGGCAGCCCGGCGCGCGCGAGCCGGGCTTCGAGCCGGCGCGCGAAGTCCACGCCGATCGCCCAGTCGCTGCGCGCCTGCCCCGGCGCCGCCACCGCCGGGCGCACGCGCGAGATCCGGCGCTCGCTGTTGGTGACCGTGCCTTCCTTCTCGCCCCAGGTGGTGGCCGGCAGCAGGAGGTCGGCGTAGTCGCAGGTAGCGGTGGTCGAGAAGGCCTCCTGCACCACCACGAACTCGCAGCGCTGGAGCGCACGGCGCACCGTCGACTGGTCGGGCATCGACTGCGCCGGGTTGGTGCAAGCGATCCAGAGGGCCCGGATCTCGCCGTCGGCCGCCGCCTGGAACATCTCGACCGCGGTCTTGCCGGCCTTCGCCGGCACCTCCGGCACGCCCCACAGGGCTGCGACTTCGGCCCGGTGCGCGGGGTTGGCGAGATCGCGGTGGGCCGACAGCAGGTTGGCCAGGCCGCCGACCTCGCGGCCGCCCATCGCGTTCGGCTGCCCGGTCAGCGAGAACGGACCGGCCCCGGGCTTGCCGATCTGCGCGGTGGCCAGGTGCAGGTTGATGAGCGCCGCGTTCTTGGCGGTGCCCGAGGACGACTGGTTGAGGCCCTGGCAGTAGAGGCTCAAGGTCGCCGCCGAAGTCGCGAACAGCCGCGCGGCCTGCAGCAGGTCGTCCTTGGCGATGCCGCAGATCTGCGCCACGCGGTCGGGCGTGCAGTCGCGCACGGTGGCCTTGAGCGCATCGAAGCCCGTGGTGTGCGCGGCGATGTAGCGGGCATCGGTCCAGCCTTCCCAGAGCATCAGGTGCAGCATGCCGTTGAACAGCATCACGTCGGTGCCGGGCTGGATCGGCAGGAACAGGTCGGCGATCTCCGCCGTGTCGGTGCGGCGCGGATCGGCCACGATGATCTTCAGCGCCGGGTTGGCGGCCTTGGCGTCCTCGATGCGGCGAAACAGGATCGGATGCGCCCAGGCCGCGTTGCTGCCGACGATGAACAGGCAGTCGGCGGACTTGAGGTCGTCATAGCAGGCCGGCGGCGCGTCGGCGCCGAGCGTCTGCTTGTAGCCGGCCACCGCGCTGCTCATGCACAGGCGCGAGTTGGTGTCGATGTTGTTGGTGCCGATCAGGCCCTTGGCGAGTTTGTTGAAGACGTAGTAGTCCTCGGTCAGCAACTGGCCCGAGACATAGAAGCCCACGGCATCCGGGCCGTGGTCGCGGATCACCTGGGCGAACTTCTCGACCGCGAGGTCGAGCGCGCCGTCCCAGCCGATCGGCTCGGGCGCCGAGCCTCGCGTGGCGCGCTGCATGGGCCGCAGCAGGCGCGTCTGCATCGTGACCGCGGCGCTGGCCGTGAGGTGCAGGGTCGAGCCCTTGGTGCACAGGCGGCCGAAGTTGGCGGGATGCTCGGGGTCGCCGCGCACGCCGGTGATCTGCGCGCCATCGGATTCGATGATCACGCCGCAACCGACGCCACAGTACGGGCAGGTGGAGCGTGTCTGGTTCATGGCGTTTCTCAAGCTGCGACCGGGCGCTTCGGGCCGGCGACCGGGCGTTCGAGCCCGGTGGCATGGCCGGCCAGTTCCGCGCTGTCCAGGTGCACCACGCCGTCCGCCACCTTGACCGCGAAGCGCGGCGTGCAGCCTTCGTCGGGCGACTTCGCGCAGCCGTCGTCGAGCCCGATCGCCCAGTTGTGCAGCGGGCAGGCCACGCTGGTGCCGAAGACGATGCCCTGGCTCAGCGGGCCGCCCTTGTGGGGGCAGCGGTCGAGCAGGGCGAAGACCTGGTTCTCGGCATTGCGGAACACCGCGACGTCGATGCCCGCGGGCCGCGCCACGCGCCGTGCGCCCAGCACCGGGATGTCGTCGACGCGGCAGATGGCTGTCCATTGGCTCATGACCGTGCTCCTTGTCAAACGGTCTGCGGCAGCGCGCCGACCACCGCCACCGGCGTGAACTGCCGGACATCGACCGACGCCTGGCTCGACTCGAACCACGGATCGGGTTCGCCGTCGAGCGCGAACTGCAGCCGTTCCCAGAGCGCCTTGCGGCCCTCGGCGTCTTCGAGGATCCGCTTCTTCACGTGATCGAGGCCGACCCGTCCGATGTAGTGCACGGTGCGCTCCAGGTACCAGCCTTCCTCGCGGTACAGCTGCAGGAAGGCGCCGGCGTAGGCCATCACTTCCTCGGCGCTCTTCACCTTGACCAGGAAGTGCGCCACCTCGGTCTTGATGCCGCCGTTGCCGCCGACATAGATCTCCCAGCCCGAGTCGACGCCGATCACGCCGACGTCCTTGATGCCCGATTCGGCGCAGTTGCGCGGGCAGCCCGACACCGCCAGCTTGACCTTGTGCGGCGAGTACATCGCCCACAGCGCGCGTTCCAGGTCCTTGCCCAGCTGGGTCGAGTCCTGGGTGCCGAAGCGGCACCACTCGCTGCCGACGCAGGTCTTCACCGTGCGCAGTGACTTGGCGTAGGCAAAGCCCGAGGGCATGCCGATGTCCTTCCAGACGTTCTCCAGGTCTTCCTTCTTCACGCCCAGCAGGTCGATGCGCTGCCCGCCCGTGACCTTGACCGTCGGGATCTTGTATTTGTCGGCGGCATCCGCGATGCGGCGCAGCTCGTCGGGCGTGGTGTGGCCGCCCCACATGCGCGGGATCACTGAGTAGGTGCCGTCCTTCTGGATGTTGGCGTGGCTGCGCTCGTTGATGAAGCGGCTCTGCGGATCGTCCTTCGCCTCCTTGGGCCAGGTCGAGATCAGGTAGTAGTTGACGGCCGGGCGGCAGCTGGCGCAGCCGTTGGGCGTGCGCCAGCCGAGGTTGCGATAGACCTCGTCGTGCGTCAGGTAGTGTTGCTTGCGGATCGCTTCGCGCACGTCCTGGTGGCTGACGTCGGTGCAGGCGCAGACCGCCTTCTTCTTCGGCGTGGCGGAGTAGTCGCCGCCGGCCGTGAACATCAGGATCTGCTCGACCAGCCCGGTGCACGAGCCGCACGAGGCGCTGGCCTTGGTGTGCTTCTTGACCTCTTCCAGCGTGAACAGGCCGCGGTCCTTGATCGCCTTGCAGATCGTTCCCTTGTTGACGCCATTGCAGCCGCAGACTTCGGCATCGTCGGGCATCGAGGCCGCCTTGCTGTGGCCCTCGTGGCCGGTGTCGCCGATGTTCGATTCGCCGAACATCAGCTTGTCGCGGATGTCGTGCACGCTGCGGCCGTCTCGCAAGAGCTTGAAGTACCAGCTGCCGTCGACCGTGTCGCCGTAGAGGCAGGCGCCGACCAGCTTGTCGTCCTTGATCACCAGCTTCTTGTAGACGCCGCCGAAGGGGTCGCTCATGACGATTTCCTCGGTGCCTTCGCCACCCATGAATTCGCCGGCCGAGAACAGGTCGATGCCGGTGACCTTGAGCTTGGTCGAGGTCAGCGAGCCCAGGTAGCGGCCGATGCCGAACTGCGCCAGGTGGTTGGCTGCCACCTTGGCCTGCTCGAACAGCGGCGCCACGAGGCCGTAGGCGATGCCCCGATGCGCCGCGCATTCGCCGACCGAGTAGATGCGGGCGTCGGTCACGGTCTGCAGGGTGTCGGTCACCACGATGCCGCGGTTGACGTGCAGCCGGGCCTTCTCCGCCAGCTCGGTGTTGGGCCGGATGCCGACCGCCATCACGACCAGGTCGGCCGCCACCTCGGTGCCATCCTTGAAGCGGATCGCGGTGACCCGGCCGTCGGGTCCGCCGACCAGCTCCTGCGTCTGCGCGCCCATCATGAACTTCAGCCCCCGGTCTTCCAGCGACTTCTGCAGCAGCTTGCCCGCGACGTCGTCGAGCTGGCGCTCCATCAGCCAGGGCATCACGTGCACCACGGTCACGGTCATGCCGCGCAGCATCAGGCCGTTGGCCGCCTCCAGCCCCAGCAGGCCGCCGCCGATCACCACCGCGTTCTTGTGCGTGCGGGCGGCCTCGATCATGTAGTCGGTGTCGGCGATGTCGCGGTAGGCGATCACGCCTTTCAGGTCCTTGCCGGGCACCGGCAGCATGAAGGGGTTGGAGCCGGTGCACAGCAGCAGCCGGTCGTAGTCGGCCTCGGTGCCGTCGTCGGCGCGCACGATGCGCCTGACCCGGTCGATCTCGACCACCTTCTTGCCTGCATGCAGCGTAATGTGGTTGTCGGCATACCACTCAAAGCTGTTGAGGACGATCTCGTCCACGGTCTGCTCGCCGGCCAGCACCGGCGACAGCAGGATGCGGTTGTAGTTCGGATGCGGCTCGGCGCCGAACACGGTGATGTCATAGAGCTCGGGCTCGATCTTGAGCAGTTCCTCGAGCGTGCGCACGCCGGCCATGCCGTTGCCGACCATCACGAGTTTCATCTTCTTCATGGGGTGGACCTCTTTCGTGGATTCGAATCAAGCGAGCCGCCCGCGGCGCGCGTGGAGAATCGCGCCATGAGCTTTGAAGTGGACATCGGCTACAGCAGCCAGCGCGGGCCGCGCGACGTCAACGAGGACTTCGCCGGCACCGTGCACGCGCCGCCGGGCGAGGAGGCGCGCGGGCTGATCGCCGCCATCGCCGACGGCGTGTCCACCGGCGGCCATGGCCTGGAGGCGGCACAGACCACCGTGATGGGCCTGCTGGCCGACTACTTCGCAACGCCCGACACCTGGGAGCCGACCGCGGCCCTGGACCGGCTGATCGGCGCCCAGAACGCCTGGCTGGCCGACCACAACCGGCGCCGGCAGGGCGGTGGCACCGCGCTCACCACCTTGACCGCGCTGGTATTGCACGGTCAGAGCTACACGCTGGCGCACGTCGGCGACACGCGCGCCTGGCAGGTGCGCGACGCCGACGAGCCGGCCGTGCCGCTGACCCAGGACCACGCCTTCGAGCATCCGGACCTGCGCAGCCGCCTGACCCGGGCGATCGGCCTCGATGACCAGGTGCGGGTCGACTACGCACAGGGCGACGTGCGTGTCGGCGATTGCTTCGTGCTGACCTCCGATGGCGTGCATGGCGCACTGAAGGCGCAGCAGCTGGCGCGCTTCGCGCTGCAGGGCACGGCGCTGCAGGGCAGCGAGGCGCTGGTGCGGGCGGCGCTCGCGGCCGGTTCGCGCGACAACGCCACCGCGCTGGTGATCCGCGTGATCGGCCTCGACGCGCGCCAGCTCGACGACGAGCTCGGCGACGTCCGTCGGCTGGCGCCGCCGCCGGCGCTGAAGGTCGGCGACATGCTCGACGGCTACGCCATCACGGCGCGCGTGGCCGACACCGGCGTGCACCTGCTCTACCAGGCGCGCCATCCGGTCACGCGGGAGCTGGTCGCGATCAAGACGCTGCATCCCTCGCGCGCCGGCGATCCCGAGGAGCGCGCCATGCTGGCGCACGAGGCCTGGCTGGGCCTGCGCGTCAGCGCCCGCGCAGACAGCGGCTTTGTCCGCGTGCACGAACGCGCCGAGGACGCCAGCGCGCTCTACCTCGTGTTCGACTGGCATGGCGGCCGCACGCTCGAACAGCTGCAGAAGTCGGTCCCGCGGGGCGCCACTTCCGAGGTGATCGGCGCGGCCATCGCGATCGCCAAGGCTCTTGGCCGGCTGCACCGTCAGGGGGTGGTGCACCGCGACATCAAGCCCGGCAACCTGCACCTGGGCGAGGACGGCCGCTGGCGCATCCTCGACCTGGGCGTCGCGTTGTCCGGGCGCGAGGGCGAGGCCCAGCGCGAGCTGCACGCCGGCACGCCGAGCTACATCAACCCCGAGCAGTGGCAGGGTGCCGACGCCGATGCCGGCAGCGACCTGTTCGCGCTCGGCGTCACGCTCTACCAGTGGCTGGCGGGACGACTGCCTTATGGCGAGATCGAGCCCTACCAGCTGGCGCGCTACCGGCGCGACCCGGCCGCGCTCTCGCGCATCCGGCCCGACGTTCCCGTCTGGCTCGACCACCTGGTGTGCAAGGCGGTGGCGCGCGATCCGCGCCAGCGCTTCGAGACCGCCGAGGAGCTGGTGCTGGCGCTGGAGCGCGGGGCGTCGCGTCCCGTCGGTCCGCCCGGCCACACGCCGCTGATCCGCCGCGATCCGGCCGCGCTGGTCAAGATCGCGCTGGCGGTGTCGCTGCTCTTCAACGCACTGCTCGTGCTGTGGCTGCTCTTCTTGCCGCGTTGACATGATGGGCGGCCTCTTCAGCGCTGGCGCGCCGTCTTGCGCGGGGCGGCGTACCTGACCGCCGAGGGAGAGGCCGCGACCCGTGCACGACCGCCTTTCTCGGCCCAGGTGCGGGTCCAGCGGATCTGCATCACGCGCATCACGCCGAGCATCACCAGCGACAGCAGCGCGAAGAAGACGAAGCCCCAGGTGTAGCTGCCGAGGTACTGCTTGGACAGGCCCATCGCGTTGGGCACCAGGCCGCCGCCGAGGGCGCCGATCTCGCCGATCATCGAGCCCGCCACCGCGGTGCTGGCCGGCCAGCGCAGCGGCACCAGCTGGAACAGCGCGCCGTTGCCCGCACCCAGCGCCGCGAAGCAGGCGATCAGCAGCAGCGTGGTGAGCACCAGCGAGGACGACGAGATACCCACCAGCACCAGGCCGCCGGCCACCACCGTCAGCACCAGGGTCAGCGTGTTGACACCGCCCCAGCGGTCGGAGATCCAGCCGCCGACGACGCGCACCGCGGCACCCATGAAGGCGGCCAGCATGGTGAGCTGCCCCGCCTGCACCTTGCTGACGCCGAACTGGTCGTAGTAGTAGGACGGCAGGAAGGTCGTGAGGCCGATGAAGCCGCCGAAGGTCACGCCGTAGATCAGGCTGAAGACCCAGCCGTCCTTCTCGAACAGGCAGGCGATGTGCTCACGGAAACTGGCATGGCTGTCGATGTCCGGCGGCTCCTTGGCGAACACGATCATGACGACCATCGGCACCAGGATGGCACCGGCGGCGACGCCGTACACCGCCTGCCAGCCCAGCCATTGCGCCAGCGGCGGCGCCACCAGCACCGACACCGCGGTGCCGACATTGCCGGCGCCGACCAGGCCCATCGCCAGGCCCTTGTGCTGCGGCGGGAACCAGCCCGAGCCGAGCGACAGCGCGACGCCGAAGCTGGCGCCCGCGATGCCCAGCAGCACGCCCATCGCGAGCAGGTCGTTGAAGCTCTTCACGAAGAAGAAGCCGAACAGCATCGCCACCGCGATCAGGCCCATCTCGACCAGCGTCGCGTTCTTGCGGCCGATGTACTGCGACAGGATGCCGAGCGGAAAGCGCATCAGCGCGCCGGCGATGATCGGCACCGACAGCATCAGCCCCTTCTGCGCCGGCGAGAGATCGAAGGTCTCGCCGATGAAGGGCGCCATGGCGCCGTTCAGCACCCAGATGCAGCACGAGAAAGAGAAATAGAGAAAGGCCGCGAACAGCGTCGGGCCGTGGCCTGTTTTCAGAAACGTCTTGAAGCTGGTCATGGCAGTCCATGCGAAATGCCGCGGCCCGGCCGGGAGCGGGCCGTGTCGTCGGGCGGGGTTGGGAAGGTGTGGCAGCGGCGGCAGCCGGCAACCTGAAGGGTGTGTCCGGCCTTGTCGCTGCCGGACGGCGGGCAGGAACCTGCCGCTTCACCAAAGCGGTGCTTCGTTGCACCGCACCCTGAATTACGCAAAAGACGTGCCAGTAACTTGAGCGTTGGCTGGCCTATGCTGTGCATCTGTTTCCGATTGCGACCGTGACCCGATTTCTCGTTGTTCCTCCTCCCGAAAGCGCTTCCCATGCGCTGCCCGCGGCCCTCGACTTGGCGCTGGCCCACGGTTTCGTCGCGGTCGCCTGCGGCGATCTGGTGCGCCAGATCGAGGCGTCGGCACCACGACAGGTCCTGATCTGGCTGCCAGGCTTGGTGCCTGAACCGTTGCTCGATGCGCTGCGGGCCTGGTCGGGCCTGCCGCCCTGCGCCATTGGACTCGTCAGCGCGCCGCTCGACGATGCGGCCCATGCGCAGCTGGTGGCGCTCGGCGTGCACGCCTGGGCGCCGGCCGATCGCATCGACGCACCGGCCCTGGCAGCGCTGAACGCGCGTGCCGATGCCCGCTGGCAGCGCGAGGTCGCGCTGCGCAGCGAACTCGAGGCGCTGCGCACCCGCCTCGATGAGCGCAAGTGGGTCGACCGGGCCAAGGGCCTGCTGATGTCGGCCCGCGGCATCGGCGAGGACGAGGCCTTCGGCCTGCTGCGCGGCGCCGCCATGCATGCCAACCTGCGGCTGGGCGAAGTCTCGCGCTCGGTGCTCGAGGCCGCGCAGTGGGCCGATGCGATCAACCGCGCCGGCCAGCTGCGCATGCTGTCGCAGCGGCTGGTGCGGGTTGCGGCACAAGCCCTGGCCGGCATCGACGTGCGGCGCGCCCGGGTGCTGCGCACGCAGTCCACCGAGCGGGTGAAGCACAACCTGGATCATCTCGCCGCCCTGGCGCTCGGCGCGCCCGCCACCGCGGCGCTGGACCGGGTGCGCGGCGCCTGGCAGGAACTGGAAACGGCCCTCGCGGCGCGGCCGGCGGCGGCGGCGCTCGATGCGATCGATGCCCGGGCCGAGGCCCTGCTGCGGGCCGCCGAGGCGCTGACCGAGGCGCTCGAAGCCTCCGGCGCGCGGCGGGCGCTGCGGATCGTCAACCTCTGCGGCCGGCAGCGCATGCGGGCCCAGCGGCTCGCCAAGGAGGCACTGCTGGCGGCGCCGTCGCAGGACCGGATGGCGACGACGATGGACGAGTTCGAGGCCGCGCTGCGGGAGCTCGAAGCCGCGCCGCTGAGCTCGCCCGAGATCCGTGCCGCGCTGGCGGTCGCGCGCGACGAATGGCTGCACCTGCTGGGTGGCGTGCGGGCCCTCGACAGCGCCGAGGGCCGGGCGTCGCTGGTGCGCGCCAGCGACGCGCTGGTCGACACCTTCGAGCAGCTCACCGCCGCATACGAGCACAGCCTGCAGGTCATCATGTCCTGAGTCCCGGTGCCGGGTGTTTGATTCAGGCGGCGACTTTTTCCACGTGCGCCTGGCGCGTGTAGAGGAAGTCGATCACGGCCTTGCGCGCATGCACGTAGACCGGATCCTCGGCCAGCGCCACGCGGTTGCGCGGCCGCTGAATGTCGACCGCCAGCACTTCGCCGATGGTGGCGGCCGGACCGTTGGTCAGCATCACGATGCGGTCCGACAGCAGCACGGCCTCGTCGACGTCGTGCGTCACCATCACGACGGTGCTGCGGGTCTTCTGCACGATCGCCAGCAGCTCGTCCTGCAGCTTGGCGCGGGTCAGCGCGTCGAGGGCGCCGAAGGGCTCGTCCATCAGCAGCACCTTGGGTTCCATCGACAGCGCGCGCGCGATGCCCACGCGCTGCTTCATGCCGCCCGAGATCTCGCCGGGCCGCTTCTGCGCCGCCGGCGTGAGGCCCACCAGCGCCAGCGCCGCCTCGGTGCGGGCCTTGAGCTGCGCCTTGTTCTCGGTCGCCGCGAACACCCGCTCGACCGCCAGGTAGACGTTCTCGTGGCAGGTCAGCCAGGGCAGCAGCGAGTGGTTCTGGAACACCACCGCACGCTCCGGCCCCGGGCCCTTGATCTCGCGGTTGGCGCACAGCAGCACGCCCTGCGTCGGCGTGGTCAGGCCGGCGATGAGGTTCAGCAGCGTCGACTTGCCGCAGCCCGAGTGGCCGATCAGCGTGATGAACTCGCCCTTGGCGACGTTCATGTTGACGTCGCGCAGCGCCAGGAAGCTGCCCTTGGCGGTCTTGAAACGCTGTTCGACGCCTTCGATCGCGATGTACTTGCTGTCGTCGTTCATTGCTTGACCTCTTCGAACGTGAATGCGGTGGCGATCTTGACGAGCGCGAACTCGAGCACCAGGCCGACGATGCCGATGACGAAGATCGCGATGATGATGTTGGCGACGTTGAGGTTGTTCCACTCGTCCCAGACCCAGAAGCCGATGCCGACGCCGCCGGTCAGCATCTCGGCCGCGACGATCACCAGCCAGGCGGTGCCGACCGCCAGCCGCACGCCGGTCAGCATGTAGGGCAGCACGGCGGGGAACAGGATCTTGGTGAAGATCTTCCATTCGCTGAGGTTCAGCACGCGGGCGACGTTCATGTAGTCGCTCGGCACGCGCTGCACGCCGACCGCGGTGTTGATGATCATCGGCCAGATCGAGCAGATGAAGATGGTCCAGATGGCGGCCGGGTTGGCGCCCTTGAACACCAGCAGGCCGATCGGCAGCCAGGCCAGCGGCGACACCGGCCGCAGCAGGCTGATCAGCGGATTGAACATGCGCGAGAGAAACTCGAAGCGCCCGATCGCGAAGCCGGCCGGGATGCCGACCGCGGCCGCCAGCCCGAAGCCCAGCGCCACCCGCTGCAGCGACGAGAGCACGTTCCAGCCCACGCCCTGGTCGTTCGGGCCCTTGCTGTAGAACGGGTCGCTGAACACGGTCAGCGCCTGCTGCCAGGTCGCGAGCGGCGACGGAAAGCCGGTGGTGCTCTTCAGCGCCACCAGTTCCCAGACCAGGACCAGCAGCGCGAAGCCGAGCACCGGCGGCAGCACGCGCAGCCAGACGGCGCGGAAATCGCGCGGCACGCGCGGCATCGGTACGAGCGCGACCGGCGCAGCCGTGGCGACCGGGCGGGCGACGGCTTTCGCCGCCGGCGGCAAGGCCGCGTGGGCCTCGAGGGGGGAATGGAAGACGGCACTGACCATGGTGGGCTCCTCAGGCATGGACCTTGAACGAATCGGCGTACTGCTTCGGGTTCTTGCCGTCCCAGACGACGCCGTCGAACAGCTTGCTGCTGCGCATCGTTTCCTTCGGCACCGGCGTCTTGGCGGCGGCGGCGGCCTGTTTGTAGATGTCGATCTGGTTGATCTGGGTCGCCACCTGCAGGTAGTCCGGATGCTCCTTCAGCAGGCCCCAGCGCTTGTGCTGGGTCAGGAACCACATGCCGTCCGACAGGTACGGATAGGAGACCGCGCCGTCGGCGTAGAACTTCATGTAGTTGGGGTCGTCCCAGTTCTTGCCGAGGCCGTTGGTGTAGCGCCCCAGGATGCGCTGGTTGATCGCGTCCACGCTGGTGTTGACGTAGCTCTTGTCGGCGATGGTCTCGGCCATCTTGTTCTTGTTCTGCAGGCCGGCGTCGATCCACTTGCCGGCCTCGAGGATCGCGGCGGTCACGGCGCGCGCGGTGTTCGGGTACTTCTTCACGAAGTCGCCGGTGGTGCCGAGCACCTTCTCGGGATGGTCCTTCCAGATGTCCTGGCTGGTGATCGCCGTGATGCCGATGCCGTCCATGATCGCGCGCTGGCCCCAGGGCTCACCGACGCAAAAACCGTCCATGTTGCCCACGCGCATGTTGGCCACCATCTGCGGCGGCGGCACGGTGATGACCTTGGCGTCCTTCAGCGGGTTGATGCCGTTGGCCGCCATCCAGTAGTACAGCCACATCGCGTGGGTGCCGGTGGGGAAGGTCTGGGCGAAGGTGTATTCGGCCTTTTCCTTGCCCATCACCTTGGCCAGCGATGCGCCGTCGACCGCCCCCTTGTCGGCCAGCTTCTTCGACAGCGTGATGGCTTGCCCGTTGTTGTTGAGGGTCATGAGCACCGCCATGTCCTTCTTCGGGCCGCCGATGCCCAGGTGCACGCCGTAGACCAGGCCGTACAGCACGTGGGCGAAATCCAGTTCGCCGTTCACCAGCTTGTCGCGCACGCCGGCCCAGCTGGCCTCCTTGCTCGGCACGATCTTGACGCCGTACTTCTTGTCGATGCCCAGCACCGAGGCCATCACCACGCTGGCGCAGTCGGTCAGCGGGATGAAGCCGATCTTGACTTCTTCCTTCTCGGGCTTGTCGGAGCCCTGGGCCCAGACGGCGGCGCGCAGCGCGGGGTCGAGCCCGACCACGCCGGCGGCGGCGGCCTGCAGCACTCGGCGGCGACTCAGTGTGGGTTTCAGCGCATCGGTCATGGGTCGTACTCCGGGAAGTGAAAAAAGCGGTTCGGAAAAACGAAAAGGCGCCCTCACCACGCACGGGCCGCTCGAAAACGAGCCCCTGCGGGATAAGGACGCCTTTGTCCGGTTCGGTGGGCCGCACCCGCCGTTGGATGCCGCCTGCCTGAAGACCTTCGTCGGTCTATGGACTGGGAGACAGCAAGCGGCGTGCCAATTGCTGGTTGCTATGAAAAGAGGAGCGTTGAATACCCGTCAATGCTCGCCGTGGCGCGGATTCCGCAAGAGGCCTGCCGTCGCGAAGTGCTTGTGCAGTGCACCATTGCGGGCCGCCGATGCACTCAGGGCGCCTTGTCGACGGGCAGGTACTCGGCCATGGCGAGCACCGATTCGGCGACCTCGACCAGGCGCCGGCCCTGGTTCATCGCGGTCTGGCGCAGCATCTTGTGGGCCTCCTCCTCGCGGATGCGGCGGTGCGCCATCAGCAGTCCCTTGGCGCGCTCGACCAGCTTGCGCTCGTTGAGGGCGGCGCGCACGGTGTCCAGCTCGTCGCCCATCGCCTGCAGCCGGCGCGACTGCTCCTGCACCATGTCGAGGATCGAGCGCTCGAGCTGCCGGCCGTAGGGCGCGCCGCCGGCCGGTGCATCCGGCGTCGCCGGCGCGTCGAGAAAAAAATCCGCCGTTTCCACGCCGTTTCCAACCTGCAGGCTGGCCAGCAGGGCTTCGTGGGCCTGCAGTTCGCTGCGGGCCTGCGTGGTCTTGTGCAGGCAGAGCCCGCGCAGGTCGGCCGCCAGGCGCTCCTCGACCGCCTGCATGGCATCGATGCGTCGGGTGCAGCAGTCGAACCAGGCCGGGCTCAGCTCGCTGTCGAGCGCGACGCCGGCCGGCGCCGCGCAGGCGATGCGGCGCAGCCGCTCCAGTTCGGCCAGCTGCGCCGCCGCCTGCACCGAGCCCCACACCTCGGCCAGGCCGGGCGCAGCGAAGTCGGCGAACAGCGCGAAGCAATGCTCCTGCGAAGCGATCAGGTGCAGCCATTGCTGCTGGCGGGCGCCGTCGTTGCGGCCCGAGGCGAAGGCGGCGGCGCCGCAGGCCCGCTCCTGGCCCGCGAACTCCTTGCCCTGCATGAAGTTGAACAGTGCGACCAGGAGGCGCGAGATCTCCGGGTCGGTCGCGCCGTCGGCGGCCTCGAACACCACCGCGATCAGGCCGGCGATCAGCTTGCCGAAGGCGGCGGTCGACTGCGCGGCATCGATCTCCTGCGCGCCGATCCGCTGGCGCAGCCCGGCCAGGGCGTCCATCCCCGGCAGCACCCAGGCGATCCGGCTGAACAGCCGCGCACCGTTGCCGATGCGGCCATCGGCGGCGTCGAGCTGGTCGAAGGCCAGGCGCACGGCCTGCTCCTGCCGCAGGCATTCGGCGATCTGGGCGTCGCGCTGCGCAACGAAGCGCTGGCCGCGCGACGCCAGCAGCACGTTCGAGATGCCGCGTTCGCGCTGCAGGGCATGGACCAGCCGGCCGATCGTCGCCACCAGCTCGCTGGTTCGCGCGAGCTGCTCCAGCTCGTCGATTTCGCAGCGCAGCGCGCCGACCAGGAAGCTCAATCCGGATTTCATCGGGGTGTTCTCGAGGCCCGGGGGCCGTTCCAGGGGAATGCAGCAACATCCGTGCCCCGGAACAGGGCGCCGCCTACACTCGACGGATGCATGTACTGGGAATCGAATCCTCCTGCGATGAAACCGGCGTGGCGCTGGTCGAGACCGTGGACGACGGCCTGCCGCGGCTGGCCGCGCACGCGCTGCACAGCCAGATCGCGATGCACCAGGCCTACGGCGGCGTGGTGCCCGAGCTCGCCAGCCGCGACCACATCCGCCGCGTCCTGCCGCTGACCGAAGCGGTCTTCGAAGAGGCCGGCCGGCGCCTGTCCGACGTCGACGTCGTCGCCTACACCCGCGGTCCCGGCCTGGCGGGCGCCCTGCTGGTCGGCGCCGGCGTGGCCTGCGCGCTCGGCGCGGCGCTCGACAAGCCGGTGCTCGGCGTGCACCACCTCGAAGGCCACCTGCTGTCGCCGTTCCTGAGCGCCGATCCGCCCGAATTCCCCTTCGTCGCGCTGCTGGTGTCCGGCGGCCATACGCAGCTGATGCGGGTCGACGGGGTCGGGCGCTACGCGCTGCTCGGCGAAACCATCGACGACGCCGCCGGCGAGGCCTTCGACAAGAGCGCCAAGCTCATGGGCCTGCCTTATCCCGGCGGCCCCTGGCTCGCCAAGCTGGCGGAGCAGGGCGATGCCGAGGCCTTCAAGCTGCCGCGTCCGCTGCTGCACAGCGGCAACCTCGACTTTTCCTTCGCCGGTCTGAAGACCGCGGTGCTGACCCAGGCCAAGAAGCTGGGCGACCAGCTGGAGGCCCGCAAGCCCGACCTGGCCGCCTCGACGCAGGCCGCGATCGTCGAGGTGCTGCTCAAGAAGTCGCTGGCGGCGATCGAGCAGACCGGGCTCGACCGCTTCGTGGTCGCGGGCGGGGTGGGCGCCAACCGCGTGCTGCGCCAGCAGCTCGATGCCGCCTGCGCCAGGCGCGGCGTGCGCGTGCACTATCCGGAGCTGCACCTGTGCACCGACAACGGCGCGATGATCGCGATGGCGGCGGCGATGCGGCTGCAGGCCGGCGTCCAGGCGCCGACCGGGCACTACGCCTTCGACGTCAGGCCGCGATGGCCATTGGCGTCGCCGCCGGACGCCTGAGCTCGCTGCGCGCCATCGAAGGCAGCGGCAGCACGTCGAGCATCTTGCGCCACAGCTGCGACCATTGCGGCCAGTCGTGGCCGCCTTCGGTGGTGAAGACATGGCCGGGCGGCAGCGCGTCGGCCAGCAGCTGGTGGTTGGAGGCAAAGCGGTCGCTGAGCCCGAAGCCGAGGTACAGAGGCGGCAGCTGGGCGGCCTTCTGCGGCGAGGCGTACTGCTGCAGCCAGGGCCACAGCTTGCGGTCGACTTCCTCGTCCGGCGGCGGCCCCTCGGGCGCCTTCCAGGCCCGCAGGCCGCCGGCCTTGTGGATCTCGGCGCCGATCGGCCGCCGGCCCAGGTAGGGCGCCAGGGCGACGATGCCGTCGACCGCGCCCGGCTTCGCCAGTTCGTGGATCAGGGCGCCGAAGCCGCCGATCGAGATGCCCACCAGCCAGATCGACCGGTAGCCCAGCGCGCGCTGCGGCTCCAGCACATCGTGGTGCAGCCGTTCGATGAAGGTCTGGTCGTAGTAGTAGGAGACGTCGGCGTCCACCAGCAGGGAGTCGGCCGCGAACTCGCGCTCCCGGACGGCGTTGACGAAGCCCTCGCGCTCGAACTCCTCGGGCTTCAGAAAAGCGCCAGGCAGGAAGACCAGCAGGGTATCGGCCCGGGCGTTGTTCTTGGCAAACTTCAAGTGCGTTTTCATGGCGCTTCGTCGGGCGCCCGCCACCTGCTGCCACCGCAGAACTCGACGATTCGGACGCTAATTAAGAAGAAAGCATTGAAAAATACGTCACAGAACGTGACGTATTTGGCACTTATTGTCAGCCAGAAACATGACAGGGCCAGCAACAGAAAGTTACCGGCCCGTCCATTGGAGGGTATTGCGCCCGGGCCGAACCGGGCGCATGCACCGCGAGGCTCAGTTGATCGCGAGCTGGGCGACGTTGCTCACCGGCACCTGCTTGCCCAGCTTCAGGCTCAGCACGCCGTTCTCGAGCTTGGCCTCGCTGGCGGCGACGTCGATGTCCTGCGGCAGCTCGTAGGCGGCCTTGATCTGGCGCTTGGCTTCGGCCTTGCTTTCGATGCGGACCACGGCGCCTTCGATGCCGATCGTCAGGTCGTCGCGCGACAGGCCGGGCACGTCGAGCGTGAGGGTCCAGGTCTTTTCGTCCTGCTCGACGTTGAGCGAACGCTGCGCACCCGAGAAGGCCTGGTTGACGAAGCGCTCGAGGCTGCGGTCGTAGGTGCGCGGAACGAAGCGGGCGGTGCGGACTGCGGGGGCGAAAAACATGATGAGACTCCTCGGCTGAGGGATGGCTTCCGGGACAAGAATGTGTGTCCCTTACACTGCGCGGCGTTCAACAAGACAAGTGCCGCATGCCATCGCATCTAGGCGCTGCAACAGGGGATTCAAGACAATGCCTTCCAACTTTATTTGGCGTCGCCACGCCTTGAAATTGGCCGCTCTGGCGCTATGCGCGCCGGCTCTCCCGGCGGCCCTGGCGCAATCGGCGCCCCCGATCCGGCTGGCCCTGATCGAAAGCATGAGCGGCCCTTTCGCCAACACCGGCGAGGCCGTGTTCCGCAACCTGCTGTGGGCGGTCGAACGGGTCAACGCCCGCGGCGGCGTCAAGCTGCCGGGCGGCGCGCGCATGCTGCAGCTCGATCGCTACGACAGCAAGGGGCAGAACGAAGAGGCGCTCTCGGCGCTGCGGGCCGCGATGGACGACGGCGCGCGCATCGTGCTGCAGGGCAACTCGTCGGCCACGGCGGCGGCGCTGATCGACGCCATCGACAAGAACAACGAGCGCGACCCATCGCGGCGCGTGCTGTTCCTCAACTACTCGGCGGTCGATCCGGTGCTCACCAACGAGCGCTGCAGCTTCTGGCACTTTCGCTTCGACGCCCATGCCGACATGCGGGTCACCGCGCTGATGCAGGTGATTCAGGAAGACAAGTCGCTGCAGCGCGTCTACCTGATCGGCCAGGACTACAGCTTCGGCCAGTCGGTATTGCGCGAATCGCGGCGGCAGCTCGCGGGCCTGCGGCCGGACGTCCAGATCGTCGGCGACGAACTGCATCCGATGGGCCGCGTGAAGGACTTCGCGCCCTATGCGAGCAAGATCATGGCCAGCGGCGCGCAGGGCGTCATCACCGGCAACTGGGGCAACGACCTGACGCTGCTCGTGAAGGCCGCGCGCGAGGCCGGCTTCAACGGCAGCTTCTACACCTTCTACGGCAATGCCCTGGGCGCGCCGGCGGCCATCGGCGATGCCGGCATCGGGCGCGTGGTGGCGGTGGCCGACTGGCTGCCCAACGTGCAGACGCCGCAGAGCGAGGCCTTCTACCGCGACTTCCGCACCCGCTTCCCGAAGCCTTCGGACGACTACGTCCACATGCGCATGCAACTGCTCGTCGAGGCGCTGGCGCAGGCCATCGAGCGGGCCGGCAGCGTCGACACCGTCGCCGTGGCGCGCGCCCTCGCGAAGGCCGATGTCACCCTGGCCGGCCAGCGCGGCCACATGCGCGCCGCGGACCACCAGTTCCAGCAGCCGCTGGTGGTCGGCGTCATGGACCGGCAGGGCGCCCCCGGCGTCAAGTTCGACGTCGAGGGCTCGGGCTACGGCTTCCGGGTCATCAAGTCGATTCCCGCCAGCCGCGCCGAAATGCCAACGAGCTGCAAGATGCAGCGCCCCTGAACTTGTTGCTCGCCCCCAGGTTGGGCTCACTTCGTGTAGCCCGCCCACCCCCTGCCGGGGGCAACACCAGCGGCCCGGCGAAGCCGGTTCCGCGGTGTTCCCCCAACGGCCGGCCTGGCTGCGCCGGCCTTGAAGATACTGCGTCCATCTGATTGCAAGGAAGTTGATCATGCGAGAAGCGATTCAAAACCTCGAGGCCTCCAAGATCCGCGAGGTGGCCAATGCCGGCCTCGGCCGCAGCGACGTGCTGGCCTTCTGGTTCGGCGAGAGCGACGAGGTCACGCCCGAGGTCATCCGCCAGGCCGCGATCGAGTCGCTGCAGCGCGGCGAGACCTTCTACGCCCACAACCTGGGTCTGCCCGAGCTGCGCGAAGCCGTGGCCGCCTACATGAGCGGGTTGCATCCGAAGATCGAGGCCTCGCGCATCGCGATCACCTCGGGCGGCGTCAGCGCGCTGATGCTGGCGGTGCAGGCGCTGGTCGACGCCGGCGACGAGGTGGTGGCGGTCACGCCGGTGTGGCCCAACCTCACGGCGCAGCCCGCGATCCTCGGCGCGACGGTGCGTTGCGTGCCGCTGGTGCCGAGAGCAGGGCAGTGGACGCTCGACCTGGACGCGCTGCGCGCGGCCGTCACGCCGGCCACCAAGCTCTTGATCGTCAATGCACCGAACAACCCGACCGGCTGGACGCTCACGCGCGCCGAGCAGCAGTCGATCCTCGACCATTGCCGCGGCACCGGCACCTGGATCCTGGCCGACGAGGTCTACGAGCGGCTGTACTACGAACCGACGCCCAACGGCTGCGCGCCGAGCTTCCTCGACATCGCGGGCGCCGACGACCGGCTGGTGGTCGCCCACAGCTTCAGCAAGAGCTTCCTGATGACCGGCTGGCGGCTCGGCTGGCTGGTGCTGCCGCCCACCCTGATGGACGGCATGGGCAAGCTGATCGAGTTCAACACTTCCTGCGCCAGCGTCTTCACGCAGCGCGCAGGCATCGCGGCGCTGGCGCACGGCGACGAGATCACGCCGAAGATCGTCGCCCACCTCAAGGCCTGCCGAGACACGCTGCTGCCGCTGCTGGCCGATGTGCCCGGCGTCAAGGTCGCGCCGGCGCGCGGCGGCATGTACGCCTTCTTCCAGCTCGAGGGCTTCGGCGATTCGCTCGAGGTCGCCAAGCGCCTGGTGGTCGAGGCCGGCCTCGGCCTGGCGCCCGGCAACGCCTTCGCCCCGGAAGCCCAGGGCTGGCTGCGCTGGTGCTTCGCCTCGAAGGACCCCGGCCGCCTGGTCGAGGGGGTCGAGCGACTCAAGCGCTGGCTGGCGGCGCAGAACGGGGCGAAAAAGCCTTCCGGTATATAATTCCAAAGCTTTGCATGTCGCAAGCGCACGGTGGGTGCAGTTCCAGCGCCCATCGCAAGTCAAACATCCCGAAGAAATTTGAATCTCGGGATCGGAACGAAGGAAACACAATGATCGCAGCCTCCATCAAGGCCGAAGTTGTCAAG
Organism: Variovorax sp. 10N432; assembly: GCF_056394465.1. NCBI lineage: Bacteria > Pseudomonadati > Pseudomonadota > Betaproteobacteria > Burkholderiales > Comamonadaceae > Variovorax > Variovorax sp. 10N432. The sequence continues at coordinate 30,045 of NZ_JBFTHX010000038.1, forward strand.
GACAACGCCCGCGCCGCCAACGATACCGGCAGCCCGGAAGTGCAAGTCGCACTGCTGACCGCCCGCATCAACGAGCTCACGCCTCACTTCAAGACGCACGCCAAGGACCACCACGGTCGCCGCGGCCTGCTGCGCATGGTGAGCCGCCGCCGCAAGCTGCTGGACTACCTCAAGTCCAAGGACGCCGACCGCTACACCGCGCTGATCGCCAAGCTGGGCCTGCGCAAGTAAGTCGAATCGCATGCAAAAACGCCTGGGTTAGTCCGCTAGCTCAGGCGTTTTTTACTTCGGAGCCGCAAAAACAGAGCGAAGCTGTGTCATTCCAGAGAGGTTCTCCCCGAGCTTCCCTGGAATGGCATCGTGTTCTGACAAGCGCTCCAGCCCCCGCGGGGCCCGTGGTCGTCACAGGTCGCCGCCATCCAAACAGGAGCACAACATGAGCCTCTTCAACAAAGTCACCAAGTCCTTCCAATGGGGCGGCAAGACCGTCGTTCTGGAAACCGGCGAGATCGCCCGGCAGGCCAGCGGTGCCGTGACCGTGGACATCGAGGGCACCGTGGTGCTGGCCACCGTGGTCGCCTCCAAGTCGGCCAAGCCCGGCCAGGACTTCTTCCCGCTGACCGTCGACTACATCGAGAAGACCTACGCCGCCGGCAAGATCCCCGGCAGCTTCTTCAAGCGCGAAGCCAAGCCCAGCGAACACGAAACGCTGACCAGCCGCCTGATCGATCGCCCGATCCGCCCGCTGTTCCCCGAAGGCTTCCTGAACGAAGTCCACGTGGTCATCCACACGCTGTCGCTCAACCCCGAAGTCGACGCCGACATCGCCGCCATGATCGGCGTCAGCGCCGCGCTGTCGATCTCCGGCATCCCGTTCAGCGGCCCGATCGGTGCCGCCCGCGTGGGCTACATCAACGGCCAGTACGTGCTGAACCCGGGCCAGACCGCCCGCAAGGATTCGCAGATGGACCTGGTCGTCGCCGGCACCGAAGCCGCCGTGCTGATGGTCGAGTCCGAAGCCCTGCAACTGAGCGAAGAAATCATGCTCGGCGGCGTGGTGTTCGGCCATGAACAAGCCAACATCGCGATCAACGCGATCCACGAACTGGTGCGCGACGCCGGCAAGCCGGTCTGGGACTGGCAGCCGCCGGCCGAAGACGAAGCCTTCGTTGCCAAGGTCAAGGGCCTGGCCGAAGAAAAGCTGCGCGCGGTCTACCAGATCCGCAGCAAGCAGGCCCGCACCCAGGCCCTGCGCGAAGCCAACGCCAGCGTGATGAACGCGCTGAAGGAAAGCGGCGAACCCTTCGACGCCGGCAAGGTCAACGACCTGCTGTTCTCGATCGAGTCGAAGATCGTCCGCGGCCAGATCCTGTCGGGCGAACCCCGCATCGACGGCCGCGACACCCGCACCGTGCGCCCGATCGAGATCCGCAACGGCGTGCTGCCCCGCACCCACGGCTCGGCGCTGTTCACCCGCGGCGAGACCCAGGCGCTCGTGGTCACCACGCTCGGCACCGAACGCGACGCGCAGCGCATCGACGCGCTGATGGGCGAGTACGAAGACCGCTTCCTGTTCCACTACAACATGCCTCCCTTCGCCACCGGCGAAGTCGGTCGCATGGGTTCGACCAAGCGCCGCGAAGTCGGCCACGGCCGCCTCGCCAAGCGCGCGCTGGTCGCGGTGCTGCCGAACAAGGAAGAGTTCCCGTACACGATCCGCGTCGTCTCGGAAATCACCGAATCGAACGGCTCCTCGTCGATGGCTTCGGTCTGCGGCGGCTGCCTGTCGATGATGGACGCCGGCGTGCCGATGAAGGCCCACGTGGCCGGCATCGCCATGGGCCTGATCAAGGAAGACAACCGCTTCGCCGTGCTGACCGACATCCTGGGCGACGAGGATCACCTGGGCGACATGGACTTCAAGGTGGCCGGCACGACCAACGGCATCACCGCGCTGCAGATGGACATCAAGATCCAGGGCATCACCAAGGAAATCATGCAGGTCGCCCTGGCCCAGGCCAAGGAAGCGCGCATGCACATCCTCGGCAAGATGCAAGAGGCGATGGGCGAAGCCAAGGCCGAGGTGTCGACCTTCGCCCCGCGCCTGACCACGCTCAAGATCAACCCCGAGAAGATCCGCGACGTGATCGGCAAGGGCGGCTCGGTGATCCGCGGCCTGCAGGAAGAAACCGGCACCACGATCAACATCGACGAAGACGGCACCATCACGATCGCCTCGACCGATCCGGAGAAGGCCGAAGCCGCCAAGAAGCGCATCGAGCAGATCACCGCCGAAGTCGAAATCGGCAAGGTCTACGAAGGCCCGGTCACCAAGATCCTGGACTTCGGCGCGCTGATCAACCTGCTGCCCGGCAAGGACGGCCTGCTGCACATCAGCCAGATCGCGCACGAGCGCGTCGAGAAGGTCACCGACTACCTGAGCGAAGGCCAGATCGTCAAGGTCAAGGTGCTCGAGACCGACGAGAAGGGCCGCGTCAAGCTGTCCATGAAGGCCCTGACCGAGCGTCCGGCCGGCATGGAATTCAGCGAGCGCCCGCCGCGCGAAGACCGAGGCGACCGCGGCGACCGTGGTGGCGAGCGCCGCGAGCGTTCGGACCGCGGCGACCGCGGCGGCGATCGTCCGCCGCGCGCCGAGCGCGCACCGCGTTTCGAGAACAACGAGCGCGGCGGCGAGCAAGCCGTGGAGCAGGTGGCCGAGCAGCAGCCGGTTCAGGAATCGAACCGCGGCGACGGCCAGGCCTGATGGAGCCGCGATGGCGGCGACGCCATCGCGCTGGACCGCGTGCCGCCCGCGTTCTGCGCGGCGGCCGCTACCCGGAAAGAGACCATGAAAGCCATTGAGATCACATCGTTCGGCGCCCCCGAGGTGCTGCGCATGGTGGAACGTCCTGCGCCCGTTGCCGGCGCGGGCGAATTGCTGATCCGCGTGGCCGCGAGCGGTGTCAACCGCCCCGACGTGCTGCAGCGGACCGGCAACTACCCGGTGCCGCCGGGCGCCTCCGACCTGCCCGGACTCGAAGTCGCGGGCGAGATCGTCGCCGGCGACGAGAAGGCGCTGGCCGAGGCCGGCTTCAAGATCGGCGACCACGTCTGCGCGCTGGTCGCCGGCGGCGGGTACGCCGAACTGTGCGTCGCACCGGTGGCCCAGTGCCTGCCGGTGCCCAAGGGCTGGAGCGACGTCGAGGCGGCCACGCTGCCCGAGACCTTCTTCACGGTCTGGAGCAACGTCTTCGAGCGCGGCCGCCTGCAGAAGGGCGAGACCCTGCTGATCCAGGGCGGCACCAGCGGCATCGGCGTCACCGCGATCCAGCTCGCCAAGGCGCTCGGCGCCACCGTGATCGCGACCGCCGGCAGCGACGACAAGTGCGAGGCCTGCCTGAAGCTCGGCGCCGACCACGCGATCAACTACAAGACGGCCGATTTCGCCGAAGAGGCCAAGCGCCTCACCGGCGGCAAGGGCGTCGACGTCATCCTCGACATGGTGGCCGGCGGCTACGTGGCGCGCGAGATCGACTGCCTGGCCGAAGACGGCAGGCTGGTGATCATCGCGGTGCAGGGCGGCGTCAAGGCCGAGATCAACGCCGGCCTGGTGCTGCGCCGCCGCCTGACCATCACCGGCTCGACCCTGCGGCCGCGGCCGGTGGCGTTCAAGGGCGCGATCGCCAAGGCGCTGCGCGAGCGCGTCTGGCCGCTGCTCGAGAGCGGCGCGGTCAAGCCGATCATCCACAGCCGCTTCGCCGCGGCCGGGGAGCCCAGCGGCGCCGCGCAGGCCCACGTCCTGATGGAATCGAATCAGCACATCGGCAAGATCGTGCTGACCTGGTGAACAACAAAGACATGACGACCAAGAAGAAGCTGATCGCAGGCAACTGGAAGATGAACGGCAGCCTGGCTGCCAACGAGGCGCTGCTGAAGGCCTTGCTGGCGGGCGTGGGCGCCCCGGGTTGCGAAGTCGCGGTCTGCGTGCCGGCGCCTTACCTGGCGCAGGTGCAGTCGCTGGTGGCGGGTTCGCCGATCGCGCTCGGCGCGCAGGACCTCTCGGCGCAGCCGCAGGGCGCCTTCACCGGCGAGCAATCGGCGGCGATGCTGAAGGATTTCGGCGTGCGTTACGCGATCGTCGGGCACTCCGAGCGGCGCCAGTACCACGGCGAGACCGACGAGGTCGTGGCGGCCAAGACYGCCATCGCCCTGGCCAACGGCATCACGCCGATCGTCTGCGTCGGCGAGACCCTGGCGGAACGCGAAGCAGGGCGCACCGAAGAGGTCGTCAAGCGCCAGCTGGCCGCCGTGATCCACGTCAACGGCCATTGCATCAGCGAGATCGTGGTGGCCTACGAGCCGGTGTGGGCCATCGGCACCGGCAAGACCGCCACGCCGGCGCAGGCGCAGGCCGTGCATGCGGTGCTGCGCGCCCAGCTGCACCATGCGGCGAGCGAGCACGCCGCCGGCATCCGCATCCTTTACGGCGGCAGCATGAACGCGGCCAATGCGGCCGAGCTGCTGGCCGAAGCCGACATCGACGGCGGCCTCATCGGCGGCGCGTCCCTGAAGGCCCCCGATTTCCTGCAGATCATTGCAGCGGCCCGCTGAACGCGCGGCCGGAAGACAAATTTAGGAGTTAGATCGAATGAACGTGGTCCTCAATATCCTGGTGGGCGTGCAGATGCTCACCGCTCTCGCGATGATCGGGTTGATCCTGGTCCAGCACGGCAAGGGCGCCGACATGGGCGCGGCCTTCGGCAGCGGCAGCGCCGGCAGCCTGTTCGGGGCCAGCGGCAGCGCGAACTTCCTGTCGCGCACCACCGCGGTGCTGGCCGCCGTGTTCTTTGCGTGCACCTTGCTGCTGGCCTACTTCGGCCATGCCCGCCCGGCGGGCGGCGGCAGCCTGCTCGAACGCGCGGCGATCGGCGCGCCCGTGGCTCCGGCCCCGGCCCCCGCGCCGGTCGATTCGGCGGCCCAGATCCCGGCCGGCAGCGCTGCCCCCGCACCGGCGGCGCCTGCCTCGGCACCGGCTGCGCCCGCCGCCGGCGCGGGCCAGATCCCGGCCAAGTGATACAAGTAGAGATCTCTTCGCTCGTCGAGTGAAAACAGGCGTTTTTCAGGGTAAACTCTAAAGCTGCACCGGAAAGCCAAAGCCTCACAAGGTTCCTCATGCCATCCGGGCAAGCAAAAACCGCGGTCGTGGTGAAATTGGTAGACACGCTATCTTGAGGGGGTAGTGGCGAAAGCTGTGCGAGTTCGAGTCTCGCCGACCGCACCAAATATCACCGGCAGGAATATTGCTTCCTGCCGGTGGCAAGCGGTGATAGAACCCCCTGATGAACCTCGATTCCTACCTCCCCGTCCTGTTGTTCATCCTGGTCGGCGTCGGAGTCGGCGTTGCGCCTCAGGTTCTGGGTTACATCCTCGGTCCCAACCGGCCCGACGCAGCTAAAAATTCCCCTTACGAGTGCGGCTTCGAAGCCTTCGAAGATGCGCGCATGAAGTTTGACGTCCGGTACTACCTGGTCGCCATCCTCTTCATTCTTTTCGACCTCGAAATCGCTTTTCTCTTTCCTTGGGCCATCGCGCTCAAGGAGGTCGGTGCCGTCGGCTTCTGGGCCATGATGATTTTCCTGGCCATCCTCGTCGTGGGCTTCGCCTACGAGTGGAAAAAGGGCGCACTCGACTGGGAATGACAAGGAATCCGCAAAATGGCCATTGAAGGCGTCATGAAGGAAGGCTTCGTCACCACCACCTACGACTCGGTGGTGAACTGGGCCAAGACCGGATCACTGTGGCCCATGACCTTCGGTCTGGCCTGCTGTGCCGTGGAGATGATGCACGCGGGCGCCGCCCGCTACGACATCGACCGCTTCGGCATGCTGTTCCGCCCCAGCCCGCGCCAGTCCGATCTGATGATCGTGGCCGGCACGCTGTGCAACAAGATGGCGCCGGCGCTGCGCAAGGTCTACGACCAGATGCCCGAGCCGCGCTGGGTGCTGTCGATGGGCTCGTGCGCCAATGGCGGTGGCTACTACCACTACAGCTATTCGGTCGTGCGCGGCTGCGACCGCATCGTGCCGGTCGACGTCTATGTGCCGGGCTGCCCGCCGACCGCCGAGGCGCTTCTGTACGGAATCATCCAGCTCCAGCAGAAGATCCGCCGCACCAACACGATCGCGCGCGCCTGAAGAGCGAGAGACATGACCGACTTTGCCATTTCTCCCGAGGCGCTGCAGACCCAGATCACCGAAACACTTGGCTCCAAGGCGAAGAGCGTCGTGCTCGCGCTGGGCGAGGTGACGGTGGTGGTGGGTGCCGCCGACTATCTCGAAGCCGCCACCTTGCTGCGTGACGCGCCGGGCTGCCGCTTCGAGCAGCTGATCGACCTCTGCGGCATGGACTACTCCGGCTACCGCGACGGCGAGTGGCAAGGCGAGCGCTTCGGCGTCGTCTCGCACCTGCTGTCGGTGAGTCTCAACCAGCGCGTGCGCCTCAAGGTGTTCGTGCCGAACGAAGACCTGCCGGTCGTCGATTCGCTGACCAGCGTCTGGAACGCGGCCGGCTGGTTCGAGCGCGAAGCCTTCGACCTCTACGGCATCGTGTTCGAGGGGCACGACGACCTGCGCCGCATCCTGACCGACTACGGCTTCATCGGCCACCCGTTCCGCAAGGATTTCCCGGTGTCGGGCCATGTCGAGATGCGCTATGACCCGGAACAGAAGCGCGTGATCTACCAGCCGGTCTCGATCGAGCCGCGCGAGATCACGCCGCGCGTGATCCGCGAAGACAACTACGGTGGTGGATTGCACTGATGGCCGAAATCAAGAACTACACGCTGAACTTCGGTCCCCAGCATCCGGCAGCGCACGGCGTGCTGCGCCTCGTGCTCGAGCTCGACGGCGAAGTCATCCAGCGCGCCGACCCGCATATCGGCCTGCTGCACCGCGCCACCGAGAAGCTCGCCGAGTCGCGCACCTTCATCCAGTCGCTGCCCTACATGGACCGTCTCGACTACGTGTCGATGATGAGCAACGAGCATGCGTACTGCCTCGCGATCGAGCGCCTCATGGGCCTCGACGTGCCGCTGCGGGCGCAATACATCCGCGTCATGTTCGCCGAGATCACCCGGCTGCTGAACCACCTGCTGTGGCTCGGCGCGCACGGTCTCGACTGCGGCGCGATGAACATGCTCATCTACTGCTTCCGCGAGCGCGAAGACCTGTTCGACATGTACGAGGCGGTGTCGGGTGCGCGCATGCACGCGGCCTACTTCCGTCCGGGTGGCGTCTACCGCGACCTGCCGGACGTCATGCCGCAGTACAAGGTCAGCAAGATCAAGAACGCGAAGGCGATCGAGCGGCTCAACGAGAATCGCCAGGGCTCGCTGCTCGACTTCATCGACGACTTCTGCAAGCGCTTCCCGAAGATGGTCGACGAGTACGAGACGCTGCTCACCGACAACCGCATCTGGAAGCAGCGCACCGTGGGCATCGGCGTGGTGTCGCCGGAGCGCGCGCTCAACCTCGGCTTCACCGGCCCGATGCTGCGTGGCTCGGGCATCGCCTGGGACCTGCGCAAGAAGCAGCCCTACGACGTCTACGACCGCATGGAGTTCGACGTCCCGGTGGGCGTCACCGGCGACTGCTATGACCGCTACCTGGTGCGCGTCGAAGAAATGCGCCAGGCCAACAAGATCATCCAGCAATGCTCGGCATGGCTGCGTGCCAACCCGGGCCCGGTGATCACCGCCAACCACAAGGTGGCGGCGCCGGCGCGCGAGTCCATGAAGGCCAACATGGAAGAGCTGATCCATCACTTCAAGCTCTTCACCGAAGGTTTCCATGTGCCCGAAGGCGAGGCCTACGCCGCCGTCGAGCATCCCAAGGGCGAATTCGGCATCTACCTCGTGAGCGACGGTGCCAACAAGCCCTACCGCCTGAAGATCCGCGCACCGGGCTTCCCGCATCTGGCGGCCCTGGACGAAATGGCGCGCGGCCACATGATTGCCGACGCTGTCGCCGTGATCGGCACCATGGACATCGTGTTCGGCGAGATCGATCGATGAGCCTTCCCATGCATTCCGACACTTCTTCCCACGGCAGCCAAGCGGCGCTGTCGGCCGCCACGCTGGAGCGTTTCGCCCGCGAGGTCGCCAAGTACCCGCCGGCCGGCAAGCAGTCGGCCGTGATGGCCTGCCTGGCGATCGTGCAGCAGGACGAGGGCTTCGTGAGCGAGCAGCGCGAGCGCGAGATCGCCGCCTACCTCGGCATGGCACCGATCGCGGTGCACGAAGTCACGACCTTCTACAACATGTACAACCAGCGGCCGCTGGGCGCGTACAAGCTCAACGTCTGCACCAATCTGCCGTGCCAGCTGCGCGACGGCGCGAAGGCGCTGGCCCATCTCGAGCAGAAGCTCGGCATCCGCATGGGCGAGACCACGCCCGACGGCATGTTCACCTTGCAGCAGAGCGAGTGCCTCGGCGCCTGCGCCGACTCGCCGGTGATGCTGGTCAACGACCGCACCATGTGCAGCTTCATGAGCAACGAGAAGCTCGACCAGCTGATCGACGGCTTGCGCGGCGCCACCGCAAAGGGAGCCCAATGATGTCGCCCGAGCAAGTACTCCAGCAGTTCCAGGCCACCGGCGTCCAGACCTGCTTCCACGACCGCCATATCGAGCCCCAGATCTATGCCGGCCTGAATGGCACCAACTGGCGCCTGGCCGACTACGAGGCGCGCGGCGGCTACAAGGCGCTGCGCAAGATCCTCACCGAGGGCCTGACGCCCGACCAGGTGATCGCCGAGGTCAAGGCCTCGGGCCTGCGCGGCCGCGGCGGCGCCGGATTCCCGACCGGCCTCAAGTGGAGCTTCATGCCGCGCCAGTTCCCGGGCCAGAAGTACCTGGTCTGCAACTCGGACGAGGGCGAGCCCGGCACCTGCAAGGACCGCGACATCCTGCAGTTCAATCCGCACATCGTGATCGAGGGCATGGCCATCGCCGCCTATGCGATGGGCATCAGCGTGGGCTACAACTACATCCACGGCGAGATCTTCCAGACCTACGACCGCTTTGAAGAGGCGCTCGAAGAGGCGCGCGCCGCCGGCTATCTCGGCGACGGCATCATGGGCAGCGCCTACAACTTCCAGCTGCATGCGGCGCACGGCTTCGGCGCCTACATCTGCGGCGAAGAGACCGCACTGCTCGAATCGCTCGAAGGCAAGAAGGGCCAGCCGCGCTTCAAGCCGCCGTTCCCGGCCAGCTTCGGCCTCTACGGCAAGCCGACCACGATCAACAACACCGAGACCTTCGCGGCCGTGCCGTGGATCATCAACAACGGCGGCGTGGCCTACCTCGAGTGCGGCAAGCCGAACAACGGCGGCACCAAGATCTACTCGGTCAGCGGTGACGTCGAGCTCCCCGGCAACTACGAAGTGCCGATGGGCACGCCGTTCTCGAAGCTGCTCGAGCTCGCGGGCGGCGTGCGCAAGGGCCGCCAGCTCAAGGCCGTGATCCCGGGCGGATCGTCGGCGCCGGTGCTGCCGGCCGACATCATGATGCAGTGCACGATGGACTACGACTCCATCGCCAAGGCCGGCTCGATGCTGGGCTCGGGCGCGGTCATCGTGATGGACGACAGCCGCTCGATGGTCGAGTCGCTCAAGCGCCTCTCGTATTTCTACATGCACGAATCCTGCGGCCAGTGCACGCCCTGCCGCGAGGGCACGGGCTGGCTCTGGCGGGTGGTCGACCGCATCCACAACGGCCATGGCAAGGCGTCCGACATGGACCTGCTGAACTCGGTCGCCGACAACATCCAGGGCCGCACCATCTGCGCGCTGGGCGATGCCGCCGCGATGCCGGTGCGGGCCATGATCAAGCACTTCCGTCACGAGTTCGAGGCACTGATCCCGGGCTACGTCCCGAAGACGGCCGCCCGGGCCTGACGAGCGCGAGAAGAAAAACATATGGTTGAAATCGAACTCGACGGCAAGAAGGTCGACATCGTCGAAGGCAGCATGATCATGCATGCGGCCGACAAGGCGGGCACCTACATCCCGCACTTCTGCTATCACAAGAAACTCAGCATCGCGGCCAACTGCCGCATGTGCCTGGTCGACGTCGAGAAGGCGCCCAAGCCGATGCCGGCCTGCGCCACGCCCGTGACGCAGGGCATGATCGTCCGCACCAAGAGCGACAAGGCCATCAAGGCCCAGCAGTCGGTGATGGAGTTCCTGCTCATCAACCACCCGCTCGATTGCCCGATCTGCGACCAGGGCGGCGAATGCCAGCTGCAGGACCTGGCCGTGGGCTACGGCGGTTCGTCCTCGCGCTACGAGGAAGAAAAGCGCGTCGTCTTCCACAAGGACGTCGGCCCGCTGATCAGCATGGAAGAGATGAGCCGGTGCATCCATTGCACGCGCTGCGTCCGCTTCGGCCAGGAAGTGGCCGGCGTGATGGAGCTCGGCATGTCGCATCGCGGCGAGCACTCCGAGATCGAGACCTTCCTCGGCGACTCGGTCGACTCCGAGCTGTCGGGCAACATGATCGACATCTGCCCGGTCGGCGCGCTCACCAGCAAGCCTTTCCGCTACAGCGCCCGCACCTGGGAGCTGTCGCGCCGCAAGTCGGTCAGCCCGCACGACTCCACCGGCGCCAACCTGATCGTCCAGGTCAAGAACAACCGCGTGATGCGCGTGGTGCCGCTCGAGAACGAAGACGTCAACGAGTGCTGGATCGCCGACCGCGACCGCTTCTCGTACGAGGCCCTCAACGGCCCCGAGCGCCTGACGCAGCCGATGCTGAAGCAGGGGGGCCAGTGGCAGCAGGTCGACTGGCAGACCGCGCTCGAATACGTCGCCAATGGCTTGAAGCAGATCAAGGCCGACCACGGCGCGAAGAGCATCGGCACGCTCGCCAGCCCGCACAGCACGCTCGAAGAGCTGCAGTTGGCCAAGCTGCTGACCCATGGCCTGGGCAGCGGCAACATCGACTACCGCCTGCGCAACGCCGAGTTCGGCGCCGCCGAAGGCATCCGCTGGCTCGGCACTTCCGTGGCTTCGCTGTCGCAGCTGCAGCGCGTGCTGGTGGTCGGCTCGAACCTGCGCAAGGACCATCCGCTGTTCGCCCAGCGCATCCGCCAGTCGGTCCGCAAGGGTGGGGCGCTGAGCGCCATCACCTCGGCCGAACTGCTGGCCGATGCCGACGCCTGGGCCATGCCGATCGCCAACGCCGTCACCCTGCCGGCCGACCAATGGGTCGACGCGCTGGTCGAACTGGCGGRCGCCATCGCCGAAAGCACCGGCGCCCAGGCACCGGTCGCCCTCAGCGGCGCCGCCAGCGACGCCGCGAAGGCGCTGGCCGCCTCGCTGCTCGGCGGTGAACGCAAGGCGATCCTGCTCGGCAATGCCGCGGCCCATCACGCCCGCGCCGGCAGCCTGCTGGCGCTGGCCAACTGGATCGGCGCCCAGACTGGCGCCAGCGTCGGCTACCTGACCGAAGCCGCCAACACGGTCGGCGCGCAACTGGTCGGCGCGCTGCCGCGCGACGGCGCCCTGAACGCCGCCCAGATGCTCGCAGGGGGCCTCAAGGCCGTGCTGCTGCTCAACACCGAACCCGTGTTCGACTCGGCCGCCGGCGAGGCCGCGATCGAAGGTCTCGCGCACGCGCAGATGGTCGTCACGCTGAGCCCGTTCAAGGCCAACCTCGAATTCAGCGACGTGCTGCTGCCGATCGCGCCGTTCACCGAAACGCCGGGCACCTTCGTCAACGCCGAAGGCCGCCTGCAGAGCTTCCATGCGGTCGTCAAGCCGCAGGGCGAAGCGCGTCCGGCCTGGAAGGTGCTGCGCGTGCTGGCGAACCTGCTCGGCCTGCCGGGCTTCGCCTTCGAATCCACCGCCGACGTGCTGGCCGAGATCGACTCGCCGGTCCAGGTCGCGGCCGGAAAGCTGTCCAACGCCACCGCCGCCGAGATCGACATGGGCGTCGCGGCCGAATCGGCCCCGGTGGTCGCGAGCATCTACCAGCTCGACTCGATCGTGCGCCGCGCGCCTTCGCTGCAGCTCACCGCCGACGCCCGCCAGGCCGCGGCCCTGCAGGAGGTGTCGGCATGATCGACGCGCTGCACGGCTTCGGCCTCGGCCTGGTCTCGGCCGGCTGGTGGACCGGCTTCCTCTGGCCGGTGATCTGGACCCTGATCAAGATCATCGTCGTCGTGATCCCGCTGATGGGCGCGGTCGCCTACCTCACGCTCTGGGAGCGCAAGGCCATCGGCTTCACGCAGATCCGCATCGGCCCCAACCGCATCGGCCCGCTGGGCCTGCTGCAGCCGATCGCCGACGCGCTCAAGCTGCTGACCAAGGAAATCATCCTCCCGACGGTGGCCAACAAGGGCTTGTTCCTGCTCGGCCCGATCATGACCATCATGCCGGCGCTGGCCGCCTGGGCGGTCATTCCGTTCGGACCCGAGGTCGCGCTCGCCAACATCAACGCCGGCCTGCTGTTCGTCATGGCCATCACCTCGCTCGAGGTCTATGGCGTGATCATCGCGGGCTGGGCCTCGAACTCGAAGTACGCCTTCCTGGGTGCGCTGCGCGCGTCGGCCCAGATGGTCAGCTACGAAATCGCGATGGGCTTCTGCTTCGTGGTCGTGCTGATGGTGTCGGCCAGCCTGAACATGACCGACATCGTGATGGGGCAGGGCAGGGGCCACTTCGCCTCGATGGGCATCGGCTTCCTGTCGTGGAACTGGCTGTCGCTGCTGCCGATCTTCGTCGTCTACTTCATCTCGGGCCTGGCCGAAACCAACCGCCACCCCTTCGACGTCGTCGAAGGCGAATCGGAAATCGTCGCCGGCCACATGATCGAGTACTCGGGCATGAGCTTCGCGATGTTCTTCCTGGCCGAGTACGCCAACATGTGGCTGGTCTCGATCCTGTGCGCGGTGCTGTTCCTCGGCGGCTGGCTGCCCCCGTTCGACTTCCTGGCCTTCATCCCGGGCTGGATCTGGCTCGGCATCAAGACCTTCTGCGTGGTCACGATGTTCCTCTGGGTCCGTTCGACCTTCCCGCGCTTCCGCTATGACCAGATCATGCGGCTGGGCTGGAAGATCTTCATTCCGGTCACCTTGGTGTGGCTGGTGGTGGTCGGCGCCTGGATGCAGACCCCCTTCAACATCTGGAAATAACCGGAACTGCCATGACTGCGCCTTCTGCCAGCGCGCTTGCGCGCTCCTCCACGACCGCCTCCGCGCCTTTCTCGCTCAAGGACTTCCTGTCCAGCTTCATGCTGGTGGAACTGTTCAAGGGCCTCGCGCTGACCGGCAAGTACGCCTTCAGCCGCAAGATCACCGTCCAGTTCCCGGAAGAGAAGACGCCGCTGTCGCCGCGCTTTCGCGGCCTGCATGCGCTGCGCCGCTACGAGAACGGCGAAGAGCGCTGCATCGCCTGCAAGCTCTGCGAGGCCGTGTGCCCGGCGCTCGCGATCACGATCGAATCCGATGTCCGCGACGACGGCTCGCGCCGCACCACGCGCTACGACATCGACCTGACCAAGTGCATCTTCTGCGGCTTCTGCGAAGAAAGCTGCCCGGTCGACTCGATCGTCGAGACCCACATCTTCGAATACCACGGCGAGAAGCGGGGCGACCTGTACTTCACCAAGGACATGCTGCTCGCCGTCGGCGACCGCTACGAAAAAGAAATCGCCGCCAACAAGGCGGCGGACGCCAAGTACCGCTGAAGCGGCTGGCTGAACCCGAAGAAAACGAATCCTATCCATGGACGCCAAGACCGGTCTGTTCTATCTGTTTGCCGCGGTGCTGCTGTTTGCAGCCTTCCGCGTCATCACCGCGCGCAACCCCGTGTATGCGGCGCTCTACCTGGTGCTGGCGTTCTTCCAGGCATCGGCCATCTGGCTCCTGCTGCGCGCGGAGTTCCTTGCCATCACGCTGGTCCTCGTCTATGTCGGGGCGGTGATGGTGCTGTTCCTGTTCGTGGTGATGATGCTGGACATCAATGTCGAAGGCCTGCGAGAGGGCTTCTGGAAGCACTTCCCGCTGGCCGCCGGGGTGGGTGCGCTGATTGCGCTTGAAATGGCCGCAGTGCTGATGGGCGGCTTCCGCCTGACCTCGCCGAAGACCCTGTCGGCGATTCAGGGCCCAGAGACCTCGAACACGCTCGAACTCGGCAAGCTGCTCTATTCGCAATACCTCTATCCGCTGGAAATCGCTGCCGTGATCCTGCTGGTGGCGATCATCGCCGCCATCGCGCTGACCCTGCGCACCCGCAAGGACAGCAAGTACGTGAACCCGGCCGACCAGGTCCGCGTCAAGGCGCGCGACCGCGTGCGCATCGTCCAGATGCCCGTCACGCGACAGGCCGAACCGGCCGCGGAGCCAGCAGCGCCCGCAGCGGAGACCAAGGCATGACGCTCACGCTCGGACACTTTCTTTCGCTAGGCGCGATGCTGTTCGCGCTGTCGGTCATCGGCATCTTCCTGAACCGCAAGAACCTGATCGTTCTGCTCATGTGCGTCGAGCTGATGCTGCTCGCGGTCAACATGAACTTCGTCGCCTTCTCGTATTTCCTCGGCGACATGCACGGGCAGGTCTTCGTGTTCTTCATCCTGACGGTCGCGGCGGCCGAGTCGGCCATCGGGCTGGCGCTGCTGGTGCTGCTGTTCCGCAACAAGTCGAACATCAACGTCGACGAGCTGAATGCGCTGAAGGGCTGAAGAAGGTTTACTCATGAGCGCTACTCTTTCCGCATCCACCCTGCTGGCCGTTCCGCTGGCGCCACTGGTCGGCGCCGTCGTCGCCGGCCTGTTCGGCACGAAGTTCGGCGGCAACCACATCGGCCGCCGCGTCACCCATTCGCTGACCATCCTCGGCGTGCTGGTGTCCTTCATCATTTCGGCGATGACGCTCGACAGCGTGGTCAACGACGGTGCCCGTTTCAACGCCACCATCTACGAATGGATGACGGTCGGCGGCCTCAAGATGGAAGTCGGCTTCCTGATCGACGGCCTGACCGCGATGATGATGTGCGTCGTGACCTTCGTGTCGCTGATGGTCCACATCTACACCATCGGCTACATGCAGGACGATGACGGCTACAACCGCTTCTTCGCCTACATCTCGCTCTTCACCTTCTCGATGCTGATGCTCGTCATGAGCAACAACATGCTCCAGCTGTTCTTCGGCTGGGAGGCGGTGGGCCTGGTGTCCTACCTGCTGATCGGCTTCTGGTACAACCGGCCGACCGCGATCTTCGCCAACATGAAGGCCTTCGTGGTCAACCGGGTCGGCGACTTCGGCTTCATCCTGGGCATCGGCCTGCTGGCCGCCTACGCCGGCTCGCTGAACTACGGCGAAGTCTTCGCCAAGGCCGACGCGCTGGCCAAGCTGAACTTCCCGGGCACCGAGTGGATGCTGCTCACGGTGGCCTGCATCTGCCTGTTCATCGGCGCCATGGGCAAGAGCGCGCAGTTCCCGCTGCACGTCTGGCTGCCCGACTCGATGGAAGGCCCGACCCCGATCTCCGCCCTGATCCACGCCGCGACCATGGTCACGGCCGGCATCTTCATGGTGGCGCGGATGTCGCCGCTGTTCGAACTGAGCGACACGGCCCTGAGCTTCATCCTCGTGATCGGCGGCATCACCGCGCTGTTCATGGGCTTCCTGGGCGTCATCCAGAACGACATCAAGCGCGTGGTGGCCTATTCCACGCTGTCGCAGCTCGGCTACATGACCGTGGCACTCGGCGCCTCGGCCTATTCGGTGGCCGTGTTCCACCTGATGACGCACGCCTTCTTCAAGGCGCTGCTGTTCCTCGGCGCCGGCTCGGTGATCATCGGCATGCACCACAACCAGGACATGCGCTGGATGGGCAACGTGCGCAAGTACATGCCGATCACCTGGATCACCTCGCTGGTGGGCTCGCTGGCGCTGATCGGGACGCCGTTCTTCTCGGGCTTCTATTCGAAGGACAGCATCATCGAAGCGGTGCACGAGAGTCACCTGTGGGGTTCGGGCTTCGCCTACTTCGCGGTGCTGGCGAGCGTGTTCGTCACGGCGCTCTATTCGTTCCGCATGTATTTCATGGTGTTCCACGGCAAGGAGCGCTTCGACCAGAACCCGGACGCTCACCACGACGACCACGGTCACGGCCACGACGACCATCACGAGCCGCACGAGTCGCCGTGGGTGGTCTGGGTGCCGCTGGTGGCGCTGGCGATCCCGTCGGTCGTGATCGGCTTCATGACGATCGGGCCGATGCTGTACGGCGAGTTCTTCAAGGGTGCGATCTTCATCGACGCAGGCAAGCATGAAGCCATGAAGGAACTGGCCGAGGGCTTCCACGGCCCGGTGGCAATGGCCCTTCACGGCCTGACGGCAGCGCCGTTCTGGCTCGCACTCGCCGGTGTCGTGGTGGCCTGGTACCTGTACCTGGTCAACCCGGCCCTGCCGGCCGCGATCAAGCGCGCCTTCGGCCCGATCTACACCCTGCTCGAGAACAAGTACTACATGGACTGGTTCAACGAGAACGTCATTGCCCGCGCCACCCGCGCCCTCGGCACCGGCCTCTGGAAGGGCGGCGACCAGGGGATCATCGACGGCGGCATCGTCAACGGCTCATGGAAGCTGGTCGGCCGCATCGCAGGTGCGGTGCGCTGGCTGCAGACGGGCTTTATCTATCACTACGCTTTCTCGATGCTGATCGGCATCTTCGTCCTGATGTCGTACTTCGTCTGGTTCAAGCGGTAAGCGGCTCTCTGGAGAAAAACAAAAATGGGTTTGTTGAGCCTTGCCATATGGATGCCGATCGCCTTCGGCGTCGTGCTGTTGGCCTTCGGTCGGGATGAACACGCCAGGGGCGTGCGCTGGGTTGCGCTGATCGGTTCGGTCGCGAGCTTCCTGGTCACCTTGCCGCTCTGGTCGCGATTCCAGAACGGCACCGCGGCGATGCAGTTCGTCGAGAAGGAGCGCTGGATCGAGCGCTTCAATATCCACTACCACGTCGGCCTGGACGGCATCTCGTTCTGGCTGGTGCTGCTGACCGCCTTCATCACCGTGATCGTCGTGATCTCGGCCTGGGAGGTCATCACCGAGCGCGTGAACCAGTACATGGGCGCCTTCCTGATCCTCTCGGGGCTCATGATCGGCACCTTCTCGGCGCTCGACGGCATCCTGTTCTACACCTTCTTCGAAGCCACCCTGATCCCGATGTACCTGATCATCGGTATCTGGGGCGGTCCGAACAAGATCTACGCGGCCTTCAAGTTCTTCATCTATACCTTGCTCGGCTCGCTGCTGATGCTGGTCGCGCTGATCTACCTGTACAACAAGTCGGGCGGCAGCTTCGACATCCTGACCTGGCACAAGCTGCCGCTGTCGGGCCAGGCGCAGACCTTCCTGTTCTTCGCCTTCTTCTCGGCCTTCGCGGTCAAGGTGCCGATGTGGCCGGTCCATACTTGGTTGCCCGACGTGCACGTCGAGGCACCCACCGGCGGCTCCGCGGTGCTGGCGGCGATCATGCTGAAGCTCGGCGCCTACGGCTTCCTGCGCTTCTCGATGCCGATCGCGCCCGATGCCTCGCACGAATGGGCCTGGCTCATGATCGCGCTGTCGCTGATCGCGGTGATCTACGTCGGCCTGGTGGCGCTGGTGCAGCAGGACATGAAGAAGCTGGTGGCCTATTCGTCGGTGGCCCACATGGGCTTCGTGACGCTCGGCTTCTTCATCTTCAACGAACTCGGCGTCGCCGGCGGCATCGTCCAGATGATTGCCCACGGCTTCGTCTCGGGCGCGATGTTCCTTTGCATCGGCGTGCTCTACGACCGCGTGCATTCGCGCCAGATCGCCGACTACGGCGGCGTGGTCAACACCATGCCCAAGTTCGCCGCCTTCGCGCTGCTGTTCGCGATGGCCAACTGCGGGCTGCCGGCCACCGCCGGTTTCGTCGGCGAATGGATGGTGATCCTCGGCGCGGTCAAGGCCAACTTCTGGCTCGGCCTCGGTGCCGCGACCGCGCTGATCTTCGGCGCCGCCTACACGCTGTGGATGTACAAGCGGGTCTACCTGGGATCGGTCGGCAACGACCACGTCAAGGAGCTCAGCGACATCAATGCGCGTGAATTCCTGATGCTGGCGCTGCTGGCGATCGCCGTGCTGTGGATGGGCCTGTATCCGAAGCCCTTCACCGATGTGATGAATGCCTCCGTGGACGGGCTGCTGCAGCACGTGTCCATCTCCAAGCTGCCCAAGCTGCCGTAAGAAACAAGATGATTGACAAACTCAGCTGGATGACGATCTACCCCGAGGTAGTGCTGCTGATCATGACCTGCGTGATCGCGCTGCTCGATCTCGCCTCGACCAGCCCGCGCCGCACCGGCACCTACATCCTGACCCTGCTCACGCTCGCGATCGTCGCGGTGCTGACCGGCTTCAACGCCTCCCTGGGCAAGACCATCTACGGCTTCGGCGGCATGGTCGTGAGCGACCCGATGGGCAACTGGCTCAAGTGCTTCGCGACGCTGGCGCTGATGGTCACGCTGGTCTACGGCCGGCCCTACGCGGGCGACCGCGGCATGCTGCAGGGCGGCGAGATGTTCACGATGAGCCTGCTGGCGCTGCTGGGCATGTTCGTCATGATGTCGGGCAGCAACTTCCTGCTGATCTATCTCGGCCTCGAACTGCTGACGCTCTCGAGCTATGCGCTGGTGGCGCTGCGCCGCGACAACGCGGTCGCCAGCGAAGCCGCCATGAAGTACTTCGTGCTCGGCGCGATGGCCAGCGGCTTCCTGCTCTACGGCCTGTCGATGATGTACGGCGCCACCGGCTCGCTCGACATCAACGAGGTGTTCAAGGCGATCGCCAGCCGTCAGGTGAACCACCAGGTGCTGGTGTTCGGCCTGGTCTTCATCGTCGCCGGCCTGGCCTTCAAGGTCGGTGCCGCTCCGTTCCACATGTGGGTGCCCGACGTCTACCAGGGCGCGCCGACCGCGGTCACGCTGATGATCGGCGCCGCGCCCGAACTGGCCGCCTTCGCGATCATCATCCGCCTGCTGGTCGAAGGCCTGCTGCCGCTGGCGATCGACTGGCAGCAGATGCTGGCGCTGCTGGCCATCGCCTCGCTGCTGGTCGGCAACCTGGCCGCGATCGCCCAGTCCAACCTCAAGCGCATGCTGGCCTACTCGACCATCGCGCAGATGGGCTTCATGCTGCTCGGCCTGGTGGCGGGCGTGGTCAACGGCAACACCTACAACGCCCAGTTCGCCTACAGCGCGGCGATGTTCTACATCATCACCTACGTGCTGACCACGCTGGCGAGCTTCGGCATCATCCTGCTGCTGGCGCGCGAAGGCTTCGAGAGCGAGGAGATCACCGACCTGGCCGGCCTCAACCAGCGCAGCCCGCTGTATGCCGGCGTGATGGCGATCGCCATGTTCTCGCTGGCCGGCATTCCGCCGCTGGTCGGCTTCTACGCCAAGCTGGCGGTGCTGCAGGCGCTGATCGCCTCCGGCCAGGGCATCTACATCGGCCTCGCGGTGTTCGCGGTCGTGATGTCGCTGATCGGCGCGTTCTACTACATCCGCGTGGTCAAGGTCATGTACTTCGACGCCCCGGTCACCGCGAGCACCGTCTCGGCGCCGCGCGACGTGCGCACCGTGCTGACGCTCAACGGCGCCCTGATCCTGATCCTCGGCATCCTGCCGGGCGGCCTCATGACGCTGTGCGCGAACGCGATCGTGGCCACGCTGGCCACCTGAGCGCGACGTGTCCCAGAGCGCGTCGGTCTGGATGGTGCTGGGGCTCGCGCTGCTGGCGGCCAACCTGCCGTTCCTGAACGAGCGCCTGCTCGGCCTGGTCCCGCTGGCGGGGCGCACCAAGTCGCTGGCCATCCGGCTGGCCGAACTGGTGCTGCTCTATGCCGTGGTCGGCGCCGTCGGGCTGCTGTTCGAGCGCCGGGTCGGGCAGATCGCGCCGCAGGGCTGGGAGTTCTACGCCGTCACGGCGGCGCTGTTCATCGTGCTGGCCTTTCCGGGCTTCACGTGGCGCTACCTCATGAAGCATCGCCACGCGCACCCGCACCCTCACTGACATGACCGACAAGCACCTCAAGGAAGAATGCACCGCCAGCGTAGAGCTGTTCAAGGGCAACTTCCTGCATGCCAAGCGCGACACGGTGCGCCTGCCGGACGGCCATACCGCGACCCGCGAATACGTGGTGCATCCGGGCGCGGTGGTGGTGATTCCGCTGCTCGAAGACGGCCGGCTGGTGCTCGAGCGCCAGTACCGCTACCCGATCGGCCATGTCATGACCGAGTTCCCCGCCGGCAAGCTCGATGCCGGCGAGGACCCGCTGCTGTGCGGCCAGCGCGAGCTGCTCGAAGAGACCGGCTACACGGCCCGCGAATGGGCCCGTGCCGGCGCGATGCACCTGGCGGTCGCCTATTCGACCGAGATCATCCATGTCTATTTCGCACGCGGCCTGACGCTGGGCGACCGGCAGCTCGACCATGGCGAGTTCCTGGACGTCATCACGGCCACGCCCGAGCAACTGCTGGACTGGTGCCGCGACGGCACGGTGTCGGACGCCAAGACGCTGACCTGCACGCTCTGGCTGCAGAACGTCCTGTCGGGCGCATGGGTGCTCGACTGGCACAGCGCGTCGTCGCCCAACGCCTGATAATCGGCGCATGAAGGTCCTCAACCTCCAGTGCGCCCATGGCCACGGCTTCGAGGGGTGGTTTGCGTCGCAGGACGCATTCGACACCCAGCTTGCCGACGGCCTGGTGGAATGCCCGATGTGCGGCGACACCGCGATCACCAAGCTGCTGGCCGCGCCGCGGCTGAATCTCGGCAATGCCCGGCCGCCGGCGGAAGCCGCGCCGGCCAAGCTGCCCGCCGCCGCCGATTCGCCCGAGGCGCGCTGGCTGCGCGCGGTGCGCGAGGTGATTTCCCAGACCGAGGACGTCGGCGAGCGTTTCGTCGACGAAGCCCGCAAGATGCACTACGGTGAAGCCGAGGAGCGCGGCATTCGCGGCCAGGCGACCCCCGAACAGGCACGCTCTCTGGCCGACGAGGGCATTCCGGTGTTCACGCTACCGCTGCCGGCAGCCCTCAAGGAGACGCTGCAGTAGCCTGCGGCGCTCAGGCGGGCTGGGGTTCCGCCGCGAATTGCAGGGCGGCCAGCCGCGCGTAGACCCCGTTCTGCGCCACCAGCGCCGCGTGCGTTCCCTGTTCGACGATGCCGCCGTGGTCCAGCACCACGATGCGGTCGGCCTTCTGCACGGTCGCCAGGCGGTGGGCGATGACCAGCGTGGTGCGACCCGTCATGGCCGATTCGAGGGCAGCCTGCACCATCCGTTCGCTTTCGGCGTCGAGCGCGCTGGTCGCTTCGTCGAGCAGCAGCAGCGGCGGGTTCTTGAGCATCGCGCGCGCGATCGCGATGCGCTGGCGCTGGCCGCCCGACAGCCGCACGCCGCGCTCGCCCAGGAAGGTGTCGTAGCCCTCGGGCAGGGCCCGCAGGAAACCGTCGGCGAAGGCGGCACGGGCGGCGGCGTGGACTTCCTCGACGCTGGCGTCGGGCCGGCCGTAGCGGATGTTCTCGAGCGCGCTGGCGGAGAAGATCACCGCATCCTGCGGCACCAGGCCGATGCGGGCGCGCAAGGCCTCCAGGGACAGCGCCGCAAGCGGCGTGCCGTCGAGGGTGATCCGGCCGGACTGGGGGTCGTAGTAGCGCAGCAGCAGCTGGAACACCGTGCTCTTGCCGGCGCCGCTCGATCCGACCAGCGCCACGGTCTCGCCGGGGGCGATCCGCAGGTCGAAATCGCGCAGCGCCGGGGTGCCGGGCCGGGACGGGTAGTGGAAGCCGACGCCCTCCAGCGACAAGGCGCTGCCAGCGGCCGGGACCGGCGCCTGGGCCGGCTCGGCGGGCGACACGATCACCGGCCTGGCATGCAGCAGTTCCATCAGGCGCTCGGTGGCGCCGGCGGCCCGCAGCAGGTCGCCGTAGACCTCGCCGAGCACCGCGGCGGCACTCGCCAGGATGATCACGTAGACCACCGTCTGCCCCAGGTGGCCGGCCGTGATGTCGCCTCGCAGCACCGCCTGGGTGCCCTGGTAGAGGCCCCAGAGCAGCGCCGCCGAGGTGGCGATGATGATGAAGGCCACGAGCACCGAGCGCGCGCGCGTGCGGCGCACGGCGGTGCGGAAGGCGCTGTCGGTGGAGGCGTCGAAGCGGGCCGCTTCGCGGGCCTCGGCGGTGTAACTCTGCACCACCGGAATCGCGTTCAGCACTTCGGCGGCGATCGCGCTGGAATCGGCCACCCGGTCCTGGCTGGCCCGCGAGAGCTTGCGCACGCGGCGGCCGAACCACATGCTGGGCAGCACCACCAGCACCAGGATGCCCAGCACCTGGACCATCACGTAGGGATTGGTCCAGACCAGGATGGCCAGGGCGCCCACACCCATGACCGCGTTGCGCAGCCCCATGCTGAGCGAGGAGCCGACCACGGTCTGGACCAGTGTCGTGTCGGCGGTCAGGCGCGACAGGACCTCGCCGGTCTGGGTGGTCTCGAAAAACACCGGGCTCTGGCGCAGCACATGGGCGTAGACCGCGTTGCGCAGGTCGGCCGTGACACGCTCGCCGAGCCAGCTGACGGTGTAGAAGCGGGCCGCCGAGAACAGCCCCAGCGCCACCGCGACCGCGAACAGGGCGACGAAATGCTCGCGCAGCGCCATCGTCTGCGCACCCTTGTCGGGATTGACCAGGCCGCCGTCGATCAGGCTGCGCAGGGCGATCGGGAACACCAGCGTGGTCGCCGCGGCCAGCACCAGGAACACCACCGCCAGGACGATCTGGGTGCGATAGGGGCGCAGGAAGGGCGCCAGACCCGACAAGGATTTTGGTGATCCTTTGGCGGGCGAAGGGGAAGAAGAGGCCATATCCCGAGCATTCTAGCGAACCCTTGCCCCACCAAAGGCCGCCTTGACAGTAATTGCCGAGGCAAGTACTATTCGGGTATGTCCGAATCCCAGACCCCCGAAGCGCGCCCCGCGCTGCCTTCGCCCGGCGAATTGCCGGAGGTCACGGCTTTCTACAAGGCCGAGAACTACCGCGCGGAAGAAAGCATCGGCTACATGATGCGCCGCATCCTGAGCGCGGTGGCCCAGTCGGTGGAACTTCGCATGTGCGATCCCGGACCGACCTATCCGCAGTGGGTGCCGCTGCACAAGCTGCACATGGGCAAGGTCACGACCGTGGCCGAACTGGCGCGCGAATGCGAACTCGACACCGGCGCCATGACCCGCCTGCTCGACCGCCTGGAGGCCAAGGGCCTGTGCCGCCGCGTGCGCTCGGTGGCCGACCGCCGCGTGGTCCACATCGAACTCACCGACGAAGGCCGCGCGGCGGCCCGGGAGGTGCCCGAAATACTCAGCCTCGTGCAGAACGAGCACCTGGCTGGCTTCAGCAACGAGGAGTGGGAGCAGCTCAAGGGCTACCTCCGCCGGATCCTCGACAACGCACAGGCCCTGTCGGCCCGTGGGGACAAGAAAAATGACTCGACTCCTTCCTGAGGGCGCCCTGCGCCGTACCAGCGCCATCGCCGCCGCCGTGCTGGCGCTGGCCGTCGCGGGCTGCGCCGACATGGGCGCCACCGCCTCGAGCCCCAAGATGCAGACCGCGGAGAGCCTCGGCCTGACTGCGGCGCCCGCTGCCCAGGCGGCGCCGGCGCTCGACAGCCAATGGTGGCTGGCCTTCGGCGATCCGCAGCTCAATGCGATGGTCGACCAGGCGATCGCGGGCAATCCCAGCCTGCAGGTCGCCCTGGCCCGGCTGGCGCGCGCGCAGGCCTCGGTGACGTACACCGAGGCCGCCGACAAGCCGCAGCTCAACGGCGGCCTCGATCTCACGCGCCAGAAGTTCAGCGACAACTACATCTATCCGCCACCGCTGGGCGGCTCGGTCCAGGAAAGCGGCAACCTCCAGCTCAGCGGCAGCTGGGAGATCGATTTCTTCGGCAAGAACCGCACCGCGCTCGATGCGGCGCTGGGCACCGCGAACGCCGCCGCCGCCGAAGCCGACGCGGCCCGGGTGCTGCTCTCCAGCAATGTCGCGCGCAGCTACGTGCAATGGGCGCGGCTGAACGACCGGATGGTGGTCGCCCAGCGCGCGCTGGCGCAGCGCGAAGAACTCCTCAAGCTGGTGCGCGATCGCGTGTCGGCCGGGCTCGACACGCGGCTGCAGCTGAAGCAGAGCGAGAGCAGCGTGCCCGAAGCACGCCAGCAGATCGAAGCCCTGAACGAGCAGATCGCGATCGCGCAGCACGCGCTCGACGCGCTGGTGGCCAAGCCCGGTGCGACCCAGGCGCTGACGCCGCCGCGCCTCGGCAACTTCAAGAACCTGGCGCTGCAGCAGAGCATTCCGGCCGACCTGCTGGGCCGGCGCGCCGACATCGCCGCCGCCCGCTGGCGCGTCGAAGCCGCGACCAGCGACGTCGCCAACGCCAAGACCCAGTTCTATCCGAACGTCAACCTGATCGCCTTCGCCGGCTTCCAGAGCATCGGCTTCGACAGCCTGCTGAAGTCGGGCAGCCAGCAGTGGGGCGTGGGCCCCGCGATCCGGCTGCCGATCTTCGAAGGCGGCCGCCTGCGTGCCAACCTGCGCGGCAAGTCGGCCGACCTCGACGCCGCGATCGACAGCTACAACGTCACCGTCATCGATGCCGTGCGCGATGTCGCCGACCAGCTCTCGAGCGTGCTGTACGTGGCGCGCCAGCAAGTCCAGCAGAAAGAGGCGCAGGACGCGGCCGAGGCGGCCTACGACATCGGCCTGCAGCGCTACAGCGCCGGACTCGGCAACTACCTGGACGTGCTGACGGCCGAAGTCACCGTGCTGGCGCAGCGCCGCGACGGCGTCGACCTCGCCGCCCGTGCGCTCGAGAACCAGGTCGGCCTGGCGCGCGCCCTGGGCGGCGGCTGGCAGCCGTCGGACACCACCACAGCCGCCGCCGCTCCCGCGCCCCGGCACCCCTGAACACTCCCGAACGAACGCTCCGAATCCGAAAGACACTGTCATGGAAAACAGCAACAACACCCCGAACGCTGCGTCTGCCGAACCCGTTGCGCAGGCCCCCGCCGCGAGCAACAAGCGCCGCCGCGCGCTGACCACGCTGGCCGCCGTCGTGGTCGTGGCCGGTGCCGCCTGGGGCGGCTACGAGTGGCTGGTCGCGAGCCATTACGAATCGACCGACAACGCCTACGTGCAGGGCAACGTGATCCAGATCACGCCGCAGATCAGCGGCACCGTGATGGCGATCATGGCCGACGACACCGACCTGGTGAAGGCCGGCCAGCCGCTGGTGCAGCTCGACCCGTCGGATGCCAAGGTGGCGTTCGAGCAGGCCGAGGCGGCGCTGGCCCAGGCGGTGCGCCAGGCGCGCACCCTGTATGGCAACAACGCGTCGCTGGCGGCCCAGGTCACGCTGCGCCAGGCCGACATCGCGCGCGCGCAGAGCGATATCGCCCGCGCCCAGGACGACCTCAAGCGCCGCCAGGCCCTGGCCGGCAACGGGGCGGTGTCGAAAGAAGAACTGAACCACTCCGAGACCGCGCTGGCCAACGCCAAGAGCCAGCTGGCGTCGGCCCAGGCCGCGGTGCTGTCGGCGCGCGAGCAGCTGACCACCAACCAGTCGCTGACCGACGGCACGCCGGTGGAGCGCCATCCGAGCGTGCTCGCGGCGGCGGCCAGGGTGCGCGAGGCCTACCTGGCCACCCAGCGCGTCGCGATGCCGGCGCCGGTCGAAGGCTATGTCGCCAAGCGCACCGTGCAGCTTGGCCAGCGCGTGGCCGCGGGCACGCCGATGATGTCGATCGTGCCGCTGAACCAGGTCTGGGTCGATGCCAATTTCAAGGAAGTGCAGCTGCGCAACATCCGCATCGACCAGCCCGTGAAGCTCACCGCCGACCTGTACGGCAAGAAGGTCGAGTACGACGGCCGCGTGGCCGGCCTCGGCGTCGGCACCGGTTCGGCCTTCGCGCTGCTGCCGGCACAGAACGCCACCGGCAACTGGATCAAGGTGGTGCAGCGGGTGCCGGTGCGCATCGCGCTCGATGCCGAGCAGCTCAAGGCCAATCCGCTGCGGGTCGGCCTGTCGATGGACGCCGAGATCGATGTCTCGAAGAAGGACGGCAAGTCGCTGGCCGATGCGCCGCGCGGCAGTGCCCTGATCCAGACCCAGGTCTACAGCCAGCTCGACAGCGGCGCCGACGCCGTGGTCCAGCGCATCATCGCCGCCAACCTCGGCCATGAGCCGGCGCCGAAGCCGCCAGCGGCCAGCAGCCTGCCGGTGTCGCCGATCTCCTCGCAGGCTCATCCGGGCTGATCGGGCGACCGCGCGCGATGTCGAACGCCACCGCCCCCACGCCGGTCCAGCCGCTCGAGGGCTCCGCCCGCGTCTGGGGAACCATCGCGCTTTCGGCCGCGACCTTCATGAACGTGCTCGACACGTCGATCGCCAACGTGTCGCTGCCGGCCATCGCCGGCGACCTCGGCGTCAGCTCGACGCAGGGCACCTGGGTCATCACCAGCTTCGCGGTGGCCAACGCCATCGCGGTGCCGCTCACGGGCTGGCTCACGCAGCGCTTCGGCCAGGTGCGCCTGTTCATGGCGAGCGTGCTGCTGTTCATCATCAGCTCCTGGCTTTGCGGGCTGGCGCCCAACATGACGATGCTGATCGCCTTCCGGGCGCTGCAGGGTTTCGTCGCCGGGCCGATGATCCCGCTGTCGCAGACGCTGCTGCTGTCGAGCTATCCGCGGGCCAAGGCCGG
This sequence comes from Variovorax sp. 10N432, assembly GCF_056394465.1. NCBI lineage: Bacteria > Pseudomonadati > Pseudomonadota > Betaproteobacteria > Burkholderiales > Comamonadaceae > Variovorax > Variovorax sp. 10N432. Next base: position 56,887 of record NZ_JBFTHX010000038.1, read on the forward strand.
CCTGGCGATGGCGATGTGGTCGATGACCACGCTGGTCGCGCCGGTGATGGGGCCGCTGCTCGGCGGCTGGATCACCGACAACATCTCCTGGCCCTGGATCTTCTACATCAACATTCCGGTCGGGCTGGCGGCCGCGGGCATCACCTGGGCCATCTACCGCAAGCGCGAGAGCGCCACGCGCAAGGTGCCGATCGACGGCATCGGGCTGGCATTGCTGGTGGTCTGGGTCGGCGCGATGCAGCTGATGCTCGACAAGGGCAAGGAGCTCGACTGGTTCCACTCGGCCGTGATCCTGACTTTGGCCGTCGTCGCACTGGTCGGCTTCGCGTTCTTCCTGATCTGGGAGCTGACCGACAAGCACCCGGTGGTCGACCTGTCGCTGTTCAAGCGCCGCAACTTCTGGTCGGGCGCCTTCGCGACGGCGGTGGCCTATGGCCTCTTCTTCGGCAACGTGGTGATCCTGCCCCTTTGGCTGCAGCAGTACATGGGCTACACGGCGACGCAGGCCGGCATGATCATGGCGCCGGTGGGCATGCTGGCGATCATCTTCTCGCCGATCGTCGGGCTCACGGTCGGCAAGGTCGACCCGCGCCGCTACGCGACCTTCTCGTTCCTGGTGTTCGCGCTGGTGCTGTGGATGCGCTCGAACTTCAACACCCAGGCTGATTTCTGGACCATCATGATCCCGACCATCATCCAGGGCGTGGCGATGGCCTTCTTCTTCATCCCGCTGGTGACCATCACCTTGTCGGGCCTGCCGCCCGACCGCATTCCCGCGGCCTCCGGCCTGTCGAACTTCCTGCGCATCACCGCGGGCGCGATCGGCACCTCGGCCGCGACCACGTTGTGGGAAAACCGGGCCGCGCTGCACCACGCGCAGCTGGTGGAGTCGGTCAACACCGGCAGCTCCGCCGCCAACAGCGCGATCGCCAACTTCGGCGCCAGCGGATTCAGTGCCGACCAGGTGCTGGGGCAGATCAATCGCCTGGTCGACCAGCAGTCCTTCATGCTGGCTTCGAACGACGTCTTCTACGGCTCGGCGATGCTGTTCCTGTTCCTGATCCCGCTGGTCTGGCTCGCCAAGCCGGCGAAGGGAACCGGCGCGTCGGACGCGGCGGCAGGCGCCCACTGATTCCGGGCCGGCGCAGCCCGGCCTCAGGTTGCGTTGCAGCATAGGCATTTGCCCCAGTAGGCAAGTTTTGCCGCCGCTGCAAACAATGCGGTCCGCGTTACAAAGTACGCACATATGGACCGCATGACTGATTTTTCCTGCCAGCAACCGAGTGACCGCGCGAGATGAGTGACATCATTCTCGAGACACGCCAGCTCACCAAGGAATTCAAGGGTTTCACCGCGGTCAGCAAGGTCGACCTCCGGGTCGTGCGGGGCTCGATCCACGCGTTGATCGGCCCCAACGGTGCCGGCAAGACAACCTGCTTCAACCTGCTCACCAAGTTCCTCGAGCCGACCAGCGGCACCATCCTGTTCAACGGCCAGGACATCACCAGCGAGCGCCCGGCGCAGATCGCGCGGCGCGGCATCATCCGGTCGTTCCAGATCTCGGCTGTGTTCCCGCACCTGACATTGCTCGAGAACGTGCGTCTCGGGCTGCAGCGCGCGCTCGGCACCTCCTACCATTTCTGGAAGAGCGAGAAGTCGCTCAAGCCGCTCGATGCCCGGGCCCGCGTGCTGCTGGCCGAAGTCGGCCTCGAGGACCTGGCCGACGAGCTGACCGTTAACCTTCCCTATGGCCGCAAGCGCGCGCTCGAGATCGCGACCACGCTGGCGATGGAGCCCGAGCTGATGCTGCTCGACGAACCCACGCAGGGCATGGGCCACGAGGACGTGCACCGCGTCGCCGAGCTCATCAAGCGGGTCTCGGCCGGCCGCACCATCCTGATGGTGGAGCACAACATGAGCGTGGTCTCGACCATCGCCGACACGATCACGGTGCTGCAGCGCGGCGCCGTGCTGGCCGAGGGGCCGTACGCCGAGGTGTCGCGCAACCCGCAGGTGATGGAAGCCTACATGGGCACCACCGACGGCCAACTGCAGGGAGCCCATTGATGGCAGTCCCCGCACTCGAAATCAAGGACCTGCAGGCCTGGTACGGTGAATCGCACGTTCTGCACGGCGTCGACATGGTGGTGCAGCCCGGCGAGGTGGTCACGCTGCTGGGCCGCAACGGCGCCGGCCGCACCACCACCATGCGCGCCGTGCTCGGCCTCACCGGCGCCCGCAAGGGCAGCATCAAGGTCAACGGCACCGAGACGATTCACATGCCGACGCACCGCATCGCGCACCAGGGCATCGGCTATTGTCCCGAGGAGCGCGGCATCTTCGCGAGCCTGTCGTGCGAAGAGAACCTGCTCTTGCCGCCGGTGCTCAAGAGCGCCGACAAGGGCATGTCGGTCGACGAGATCTACGCCATGTTCCCGAACCTGGCGGAGCGCCGCCACAGCCAGGGCACGCGGCTCTCGGGCGGCGAGCAGCAGATGCTGGCGGTGGCGCGCATCCTGCGCACCGGCGCCCGGCTGCTGCTGCTCGACGAGATCTCCGAAGGCCTGGCGCCGGTGATCGTGCAGGCGCTGGCCCGCATGATCCACACGCTGCGCGGCAAGGGCTACACGGTGGTCATGGTCGAGCAGAACTTCCGCTTCGCCGCGCCGCTGGCCGACCGCTTCTACGTGATGGAGCACGGACGGATCGTCGAGAAGTTCGGCGCCGCCGAGCTCGAAGCCAAGATGCCGGTGCTCAACGAGCTGCTCGGCGTCTGATTCCCCTTTTTTTTCTCAACCTGTTGATTGAACGGAGAACTCTCATGAAGAACCAGTTCAGCGCCATGACCCTGGCCGTCGCCGCGACGGCACTCGCCTGCGGCGCCGCCCAGGCCCAGGAAAAGGTCAAGATCGGCTTCGTCACCGACATGTCGAGCCTCTATGCCGACGTCGAGGGCAAGAACGGCGCTCTCGCCATCCAGATGGCGATCGACGACTTCGGCGGCAAGGTGCTGGGCCAGCCGATCGAGCTGCTCACCGCCGACCACCAGAACAAGGCCGACATCGCGGCCTCGAAGGCGCGCGAGTGGATCGACACCGACGGCGTGACCATGGTCTTCGGCGGCACCAATTCCGGCACCGCGCTGGCCACCGCCAAGGTGGCGCAGGAAAAGAAGCGGGTCTACTTCAACAACGGCGCCGCTACCTCGGCGCTGACCAACGAGCAGTGCAGCCCCTACACGGTGCACTACGCCTACGACACGGTGGCGCTGGCCAAGGGCACCGGCGGCGCGGTGGTCGACCGGGGCGGCAAGAGCTGGTTCTTCCTGACCGCCGACTACGCCTTCGGCCATGCGCTCGAAGCCGACACCACTGCGGTGGTCAAGGCCAAGGGCGGCACGGTGGTGGGCGCGGTGCGGGCGCCGCTCAATGCCTCGGACTTCTCGTCCTTCCTGCTGCAGGCGCAGAACTCGAAGGCCCAGATCCTGGGCCTGGCCAATGCCGGCGGCGACACCATCAACTCGATCAAGGCGGCGAAGGAATTCGGCATCGGCAAGAGCATGAAGCTGGCCGGCCTGCTGATCTTCCTGAGCGACATCCACAGCCTGGGCCTGAAGAACACCGAAGGCCTGCTCCACACCACCAGCTGGTACTGGGACCTCAACGACGACACGCGCAAGTTCTCGAAGCGCTTCTTCGACAAGACCAAGCGCATGCCGACCGACATCCAGGCCGCCGACTACTCGGCCACCATGACCTACCTAAAGGCCGTGCAGGCCGCCAAGACCTCCGATGCCGACAAGGTGATGGCCGAACTGAAGAAGACGCCGATCAACGACTTCTACGCCAAGGGCGTGATCCGCGCCGACGGCCGCATGGTGCACGACATGTACCTGGTCGAGGTCAAGTCGCCGGCCGACTCGAAGCAGCCTTGGGACTACCTCAAGGTCAACGCCAAGCTGCCGGGCGACCAGGTCTTCACGACCCAGGCCGACTCCAAGTGCGCGCTCTGGAAATAGCGCGCGACCTCCACGATTTCCCTCACTCACCCCTTTGATCCGAACATGAAAAAAACCATCGCGCTTTCTGCTGTTTCCCTCGCCATCGCCTTCGCGACCGGGGCCGTCCAGGCACAGGAGAAAGTCAAGATCGGCTTCATCACCGACATGTCCAGCCTGTATGCCGACGTGGAGGGCAAGGGGGGTGCGACGGCCATCCAGATGGCGATCGACGACTTCGGCGGCAAGGTCAATGGCCTGCCGATCGAGCTGGTCACGGCCGACCACCAGAACAAGGCCGACATCGCCGCCTCGAAGGCGCGCGAATGGATCGACACCGACAACCTCACCATGCTGTTCGGCGGCACCAACTCGGGCACCGGCCTGGCGATGGCGAAGGTGGCGCAGGAGAAGAAGCGGGTCTTCATGGTCAACGGCGCGGGCGCCTCGGCGCTCACCAACGAGCAGTGCAGCCCCTACACCGTCCACTATGCCTACGACACGGTGGCGCTGGCCAAGGGCACCGGCGGCGCGGTGGTGGCGCAGGGCGGCAAAAACTGGTTCTTCCTGACCGCCGACTACGCCTTCGGCGCGGCCCTCGAGGCCGACACCGCCAAGGTGGTGAAGGAGAAGGGCGGCACGGTGGTGGGCAGCGTCAAGCATCCGCTCAACGCCTCCGATTTCTCGTCCTTCCTGCTGCAGGCGCAGAACTCGAAGGCCCAGATCCTGGGCCTGGCCAACGCCGGCGGCGACACCATCAACGCGATCAAGGCGGCGAAGGAGTTCGGCATCAACAAGTCGATGAAGCTGGCCGGCCTGCTGGTCTTCATCACCGACATCCACAGCCTGGGCCTGAAGAACACCGAAGGCCTGCTGCTCACCACCAGCTGGGACTGGAACCTGAACCAGGAAACCCGCGCCTTCGGCAAGAAGTTCTTCGACAAGACCAAGCGCATGCCGACCGACATCCAGGCCGCCGACTACTCGGCCACGACGACCTACCTGAAGGCGGTGCAGGCGGCCAAGAGCACCGACGCCGACAAGGTCATGGCCGAGCTCAAGAAGATGCCGATCAACGACTTCTATGCCAAGGGCGTGATCCGACCGGACGGCCGCATGGTGCACGACATGTACCTGATGCAGGTCAAGTCGCCGAGCGAGTCGACGCAGCCGTGGGACTACTACAAGATGGTCGCCAAGCTGCCGGGCGACGAGGTCTTCACCACCAAGGCCGAATCGAAGTGCGCCCTCTGGAAATAAGCTGAGCTCCTGACTCCTTCATCGCGATCCTTTCCGTCATGCAAATATCACTGCCAGCCTTGTTGAGCCAGCTCCTTCTGGGGCTGGTCAACGGGTCGTTCTACGCGATCCTGAGCCTCGGGCTCGCAGTGATCTTCGGCCTGCTCAACGTCATCAACTTCGCGCACGGCGCGCTGTTCATGCTGGGCGCGGTGCTGACCTGGATGGCGATGAACTATTTCGACGT
>NZ_JBFTHX010000039.1:0-61578 GCF_056394465.1 Variovorax sp. 10N432
CATCCGCAGGACCTTGCCAATCATGGCCATGGTGATCAATCCTCATTCCCCCACCGCTTAAAAAAGCAGCAGGGTAGGCTGAACACCCGGGTCAAATTTGAACCGGCACAACCCTCACAGGTGGGTCAATTTTCGGCCGGCGCCAACAATCGGCATGACTAAAGATAAATCTTTCCAGGTTTTCTTGACTGGCTGCAGGGCGGGTAGCACCCCGGCATCGGAAGCGAGCGTCGTTCCCATGAAGGCTTCGGAAGTCGAAGGCCTTATCAAGGCGAACGCCTTGGCGGCAAGAAAGAACGGCTATTTCCAAGGCGGCGATGGAGGGACAATCAAGTCAACGCGTCAATTGCAGGACAAGCTGGTTGGGCTCAAGGTGGTGAAGCACAGCAAGCAGGCGCTTCCCCAGCAGTGGATGTTTGATGCCATCAAAGCCCGAAAAGACTTCTCCGTCTCTTACAGCTGCTATTCGTACGACAAGAGCTTCAAAGTCGGAGCGACGATTTACGGCAACGTCGAAGACGTCACCGCGCCCATGGACGACGAAGGCATTGATGTCACCCTGAGCAGGTGCCGTACTAAGCGATAACGCACGGTTCGCGTCGTCGCGCGAACTCCTGCGCACTGGTTTTGCGGACCACGGGGAACGTCCGGTCCTGGCCGACTGTCGCCTGTAAATCGCTACGCAGAATCATCCGCGTAGCCGAAGGCAACCAGCAAACCCTATCGGCTTGGCTCGCGGAATGCGGCGCCAACGGCGAGTCAGACTCTGGCAGCAATGACCCGGCCAAACCTCCTACACCAGAAGGATTCGCGTTTCGCCAAGATGGTGTCCCGGTTTCGAGGCAGACGCAAATGCGAACCGATGTATTTCGAGCAGTTGGGACAGACGGGCAGTGGCACCTCGTCTTACGACGCACGCAATCGTACTGTGTTCAGACGGCGTACGGCCCTGAGGAGAAGCAGCGTGAGCCCAAGTTCTACTTGGATAACGGCGACGCGCTGGAATGTGCTGGGCGATACGATACGTTCAGAACGCCGACAGGCAGCCTAGTGGTCAAGCTCATCATTCCCGAAATGCGAAAACGAACACGGGCGCGATGGTAGCAAATCCACCTCGAAAATGGCGGCCACTGCCCAAGCCCAGGTAGAACTCCGGATACCTTGCATGGCCGCAGAGGGTTGACAGAGCCACCTTCCGGGGGCTGAGCGACGTTTTGCCGTTCGTTCAGCCAATAGCTTGCGGTGGACCTAAGATGCTCAACGGATTGCTGAATGGTTCCGCAAGGATGGCGTTCGAATGAGCTCGGGCTACTTCGAACTTGGGGTGCAAGTCGGTACGTGGACGACCTACGACAAGCACGGGGCGGTGTACAAGGTCACCACGATGAAGCCAAAGGGCATGTGACGGCCAAAAGCCCGTGGGACCGGGTTGCTCTCCGGCAGAATGCAGCCAGCCCCTGTCGCAGGAGCGGACACTCATGACCGCCGGCTGAATCGGATACAACATCCGTATGCATCAAGTCGCACAGCCAGACCACCGGTCGTCCGAGCATCATGGGCTCGTCATCATCGAGGGCATCATGGGCTCCGGCAAGTCGACAACCATGAGGCTCGTCGCGAAAGCACTGGAAGATGCAGGACGGCCGGCACTTGCTGTTCACGAGCGCGCCGACCCGCACCCCGTCCGAGCGACCGATGAACTCCAGCACTGGTTCGAACCGTGGCGAGAATCCACGGCTGAACAGCTGGCGACCCGTGCACTTTCGAGGTGGCGCTCGTTTGCGCAAACGGTTCGAGTCGGCCCTGCTGTGCCCGTGCTAGACGGCCAGCTCTTTCACGGCGACCTTACCAATCTCTTCCTGATGGAGGCGAGCCTCGATGAAATCGCGGCGTACTGCGACAGCTTGGTTCAGCTCATCGAGCCATTGCGCCCGCTCGTCGTCTACCTGCGTCAGGAGAACGTGGAGCGCGCCGTGCGCACCGTCTGCGCGGAGCGAGGGGAGGCCTGGGTGAAGTATCAGGTCGATTGGAAGTTGAAGGGACCGTACGCGGTGCGCCGGAATTTGGTTGGTCTCGAAGGCCTCATCGCGCTGTACCAGGGCTACCGACTCATGACGGACGCGCTGTTCAACCGACTGCCGCTGGACAAGATGGCTATCGAGAACTCGGGGCGAGACTGGGCGCGGTACAACCGGCAGGTCCTGGAACGGCTCGGCCTGGACGGCGTGCCAAGCGCGAGTTGAGGTGCGTGCTCACAGGCAAAATTCGGCCAATAGCGGCTGCTCGGCTGCGCCTCGGAAATCCGGGCCGGAGCGGACATTCAATCTGCGAGAGGTCCGTTCTGTAGTCGCATTGGCAAGGTACGCCCTCGCGTTCTACGACGACCTCTTCGCGACATTGATGCGGCAGGAGGCGACTAGCGGCCATTGGCGGGCATTCGGGCGACGCTCGCGAACTATCGTTGCAAACTGATAGCAGACATCCGCACTGCGCTGCGGCCATGCCCAGCCGCTCCGGAGCAAAGTCTCGGCGTATCGCGGCATGACGCATTCCGCCGTTTGCTTGGTTCTTGATCTTTCGATCGATTATGGACATGCTCGCCCCATGATTGCCGAGCTCAAGACCCTCATCGCCGTTTGCAAGTATGGAACCTTCGCTTCCGCTGGCGAGCATATCGGCCTGACGCAATCGGCGGTGAGCAGCCAGATCCGGCGAATCGAGGAGACTTTGGGCTTCTCCTTGTTTGACAGGACTGGGCGATCCGCCACGTTGAACAGCGCCGGGCAGATCGTCCTCGAGCGCGCAGAAGCTCTCTGCGCGCTCTACGCGAAACTTGGCGATCCGCCCGACGAACAATCGACGCAAGGTGTCTTGCGCGTTGGCGCCATCGCCTCCGCGCAGTCGACGCTGGTCGCGCGTGCGCTCGAGAAACTTCGTCAAGCGCTGCCGTTGGTCCGCGTCCATGTTGCGCCTGGCGTGTCTCTGCGGCTGATGGACGATCTCGACGCCGGCAAGATCGATGCTGCAGTGATGATTCGACCGCCCTTCGGCATGCCACCCGACATGACATGGCAGGCGCTTGCCCGCGAACCGTTCGTGCTCATCGTCCAGAAGGACGGTTCGGACCGCAAGGACTGGGGCGAGTTGCTGCAGTCGCGGCCCTTCCTCCGGTACGACCGCGTGTCCTTTGGCGGCCGCATGGTCGAAGGCTTTCTGCGGCGGCAAGGCATCACGGTGAATGAGGCCATCGAGCTGGACGAAATCTCCGGCCTCATTCAACTTGCCGCCAACGGGGTGGGCGTTGCGCTCGTGCCTCTTGTCGAAGCCCATCTGCCTCTGCCCGACAGCATCCGGGCGGTGCCGTTGGGGGAACAAACTTTCTACCGTGAGATCGGACTGCTCCAGCGACGCACCCGAACGAGCTCGCCGATCGTGGCCCAGTTTTCGCGCTGCTTGGCAGAGGCTTCGGAGGCCCCCGTCGGGAATGCAGACGCCCGACGCGGCGCATCGCGCAAGGACCGTCGTCGCCCCCGGGCCTAGCGCGCCTCGTACTCTTCCATGGGTTTGTCGGTGGGATTCGCCCAAGCGGACTTGGTCATCTCGGTCGCGGGCAGGCCCACGATCACGTTTTGCGGCGGGATCGGCTTCAGGAACCATTTGTCGTATATGCGCGCCGCATCCCCGCGCTTGGCCAGCGATACGACGCTCTGGTCGACAAGCTTCTTGAACGCCGCGTCGCCCTTCGGCAACATGATGGCAATGGGCTCTGTGCTCAGCACCTGGTCCAGCAGCTTGTACTGCGCGGGATCCTTGCTCTTCGAGATGAGCGTCGCCAGGATCTGCCCATCTGCCACGAACGCGTCAGCGCGGCCGTTCTCCAGGAGCAGAAAGCCTTCGCTGTTGTCCTTGGCGGTCAGCTCCGTCGCATCGCTCTTGAGCCTTCTCAGCAGTTGCACGGACGTGCTTCCGGTGGTCGCTGCCACCGTCTTGCCAGCCAACTGGGTGGTCGACTTGATGCCGGACGCCGATTTGACCGCGACGCGCACGCCTTCCACGTAAAGCGTGGGGGCGAAGGCGACGTCTTTCTGGCGTGCCGCGTTGTTGGTCGTCGTACCGCATTCGATGTCGACCGTGCCGTTCTGCACGAGCGGAATGCGGTTCTGCGGCGTGACCAGTTGGTATTTCACTTCCAGCTTCTCGAGCTGCGTCGCCTTCTTGATGTCGGCGATGATCCGCTCGCAAATATCGACGTGGAAGCCGGTGTATTCCCCGGGCCCGGTGGTGAAAGACATGGCGCCCGAGGCGTCGCGCACGCCGACCGTGACAACGCCCGAGTCCTTGATCTTTTTCAGCGTGTCGGTCTGTGCACCCGCCGAATCCAGGAATGCCAGGAAGGCAGCGGCAACGCTGGTGGCGACCCATGATTGAAGTCCCATTGAAGCCTCCTTACTTCGCGAACAGCGAGCCGAGATCGGCGAACGATTTCATTTCGATGGCGTTGCCCGATGGGTCCAGGAAGAACATCGTTGCTTGCTCGCCAGGTTCACCTTTGAAGCGGATGTAGGGTTCGATCACAAACGCGGTCTTGTTCGAGATCAGCTTGTCGGCCATGGCTTGCCACTTGTCCATCGGCAGGATGGCGCCGAAATGCCTGACCGGCACATCGTGGCCGTCGACGGCGCTGCTCTGCTTGTGGCCGCACTCGTCGGGTGCCAGATGCGCCACGATCTGATGACCGTAGAAGTCGAAGTCAACCCACTCGGGCGCGCTCCGTCCTTCGGGGCAACCCAGTAGCTCTCCGTAGAAGGTGCGTGCTTCCGCGATGTTGCGCACAGGAAAAGCAAGGTGAAACGGGATGCGTTGGTGGGTTTCGTTCATGGTGTCCTCGTGGTGATGTAGTTCAGGGGTGAGGAAACTTTAATAAGCGATTCGCATAACCGAAAGCGATATAAATCGTCGCTAAGCATCGATTTTCTAGATGCTTCTTGTGTCGATTCACTTCGACTGGCGAGCTTTTCAGTCTTGCTGTCCAATCGCCAGCATGTCGAACACAACCAACTTCCAACCGGTGGCTCTCGAGCACGCCAGTCGCCTGATCAACCACGGCCCGACGGTGTTGGTCACCAGTTCTGACGGCACCCGCCGCAACGTCATGGCCGCGGCGTGGTCGATGCCGGTGGAGTTCACGCCCCCGCGCATCGCCGTGGTCATCGACAAGCACACTTTCACCCGCGAGTTGATTGCGGCCAGTGGCACCTTTGCCATCTGCTTGCCCGGAAGTGCGCTCGTCGACCTCACTCACGCGGTCGGCAGCACGAGCGGTCGAACCATGGACAAGTTCGAACACTTCGCCATCGGCACGGAGACCAGTTCAGTACTGAAACTGCCGGTCTTGTCTTCCGGTTGCTCGGCCTGGCTCGAATGCCGGTTGATTTCTGAACGGCACAGTGAAGATGCCTACGACACCTGCTTTGCCGAGGTAGTTGGCGCAGCAGCCGATGCGCGGATCTTCCGGAACGGCCATTGGTTGTTTGACGATAGCAACGCAGCGCTGCAGACGATCCATCACCTCGGGGGCGGCAACTTCATCTGTGCTGGCAGCGTCGTCCGTGCAACTGCGCCATGACTGCTATGCAAAGATATGCACCAAGTACACGCTCGACAGCTTGGGTTCATGTGCAGAGGCCGATGCCCGCTTTCGCCTGCGCTGCCGTCCTTGGCGGCATGATGCTCACCGACCGCCATGGGCCCTCCCCTGCCCTCCACCAGCGCCCGTGGTGCGGCTGCCATGCAGCGATTACCGTCTTTCGCTCGGCGACGGCGGGAGACTCAGTTCGGCCCGGAGCGGCCGGTCGGCCGCGCCGCAGAACTTGCCAGATACCCAACGTTCGCGGGGCACTCATTAGCGATCGCGGTTCGTCAATCTCGCGGCAGAAGCCACCGCAAGGATCAGACTCACGAAATGACTTCGTCAGCCCGCAAGAGCGCGCTCCGCGGGATGGTCAATCCGATTGTTCTGGCAACCTTCAGATTGACGACGAACTCGAGCTTCGTCGGCTGTTCCAACGGCAGGTCACCGGGCTTTGCGCCGTTCAGTATCTGCGCCGCAATCTCTGCCACGCGGCGGAACATCGCTGCGTAGTCAGGGCCATAAGACAGGAGACATCCAAAGCCGCGATAGTCGACCATCACGGGCACCCGATGCGATGCCTCGAAGGCAACCCAGTCGTCTCGTAACTTCGCGTTGATCTGATTCGCAGCCAAGAGTACTCCGTGAGCCTGTTGGCTCCCGATCGATGCCATTGCCGACGAGAAATCTGCAGCCGCGTTGATGTCCAGCGGAATCATTGCGATGCCGAGCGATCGGGCGCTTTCACGATAGCCCTCGAAAGCCGCGTCGTAACTTGCGCGGCTAACTCCCGACAGCCTTGCGCATTCCGGGCAGCGGGCAAATGCGATCTTGGAGACAGTCGGGACCGCGGCCTTGAACAACTCGATCCGTTTTGGCACGAGGTCGCCAGCGAAGTTCGACATTCCCGTGACCTGCCCGCCCGGATGTGCAAAGCTCGCGATGAGACCCGTACTCAGCGGATCGGTGATGCCCCACGTGACTACTGGAATGTCGCGGCTTGCCTCGACCACGGCACGTGCCGCCGTCGCAGTGCCGGTAACCACCAGGTCGATACCCCTGTCTCGCATCTCAACAGCGAACTCAGCGTAGCGTTCACTCTTTCCTTCCGCGTAGCGCCAATCGATGGTCAGATTCCTGCCTTCCGCAAAGCCGAGCTCAGCCAGTCGGTTGATGAATGCCGCATTGATACGATCATCTTCTGCGGAGTTCTTTGCGGTGAGCCCGAACCAGGCGATGTGATACGTCCGGCCCCGAACCTGGGCCAGCGCCGTGGTCCCAAGGGCGCAAGCGAAGCCAGAGATGATCCGACGACGGTCAATCATGCCCCACCTCCTAGCAGTCTTGAATCCGCCCCCGAATTGGGAGGCGGTGACACTGAATCATGCCAACCCAGCTACCCGCAGGTCAAGGAGAGAGCAATGGTGCCGGCGGCGAAGGCATTGAGCGTCCTCTCCCAGAGCGGGTCGACCGTCCGCAACGGGCCCATCTGCGACATCCACGGTTCGCGAGCGACCGACCGCAGCCAGTCTGATGGGCCCTTCGAAGCAGGGAGCGGAGGGGCGCTGATTTTGAAGGGCCGCAAGGCGGTGTAGTGCAAGTCGGCGGCGGAGATGATCGCCGCCGACGCGAGTTCCACGCCTACAGGACTCAGCGCGGGATGCGGCGCGCAACCCAATAGGTCGCGCCTTGAGGCCCATAGCGCTCGGCATGCGGCATTCCGCAGGCCACCACGAAAGTGTCGCCAGGTTCCAGGTGTTGTGTCTTTCCAGCACACGACAGCCATATGTCGCCCCGGGTGACGATCGCCTCCGCATCGAACGGATGGCTGTGGGTTTCGATCTCCAGTCCTGAAGCCCAGACGCGCTCCAGGACTTCGTCGAAACCTTCGGCAAGCGCCTGAGCGCGAAACTTCTCCATTGTGTCGACTGCTTTGAGTTGCATGAGACGGCTCCTAAGCTGGCAGATGATTCTCGAACGAGCGCCACGACCGGGGAGTGGCCCGCTCGTTCGCTTCAGACCTTCGATCCAGACAACGACTCGAACTCGCGGCGCAGCGCGTCGCCATTCTGGTCGACCATGGGTGCCTGCGGATAGAACGCTTCGTCCCACTCCGTTGCGTACGGCGTCGCCGGAATCTCCGCGACCAGGCCGCGCACCTTCATGGGCCGCGTGCGCAGCTGGGGATGCTGGATCAGGTCGTGCACGGAGTTGATGGCGCCATACGCGGTCTGCGCCTCGGTGAGCCGATCGACCGCCTGCGCATAGGTCAGCTCGGCGAACACGTCGCGGATCAGCGACTCCAGGTCGACCCGGTTGCTGGTTCGCACGTTGTTGCTCGCGAATCGGACGTCGGTCGCGATGCCATGTCGAAGGCCAGGAATATTTCGCAAACGGGCGCCGTACCGCATCACGAGGCCGAGAGGCTCAACCGCGGCACAGGTGGTGCCATTCAACCCAGGAGATCGACATGCGACCATTCGAACCCACACTCGCCCCCGGGACGGGCAGCTCGCAAACGGCGCGGCGCTGGAAATTCGCTCGCGCCACGTCCGCCTTGTTCCTTCTCGCCGCACTCGGTGCAGCCGCCCATGCCGACGGGGGCATGACACGTGCGCAGGTCAAGGCCGAACTGGCCGAGGCCATGCGAACCGGCAACATGCTCGCCGCCGGCGAAAGCGGCATGACCCTCAGGGAGTCGAGCCCGCAGCGCTATCCTGCGCCGGTGGTCGCACTCGGCAAGTCACGCGCCGAGGTCAAGATGGAACTGGCCGACGCCATCCGGACCGGGGACATCATGACCAACGACGAGAGCGGCCTGAGGGTCAACGAGGAGTTCCCGCAGCGCTTCCCGGCGCGGATCGTTGCAGCAGGAAAGTCACGCGCCGAAGTCAAGGCCGAGCTGGCCGAAGCGATCCGTACCGGCGACATGCTCGCGAACGATGAAAGCGGCCTGAGGCTCAACGAAGAGCTCCCGCGGCACTACGCCAAGGCACGCTCGGCACAAGGCGGATCGCCCCGGCTGATGACCGCCGAGGCGCCTTCGGCTGCAGGCCGCGCTGCGCAGTGATGCGGGCTTCATTTCATCACCAGGCCGCCGTCGACGAACAGCACCTGCCCCGTCATGAAGCGGCTCCAGTCGGAAGCAAGAAACAGCACCGGCCCCGCCACGTCCTCGGGCCGCGCGATGCGCCGCAGCGGCGTCGCAGCGATCAGCGACTCGCGGAACGCCTCGCGGGTCGCGCCGCTGGCCTGCGTCGGGTAGACCAGGCCCGGGGCGACGCAGTTGACGCGGATGCCCAACGGCCCCAGTTCGGCCGCCAGGTTGCGGCTGAAGCCGACCAGCGCCGACTTGGCGGTCGTGTAGTCGTGGTACGGGATCACCGGGCGCTCGACCAGGTCGCTGACGATGTTGACGATGCTGCCCCGGGCCCGCTGCCTGAAGTGCGGCAGCACGGCCTTGCAGACGTTGTAGGCGCCGCCGACGGCGCCATCGAATTGCGCCTGGTAGTCCTGCCACGCCGTCTCGTCGAACAGGGCGCGGCGCTGCGGGTCGAACGCATAGGGGCGGAATGCGTTGTTGACCACCACGTCGATGCGGCCCGCGTCGTCCAGCACCTGTTCCACCATGGCCTGCACGGCCACGGCCGAACCGACGTCGGCCTTCACCGCCCAGGCATCGCCGCCGGCGGCCTTGCAATCCGCGACCACGGCGGCGGCGGCGTCTTCATTGCGCAGGTGATTGACCACCACCGTCGCGCCTTCGCCGGCGAAGGCCCGGGCAATGGCGGCGCCGATGCCCCGGCTCGCGCCAGTCACCAGCACCACCTGGGTGTCGAACCTCATGGCGTCGACCTCGATCGCGACGGCAGCAGATCCGTGCCGACCACGTCCTTGATTTTGATTTCGTGCTCGATCAGGCCCAGCTTGCGATAGGCATCCGCAGCCCGTTGCAGCGCCTCCAGGTCGAAGGCGCCCAGGCCGTTGCGCTCGGTGTTGGCCGACACGCTGGCGGCATTGCGCAGGCGGATCACTTCCAGGTTGGTGGCACGGTCGGTGCCGTCGATGGCGTATTTCACCGCCAGGCCGGCCGCTTCGTCGGGATTGGCGATCATCCACGCCGCGCTCTCGCGATAGGCCTTGAGGAAGCGCTTGAGCAACGGCTTCTTCTGCTGGTAGACCTCTTCGCGGACCACGAACAGGTCGCTCGACACGTTCAGGTAGTTGCGGACCTCCATCACGTTGACATCGCCGATCCCCTTGTGCCTTCCCACCAGCAGGCCGGTGTCGGTGGCGGCGGTCGCGTCGACCTGGCCTTGCAGCAGCGGCGCGAAGTTCAACAGCCCCGTGACGACGATCGTGACATCGGATTCGGACAGCCCGGCCTGGTGCAGCAGCACCAGCAGGTTCTGGCGAGTGCCGCTGGACAGGCTGTAGACGCCGATCTTCTTGCCCTTCAGGTCGGCCGGCTTGCTGATGTTGGCGGACTTCAGCGAGACCACGTTGAAGACATTCTGCGGGTAGATGTCGTAGATCGCGCGCAGCTTCTCGCCCTTGTCGAGGGCAGCGAAGAACGCTCCCGGGTCGGTGAAGGCGACGTCGGCCTGGCCGGTGAGGATGTTGCGGATCGCGTCGCCCCCGCCGGCGCCCGGCACGTAGGCCAGATCGATCCCGTTGGCCTTGTAGAAGCCCTTGTCGGGCTCGACCAGCAGGTGCGTGATCTCGGTGATCGGCTTGCTCCAGCCAGCCACCGTGAGCTTCTCGAGCGGGTCGGCGGCGTGGGCGCCGCGGGCGGCCGTCAGGGCCAGGAGCGCGGCGCTCGCGAGCAGCGCGGTTCGGCGAGCGATGGGTCTTTGCATGGCAGTGGTTCCTTCATGAGCTTCGGGTGTAGGGCAGCAGCAGTCGCCTCTCGACGGCCAGCGTGATTTCGTAGAGCAGCAGCCCGAGCGCGGCGATGACCACCAGCACCGCGAACATCAGGGGCGTGTCCATCATCCCTTGCGAGGCGATGATCAGCGCGCCGAGCCCCTGGCTGGCGCCGATGAACTCGCCGACCACCGCCCCGACGAGCGCCAGGACCACGGCCACCCGCAGCCCCGCCAGGATGCCGGGCAGGCCGGCGGGCAGTTTCAGGCGAAGAAGGGTCTGGCGCCGGGTGGCGCCCAGCATGCGGAACAGTTCCAGCCGCTGCGGGTCGACCTGCTGCAGGCTGGTCACGGTGTTTTCCATCAAGGGAAAGAAGCAGATCAGCGCCGTGATCACCACCGTCGACGTCATGCCGAAGCCGAACCAGACGATGAAGAGCGGCGCCAGCGCCAGCTTGGGGACCACCTGGCTGACCACGATGTAGGGCTTCAGCAAGCGTTGCAGCAGCGTCGACTCGGCCAGGACCACGCCGCTCGCGAAACCGATCAGGCAGCCGAGGCTCAGGCCGAACAGCAGTTCGAGGCCGGTCGCGCGGATATGGGGCCAAAGGTAGCCGGTGGACAGCCCCATCCAGAGCGACTTCATCACCGCCGAGGGCGGTGGCAAGACCAGCGTCGAGACACCGGAGGCGCGCGACGCCAGTTCCCATAGGGCAAGCAGGGCCAGCAGCAGCGCCCAGGCGCCAAGGCGCGCGCGAACCGAGGCCTTCTTCATGCCGCCTCCAGGTCCATCGCATCGCGCACCTGCGCGCAATGCCGGTTGAAGGCCTCGCCGTAGCGCATGGCCGGCGCGCGGGGCCTCTGGACCTCGACGCGGATGGCGCTGACGATCCGGCCGCGGTTCATCACCGCGACCTGGTCGCCCAGGTACACCGCTTCGGCGATGTCATGCGTGACGAACAGGACGGTGGTGCGGCGCAGCCGGCACATCTGCAGCAGATCGTCCTGCAGTTCGCCACGGGTGATCGCGTCGAGCGCTGCAAAGGGTTCGTCCAGCAGCAGCAGCGACGGCTCGAGGATCAGGGCGCGGGCCAGGGCCACGCGGCTCTGCTGGCCACCCGACAACTGCCGGGGGTAGTGCTGCGCGTGGCCGGCCAGGCCCAGCAGTGCCAGCAGCTGCTGCGCCTTGTCGATCTCGTCGGCGGACGGCTTGTGCTGCAGCGACACCGGCAGCAGCACGTTGTCGATCACGCGGTGCCACTCGAGCAGCGTGGGCGACTGGAAGACGAAGCCCAGCTGCGGGCCGGGCGCCAGCACCGGCCTGCCTTGCAGGCGGATGCTGCCGGCCTGCGGATGCAGCAGGCCGGCGGCGAGCTTGAGCAAGGTCGTCTTGCCGCAGCCGCTGCGTCCGACCAGGCAATGGAACTCGCCTTGCGCGATGCGCCAGTCGACGCTGCGCACCACCGGCGGCCAGCCGGGAAAGGTGAAGCTCACCTGGTCGATGTCGAGGAAGCTCACATCGATCCCTAGTCGGCGTAGGGCGCCAGCGGGTCGGCCGCGATCTCTGCCGACTGCTCGATCTCGACCATTCGAACCAGATCCAGCAGGTTGAACCGGCCGTCGTGGTGCCAGCCCGCTTCCGGCGAACTCATGGCGCCGATGGCGCTGATGCGGGTCACGCCAGCGGCGCCCAGCAGTTCGGCCAGCCGGAACAGCTCGGCCGGCGCCGCGGCCACGCCCGCGGTCTGCAGGAAGGGCCGGTGCGCCTCGATCCGAGCGACCACCTGGTCCAGCGCATCGACCGCGACGACCTGGATGCTGCGATGCGATGCCGTCGGCGCCAGCTCCTTCACCTCGTCGGTGTAGGCAACGCCGAAGGCCGCGCCGTCCTCGCCGATCAACCCGTCGCCGCCTCCGTCGCCCACGGCCATCGCCTGCAGCTCGATGCCCTGGCGCCAGCCGGCCACCGTGGCCGAATCTTCCAGCGACAGGGCCCGGCGCGGGAAGCGGTGCTGCAGGTTGGCGAGCTCGCTCGCGAGGTAATGAGCGAACTCGCGCGGCGACACCCGGCCGCCGCGTTCGACGTAGAAGACATGGGGGGAGTAGCAGCCTTGCTGGTCATAGCGCATCACGTCCCAGGCGGCCAGGCGTGCCGTCGCCGGCGCTTTCAGGGCATCGAGGGCAGAGGCGCTGACCAGGCCGAAGCCCAGCTTGTGACCGTAGGCCAGGAAGCGCGTCGTGACCGGCAGCCGGCGCCGGATCTGGTCCAGCGCATCGTTGCCGCCATAGGCCAGCACCGTGTCTGCCTCGGCATACAGCGCCGACGCCTGTTCCTCGTCGCCGCCCTTCCACCACACCACGGCCAGGCAATCGGCCAGCGGCGGGTGGACTTCGGCCAGCAGGCGCGCGAACAGGCCCGCGAACAGCGGCTCCGCGCTCGGCAGCTTGCCGATGTTGCCGGCCTTCACGAGCAGCCCGCAGACCAGGCTCCAGAGCGCAATGGCCGGCACGTTGCCGGCCCAGACGTGGACCAGAAGCTCCGGCCCGAAGGCCCTCGCCGCGCCGCCCTTGGGGCGCGGCTGGAATTCGTCGAGCAGCTTGGGGTTGGCGAAATCCTCGGCGACGAAGCGATGCAGCTGCGGCGCGCGAAAGGTCTTGAAGAAGGCCGTGAGGCCGAGGCGGACCATCTCGGCGTCGTAGCCGGTGACGATCGGCAGCAGCTGGTCGAGCTCCCTGCGGTATGGATCGGCCGGGTCCAGCAGCCGAGCCATCGCCCGATCGACCACGTCCACGATCCCGGACACGGTCATGGTCTTCAGATGGCGGCGGCTGGCGTGCCCGACACGCACGGCAAGGGCGCGCATCTGATCCGCACTGAGCACCGGAACGGCGACCTCGAGCCGGGTCGGGCCCGATTCGAAGCGCAGGGACCGCCACTGCACGTCCGCTGGCGCCAGGCCCGGCAGGTAGCCGGCGGTCGCATGCAGCGTCGTCATGCGGCGGCCCGGATGAATTCCTCCACCGCCAGCGAGCAGCCCTTGGCCTGCGCGCCCTCGGCGCGACCGAGCAGCAGGAAGCCGCCGTCCGCCGCCAGGCCTACGTCCTCGGTCAGGATGGTGGTCACCGAATTGAAATTGGCGAGATCGCAGTGAACCAGGATCCCGCGCTCGGCAGGCGCGACTTCACGGCCCGTGAGCGGGTCGACCAGACGCGAGCGGATCCAGTGCGGCCCGGACTTGACCGAGGGCACCGAGGCGTTGCCCGCATCGTAGAACTGCGTGCTCAGCTCGGTCATGCCATACATGTTGATGCAGTCCGATCGCTCGATGCCGAGCAGCGCGGACAGCTCCGCATAGAAGGTGTCGAGCGGCAAGTCGCGTGACTGTCCCTTGTAGCCGCCGGTGTCCAGCACCCGGCTGCCCGCCGGCAGGCGGAACGACTGGCCGCGCCGCTTGAGCTCGTCGATCAGGTGCACGAAGCTGTAGCTGGCGCCGAGCAACGCGAAGGGCTCGCCGCGCTGCTGCGCATCCGACAGGGCCTCGCAGAGTCCCGGCAGGTCCAAGCCCTGCGGACTCATGAAGTAGCGGCTCTCCGCGGTTCCGAACGCCTCCATGGCCAGCGCCAGATAGTGGGCGAGCGAGGAATTGGCCAGCACGGTCTCGGTGGGGAACAGGATACCCATGCGCATCGGGCCATGCCCCCGCATGAAGCGCTGTGCGAAGTTGCCGATCATCGAGCGGTCGTAGACCGCCAGCGTCGGATGAAAATGGCGGCCCTTGACCTCGCTGCGGGTGGTGCCGCTGGTCATGAAGACCCGGTCGGTGGCGGCCGGCGGCTCGCAGCGCAGCGGCAGTTCCTTGAAGGCGTCGATCGGTACTGCCGGGATGTCGCTCCAGCGCTTCACGCTTCGCGGAGTCGCGCCGCGCCGCTGGCAAAAGCGCTTGAAGGGCTGGTTGTTGGCGTACTGGTAGGCGAACAGTCGCAACGCCAGGCCATCGAAGTCGGCGTCGGTGCAACCGTCTTGCGCGATGAAGGCGAGGACGGCAGCGACCACGTCGCTGGCTGCCGCCGTGGGTGCAGGTGGATTCGCAGAGGAATTGTGCATAGGGCCTTCTTCGTGACCGTGAAACGGGTGCTCCGAAGGCCGCTTCGGGGTCGGCAGGATGTGCCGATGACCCAAGCAGCTGCTCTTCTTCCGCCGGTGTTAACCGGTTCAAGTTCGCGGGTTTGAATCTCAGCACTGTGACGTGCACCCCGGAGCATCGTGGATTTTAGGCGCATTCGCGCCTGCCGCCGTGCCGGCCCGCGATCGGCTCCTTGCCCATCAAGTCAGGCAGGGCGAGAGAGGGATGATCCCTTCATGGACGTGGAGCCCGATCCAGTCCTAAAGTCTTCATCTTCTTGCTGACTTCCTCGATACGAAGTGACCCTGCGTCGCGTTCTGCTTGTGATCGCATTCCTGGTCGCCACGGGTGCCTGGATTGCCTTCGTTTATTGGATGACGGGGATGGAACGCAAGGAGCCGGCCTACCTGGAGATCGACCTCACGGAGATTCCGCCGGGCAGCCCGAAGTTCTACACCTTCCAACGTACACCCCTGGCCCTCGTGCGAACCACCGATGCGATGCTCGATGACCTTCGGGCGCAAACCGCCCACACCTGGAACCATCGTCCGATCGCGGCCGGGCGTCCATCGTTCTTCATCTACTCCCTGGTGAGCCCGGCCGACGGATGCGAGGTCGATCACGTGCCCAGCGGCGCGGACCGCTACGCGCCAGTGCGTCCGTGGCAAGGCGGCTATCGCGATCCATGCCGTTTTGGCGAATGGGACTACGCTGGCCGCGCGATCAAGCAGTACGCGGACCAGGACGCGCGGCTGCTGCAGATGGCCGACCTGGATGTGCCGGACTTCGAAGTCAGGGACTACCACATCTTGCGCATCACTCGTGCTCCGAAGCGATAGTCGAGACCGGTGTTTTGAGAGTTCAGCATGCCTCCAGCGAGCGATCGGCAGGGCGCTGCGGACCCAACTGACCCTCGAGCCACTCGCACATCGCGCTTGCGCTCTGCTCGAAGCCGATGATCGCCGAGTAGTGGTCGGCGCCCGGTTGAGGTGCGCACAGCGACAGGTTGCCCGCATCGGTCCAGGCAGAGTGGAAAGTGGTCGACTGCCGCACGAACTCCGCGCTCTCCTCGCCGCCCCATGTCAGCAGAACCGGCGTGGGACAGGCGCGAATCGAGAACAGCGGCGAGTTGCGCCGGATCACGCCGTCGTCCAGCTGAATCTGCGGCTGCAGGTAGCTGTGGCGCAGCGGTTCCAGGTCGTACAGGCCGCTGACCAGAACGGCGGCCCGGAACGGATCTTCAGGCAGGCCGTAGTCGTCCGACCAGCGCGTCTGCAGTGCCATGGCCGCCAGGTGGGCGCCGGCCGAGTGCCCACCGACGGCCACGCGCGCCGGATCCCCGCCGTGCCGCTCGATGTTGCGCAGCACCCAAGCCAGTGCCGCCCGCGTCTGGCGCGTGATCTCGTCGATCCCGACCCAAGGCGCCAAGGCGTAGTTCACGACCACTGTCGTGATGCCCAGCGCATGCAAGCCCAGCGCGACACAGCTGAAATCACCGGCCGAGAACGCCCGCCAGTAGCCTCCGTGGATGAAGACGAAGACCGGCGCATCGGACTGCGCCGCCGGGAAGATGTCCAGCGTCTCGGCCAAGGTCGGCCCGAAGGGAACGCCCTGCAGGCCGGGCAAGCGCTCGCGAGCCAACCGGCTCTGTTCGACGTAGTGCCGCTGGTAGGCGCCCGGGTCACTCAGCCGGGCCGCCGGGTTGTACTCGGCGTCGATCTCTGCCTGGCTGGCGAACTGGCGGTAGAGCATGGGTGGCTTCATCACAATCCCAGGTAGGCTTGACGGATCATCGGATCGTCGATCAATGCCGCCGACGGGCCATGACGCACCACATGGCCATCTTCCATCACGTAGGCCGTGTCGGCAATCGACAGCGCCGCATAGACGTTCTGCTCCACCATGCCGATGGTCACGCCCTGGGCACGGATCGAACCGCAGCGCGGCGAACACCTCGTCGGCCATGGCCGGCGCCAGGCCCAGGCTCGGCTCGTCCAGCAGCAGAACGCGCGGCATGGACATGAGGCCGCGCGCCAACGCCAGCATCTGCTGTTCACCGCCGGACAGCAGGCCGGCCGGGGTGGCGCGCCGCTCCTTCAGCCGCGGGAAAAGCTCATACATCAGGTCCACCCGCGCCCGCCACCCCTTGCGCACGCGCGGCAGGTAGGCACCGATGCGCAGGGTTTCGGCGACCGTGAAGTCCGCAAACACCAGGCGGCCTTCGGGCACCAGCGCGATGCCGTCGTCGACGCGCTGGTGGGCGAAACGGCCAGTGACGTCGGCGCCGTCGAAGCGGATGCGGCCCGACCGCAGGCGCAGCAGTCCGGCCAGCGACCGCATCAAGGTGGACTTGCCCGCGCCGTTGCTGCCGATGATGGCCGTGATCGAACCGGCGGGGATCGCGACGTCGACCTGGTCGAGCACCTGGATCTCGCCGTAGCCGGCACTGGCGCCGAGCGCCTCAAGCAGGTACGGCATGGCGTCGTTCTCCCAGGTAGGCCTTGATGACGCGAGGATCGTTGGCGATCTCCGCAGGGAGGCCTTCGACCACCTTGCGACCTTCGTGCATGACCACGATGCGATCGCTCAGGCGCATGAGTGCCTTCATCACGTGCTCGATGATGACGATGCTCAGCCCGTAGCGCTCGCGCACTTCGCGGATCAGTTCGAGCGCCGCGCCCACCTCGGTGGCATTGAGCCCGGCCAGCACCTCGTCGAGCAGCAGCAGGCGGGGCCGGGTCGCCAGCGCGCGGGCGATTTCCAGCCGCTTGCGGCCCGCCAGGTTGAGCTGCGAAGCCGGCAGGTCCGCTCGATCGGCGAGCCCGGTCTCGCGCAGCAATGCGAAGGCATGTTCGCGGGCCTCCGCAGGCGACGCGATGCGCCCGCGCCCGTACATGGCTCCGACGGCCACGTTCTCCAGCACGCTCATGCCCGGAAAGGGCCGCACGATCTGGAAGGTGCGCGCCACGCCCAGCGCATTGATGCGCTCCGGCGGCTGCCCCTGGATCGCCTGTCCTTCGAGCATGATCTGTCCCGACGAAGGTTTGACGTTGCCCGCGATCATGCTGAACAGCGTGGTCTTGCCGGCGCCGTTGGCGCCCATCACGCCGAGGATTTCTCCCGGCATGACATCGAAGCTGACGTCGTCGACCGCCAGGTTGCCGCCGTACCGGCGGGCCAGGTTGCGCACGGAAAGAAGACTCACGCCGGCCTCCCGACGACCGCTCGACGCTTGAGCGACGCCGAACGCCGCCGGGCCCACAGGCCCGACAGTCCGGACGGCGCCAGCAGCACGAAGCCGATCAGCAGCGCGCCCAGCAGGATCATGTAGGTCTGGGGCGCCCGGGCCCACAGCAGTTCGCTCAGGAACAGGATGAACGCCGCGCCCAGGATCGGCCCAGCGGGCCGGTCGCTGCCGCCGATGATCGCCATGGTCACGATGGTGAACGAGGTGGTCGGACTGAACAACTGCATGGGCTCGAAGTAGGTGCTGCGCAGCACGCTCAACGCGCCCACCATCGCGGGGATCACGGCCGACACCGCGAAGGCGAGCATCTTGATGCGCGTCACGGGCACGCCCACCGTCGCCGCGGCCGTCTCGTCTTCGCGGATGGCTCGCAGCGCGGCACCGAGACGCGACCGGGTCAGCCAGACGTTGATCGCGGTGGCGGCCAGGGCCAGCCCCAGCATCGGATAGAACAGGACGACGGTGTCGGGCGTGTCGATCAGCAGTCGGCCGCCGGCGCCAAGCGACGCCTCGATGGCCACCACCACGTACTTCAGGAACTCCGAGATGCCCAAGGTCAGGATCACGAAGTAGGGACCCCGCACCCGCAGCGCCGGAAAGCCCACCACCAGCGCGAGCGCCGCCGCCGCCACGCCGGCCAGCGGCAGGATCGCCACGATCGGGATCTGCTGCCAGCCCAGCGCCATGATGTAGGCGCCGAGGCCGAAGAACACCGCGTGGCCCAGCGAGATGTAGCCCGTCATGCCGGAGAACGCGACCCAGCTGCCGGCCAGTGCGATCCAGGCGCACAGTTGCGTGAGGACACCGACCCCGTAGGCACTGAGGATCAGGGGCGACAGAGCGGCAACGCCGGTCAACGACGCGGCCACGGTCAGGCCGCCCTTGTCGACGGAAGAAAAGACAGTGCGTGCCATCAGTTGGCCTTTCGCCCGAACAGCCCCTGCGGCCGCACGAACAGGATGAGAATGAACAAGCCGTAGACCAGGATCGAGCGGTAGGCCGCCGAGGTCAGCGTCACGCCGTAGACCTCGACGAAGGCCAGCAGCAGGCTCCCCGCCACGGCACCGCCGAGCGAGCCGAGGCCGCCGAGGATGACCACCACGAAAGCCGCGATCGTGAAGGGAAAGCCGCCGAAGGGCGTCACGCTCTCGGTCATGCTGATCAGCGCCCCGGCCAGGCCGGCCAGCGCGAAGCCCAGGCAGAACACCACGATGTTGATGCGATCGGCGTCGATGCCGATCAGCGACGCCGCGTCGCGTTGCTGTATCAAGGCCCTGATCGCGATGCCGAAGACGCTGAGGCGCAGGAAGCACAGCACCGCCACCGTCGCGCCGGCACTGATCCCCAGGATCACCAGTCGATTGAGGGCGATCGACACGCTGCCCCATTGCACCAGCGTGTCCATGTAGCTGTAGCTGCGCGCGTCGGCCGTGAACACCAGCGACATCAGGTTCTGCAGGATGATCGACACGCCGAAGAAGATCAGCAGCGAGTTGGCCTCCAGCCGCGCCGCGATCGCCGTGTTGCGCACCAGCCGCTTGAAGAACAGCGTGTAGCAGGCGATGCCCAGGCCCGCCGCAAGAAGCATCGCACCGAAGAGACCCAGCAGCGGGCTCAGCCCCAGCAGGGTGAAGCCGCTCCAGGCCACGTAGCCGCCGAGCACCATCAGGTCGCCATGGGCCACGTTGAGCAGGCGCATGGCGCCGTAGATGAGGTTCAGGCCCAAAGCCACCAGGGCGTAGGTCGATGCGAGCATCAACGCCGCCAGCAGCAGCTCGGGAGACAGGATCTGTGCCATGGAATTCGCCGGAGCGTCGCGGGCAAGAGGGCCGGGCCTACTTCTGCCAGCCGCTCTTGGCGACGAAGGGCGCGGTCTGCTGCGAAGGCGGATAGACGATCTGGCCCTTGCCTTGCTGGAACTGCAGGAACATCGCCGGCGTCAGGCGGTTCTGGACGCCCTCGAAGGCGACCGGCCCGTCGATGGTGTCGAAGGTGCCGGAGGCGATGGCGGCGCGCAGCTTGTCCTTGTCCAGGCCTGCCTTGGCGACGGCCTGCTGCAGGACCTCGGCCGACACCCAGGCCAGCGCGACGTCGAGGTAGTCGGGTGCTTCGCCGTACTTGGCCTGGTAGGCGTCGAAGAAGGGCTTCGCCTTCGGCCAGGCCTTCTGGTCCGGCGACCAATGGCCCAGGGTGACGATGTTGTCCAGGTTGGCGCCGAACATCTTCGAGAAGAAGGCGATGCTGGGGCCGACCGCCACGAACTGGAAGGGCGCCCGGAGATCCTGCTCGCGGGCGTGCTTCATGTAGAGCATCGAGTCTTCAGGGTAGGACAGCGAGATCACCGCGTCAGGCGAGGCGCGCTTGATGGCCACCATGCTGGCGGTCATGTCCTTGATGCCCGGCGCGTACTCCTCGTTGTAGACCACCTTCATGCCGGCGGCCTGTACCGCCGGCACCAGGTAGCGCTTGATCTCCTGCGGAAAGGGCAGCTGGACGGTGTTGATCGCCACCGCCTTCACGCCCTGCGCCTGCATCAACTTGGCCAGCTCGGCGCCCAGTGCATCCGGGATGGCCGAGGTCGGGAACCAGATGTTCTTCGCCTTGAGCGAACGAATCTGCAGCGACGCCGCGGAGCTGCCGACCATCGGAAACTTGTAGCGCTCCAGCACGCCCACCACCGCGAAGTGGGCGGGCGAACCCCAGGGCGACATCAGCAGGTCGACCTTGTCGCTGGTGATCAGCTTCTCGTAGATCGCCGCGGCCTTGGCCGGGTCGGACTGGTCGTCGTAGACCACCAGTTCCACCGGCCGCCGGGTGCCCGCCACATCGAGTCCGCCGGCTGCGTTGACCTGCTCCGCCCACAACTGGTAGGCGTTGAGCTGGCCGGCACCGGCGGCGGCGAAGGCACCCGTCTTGGCCATGCTCATGCCGATGCGCACGGGCTCGGCGGCCCAGCTGCCGGCGGCCATCGCGAGCACGAATCCCGTCGCGAACATCCGAAAGACTTTCAGTAGTTTCATCATGGAGCCCTTGAGTTGAGAGAGAGCGGTCAGCGGCGGGGTGCCACCGTTCCGGTGGGTGAACTGTTGGCGGCCTTGAAGACCTGGCCCGCGACCCATTCGTCACCCATGGCCGAGCGGATCACCTGCGAGCGCACGGCGTCCGGCAGGCAGGTGACCTCGCCGTACAGGATCGACCAGCGCTGGCAGTGCTCGACCAGCGGACGCTCCGCCGTTTCCCAGGCTTCCAGCGCCGAGGGGATGTCACGCGAGTCCTGCGCCTGCTCGAGCGCCACGGCCATGGCCAGGCCGTTCTGCATCGCCATGCCGCCGCCCTGCCCCAGGTTGGGTGGCTGGGCATGCGCGGCATCACCGACGATCGCCGTGCGGCCGGCCGACCAGGCGCGGCTGCGCGTCACGCTGTAGACGCCCCAGCTCAGCGTGTCGCCGATGCGTTCGATCAGGTGGGCCCAGCGCGGGAAGGCGTCGATCCAGAGCTGCCGGTTCAGCGGCAGATTGCGCGCTTCATCGTCCTGCAGGCAGGTCAATGCCAGGTAGATCTGCGTCGCATTGACCGGCGTCACCAGGAGCCGGCGGGTGCCGTTCCAGTTCTCGATGTACTTGCCGACATCCTGCGCCGCGAAGTCGCCGGGCCGGGAGGCGATCATGGTGCGCAATGCGCCCTCGCGGGTCTGCTCGTGCAGCAACTCCAGTCCCAGGCTCTGGCGCACGCGCGACCAGACGCCGTCGACGCCCACTGCCAGGTCGGCGCGCACGGTCTGTCCGTTGGCCAGCAGCAGTTCGCCGCAGGCCGTGGCGCCGATGGTCTCGGCGTTGGTGACGACCTTGACGCCGGCGCGCTCGCAGGCTGACTTCAGGGCGCCCAGCAAGCGGCTGCGCAGGACCGTCAGCAGGCGCTTGTCGGAGGCAATCGGCGCCGACTCGATGATCTGGTCGCGGTTGTCGCGCTGCTCGAAGTGCGTGCCGTGGAACGCACCTTCGGTGGCTTCTTCATAGGCCCCCAGGGCCTCCAGCACGCGCAGGCCGTTCTCCCAGATGTAGATGCCCGAGCCGGCCGCACGCAGCTCGGATTGCCGTTCGTAGACGGTCACGTCCCAGCCGCGCTGGGCCAGGGCGGCCGCGGTGGCCAGTCCGCCGATGCCGCCGCCGGAAATGATTGCGCTTCTTGCCATGGTTGTTGTCTTTCAGGCTGTTGGATGCCGAACAGGGACCGCTCAGACCGCTTCGACCAGGTCGACATCGCCGAGCGCCGACAGCGCCCGTGGCGCCGGGCGCTTCACGTACCACTCGCTGCAGAGGCCGTCAGGGTCGCGCAGGAAGATCGAGCGCTTCCAGGGCAGGTCGACCTGGCGCGCAATGGCCACGCCCTGCGTCTGCAGGCCTGCGACGGCCGAATCCAGCGTGGCCTCGTCGGCCAGCTGGAAGCTCGCATGGTGGTAGCTCGCGCTGTTCGCGGGCACCAGCACCAGGTGGTGGTCGTACTGGGCTTGCGTGGCGCCGAGGTAGACGACGCCCTCCTCGCGCGCCACCACGTGCAGACCGCCGATCTCGGTATAGAAGCGCGTCATCTCCTCGATGCGCGCCGTCTCGAGAACGGCATGCGTGATGCGCCAGGGGCGCATCGGCGCCGCGGTGTTGGTGCGCAGCACCGGGTCCGTGTCGTAGCGGCCTTCGGCGAAGCCCTCGGCTGTCAGCGGGTCCCAGTGCGTGGTGATCAGCGCCATCGGGCCGCTCAGTACCTGGCGCCAGTCCTTGACGGTGTCGCAATAGAACTCGTTGTAGTTGCCGTCGGGATCGAACATGTAGACGCTGTGCGCCACTTGGTGGTCGACCGTGATGTCGGTCGGAACGCCGTCGTCCTTCAGGCCTGAAGGCCGCCACCAGATCGGCCTCGTTCTCGAGTTCCCAGGCCAGGTGATTGAGCCCCGCATGCAGGCCGATGCTGCCGGGCAGCTGCAGCAGGCCATCCTTGCCGTAGCGGTCCACGCCATTGGTCTTCTGGATCATGCCGAGGTCGTGCGGCGTATGGCCGGTTCCGAGGAAGGTGGCGATCAGCTCGGGCTCGCTGAACTCCACGCGCAGGCCGCACACATCGCTGTAGAAGCGTTCGGACGTCGGGATGTCGTCCACCCAGAGATTCACGTGGCCGAGGCGACGCGGGGTGAAGTAGGAAGCTTGTCGTGTGGCAGTCATTGAAGCTCTTTCCGGGTACTCGAGTTGCGATCGAAGTGAACTCTAGAAGCCGCCTCGATGGCTGTCAATAGCGAATACCATTCAGTTTTGAAAATGTGACGGCCGACGATTGGAAGCACAATTGGTGCATCGATCGCTGCGGTCATCGCCGCCGGCGCGAGCACCAAAAGAAGGCATCGGCACATGGTTCAACGCAAGAAGGAAGGGGTTCGCGACGCGATCCTCGAGGCGGCATTCCGCCTCTTCAGCGAACAGGGGTACAGCGAGACCTCCATTCCCGGCATCGCGCGGGAAGCAGGCATTTCGACGGCCAACGTCTACGTCTACTTTCAATCGAAGATCGACATCCTGTTCCAGCTGTACTCGCCGTGGTTGCTGGGACGCCTGGACAAGCTGGAGCGCGCGCAGCGCCGAGTCGCTGATCCGCAAGAGCGACTGCGAAAGCTGTTGTTGACGCTGTGGCGCGACCTGCCGCGCGAAAACAACGGCTTCACCAACAACGTGATGCAGGCTGTCTCCACCAGCAGCGGCAACGGCGACTACAGCCCGGCGTTGCGCCAGCTGTTCCAGTCGCGGGTGGCCGGTTGGATCCAAGAATGCCTCGCGACGCCATCAGACGAAAGCGACATGCTCGCAAGCGTCGCGCTCATGGCGTTCGACGGCTTTGCCATGAACGTTCGCCTGGCGCACAGCCCCCCGTGCGACGACGACATGGCGCGACTGTTCAGTCGCTTGTTCGCTGGCGCCGCCGCAAAGTCCGCGCCGACGCCATGAAGGCGGTCTGGCCGCTGCAGAGGTAGAGTTGAGCTGTGCGGCACGCCCTGCAAAGGGGCATGCAGCTTCTCGTCGATTGTCGTTGCCCTCTGCCCGTCACGCTCGCACAATTCCCTGTCGAATCTTTTTCGATTGGGTTGAAATGGCATCTCGACCAAGCGTCCTGGTCATCGGAGGCGGCATTGGCGGCTTGTTCGCCGCCAATGCGTTGATCGAAAAGGGGCTGCGCGTTTCTGTCTATGAACAGGCGTCGGCCCTCGGTGAGATCGGCGCCGGCGTGTTCGTGACGCCGAATGCGGTGCGCCACCTCGAGCGAGTGGGTCTGGGGCCCGCCGTCGAAAGATGGGGCGCCCGAGTCGGACCCGGCTCCTGCTACCTTCGCCACGACGGCACGCCGATTGCCCCGGTGCAGGTGTCGGATGCCTCCGGGTGGCATGCGGCCTTCGGCATGCACCGCGCCGATCTTGTAGATTTCCTGGCCGCCAACCTGCCTCCCGGGATCGTCCATACCGGCCACCGTGCCATCGGCTTCGAGCAGACCGACGACGTCGCCCGCGTCGAATTTGCCAACGGCGTCACCGCCGAGGCCGACGTGGTGGTTGCCGCGGACGGCATACATTCCGAACTGCGTCCTCACGTCTTTCCGCCCTCGAAGCCCGCTTTTCACGGCACCATTTCCTATCGAGGCCTGATCTTGCGCGAGCGGCTGCCGAACTGGCCGATGGACCGCTGGCAAATGTGGGCCGGTCCGTCCAGGCATTTCCTGGTCTTTCCTGTTCGCCACGGCTCGATGGTCAACTACGTCGGGTTCGTGCCGACCGATGAGGAAATGAAGGAATCATGGTCCGCGCCCGGCGATCCGGCGGTGCTGCGCCGCGAGTTCGCAGGGTGGGACCCGCGCGTTTCCGATGTCCTGCGGCAAGTCGACAAGACTTTTCGCTGGGCACTCTACGACCGCGAGCCGCTGCCGACCTGGACCAAGGGCCGATTGACACTGCTTGGCGACGCGGCGCATCCGATGCTGCCGCACCTGGGCCAGGGGGCCAACCAGGCGATCGAGGACGGCATGGCACTCGCCACGATCTTGGCTCAGGTGGACAGATCGCAGGTGGCGGCGTCGCTGCTTGCCTACGACCGATTGCGTCGCGAGCGCGTGGCGGAAATTCAGTTGGGTGCCCGGCAAAACGGACTGCGTCTGGACTCGACCGCTGCGGATCTCAGTACCCGCGACGCAGAACTCGCCGCGCATGCCGAATTCCGCAAGCGTCTCTATGCCTACGACGTGCTGCCGGATGCAATCGCCGCCGGAGCAGCGGTGCCACTGTGATGGATCTGGACGCGCGCATCATCGGAATTACTTGATCGCACGGGGCCCGACCCTGTACAAGAGCGGGCTGCCCACGGCGCCTGACAACGCGCCGGACTCGCGAGCAGCTCACCTGCTGATCCAGCGACGGCAGCTCGGGACCGCGGCCTTCGACCCCCTCCTTCAGGGAGGGGGCGCGAGGGCCATGTGGATCGGAAAATCCTGCCCGTGCGACGCGTCCCGCGCCGGGCTTCACCGCGCCTGCGCGCGGACGCGCTTCGCCGAATTCACGCGCCAACCCATCCACATGACGTCCTCAATGCTGAGCATTCTTTCACGCTCCCTCGTCGCCGCCGCCGTCCTCACGATTACCGCCTGCGGTGGCGGTGGCGGAAACGGTGGCTTTGCCACCCCGACCCAAACTTCAGCCGCAAACCCGCAAACTCGCCCCGCGGAAAGCCGCCTCGCCACGCCCGATGCGAATACAGCCTTGACCACCCGCCTCAGTGGTCTGGCTGCCGTCGGCGCACCCGTTGCGAACGGCAGCGTTTCAGTCCAGTGCGCGACAGGCACTGCCGTGGCCACGACGACCGGCGCCACGGGCGCGTGGAGCGCCACCTTGACCGACCAGAAGTTCCCGTGCCTGGTCACCGTCAGCGGCGGCACCGTACCCGCCGGGCAGTCGCTCTATTCCATGGCACTCGACGCCTCCGACCTCAACGTGACCCCGCTGACCGGCCTCGTGGTGGCGGGAGGCCTTCATGCCGCTCCGTCGACGATCACTGCGTCATCGCTCGCATCGTCGGCTTCCAGCGCCCTCGCGCAAGGACTGGCAAAGGTCAATGCGAGTCTGAAGGCTTCAGGGTACTCGCCGCTGGCCGGCAATCCGCTGACGACGTCATTCCAGCCGAGTGCCGGCGACGCGCACGACGACCTGATCTCGACCCTCATGCGCTCCCTCGCCGACGAGAACATCGCCTATGACGAGATGCTCTCGTCGATCGCATCCGCAGGCGACGCCGAGGTGCCGATCCCGTTGACGCATGTCTTCAAGGCTGCGGAACTCGCCGCAATTCCCCAGCTGAACAGGGCCTCCATCTCTGCCAGCGGTGACGAACTCTCGATGACCCTCGGCGCAGGCGCCAATGCGGTGGGAAGCTTCGTCGGCGGCGGCAACGGCAACAAGGCCGTCCTCCAGCTGCCAGGCCTTGCCGGTACGAAGCTCATCGACTTCAAGGACATGGCCATGGACGTCAAAGGAGCGACCACTTCCGGCGGCAGGAATGTCTATGCCTACGTGAACTTCACCGTCGACCTGACCTGCGACGGCTCCCCGCTTGCGGCGAATGCGACGCTGGCCGATGTGCGCAAGAAGCGTCGGATCGTGATCTACGACCCGTTCGCGAAGTTCGTCCAGCAGGACAACGCCATCTCCGACAGCGCCTTCAGCACCGTGAAGTTCAGCCGCGCGACGCCGGGATGGCGGGTATCCGCTGGCACGCCCGTGGGAAGCGGCGTCGCCTTGAATCCGGACTACATCGGGCACGAAACGCTGACCGGTTTCGACTTCGCCACCTATCCGAACGCTTGCATCGTCGACGGGGTCACCGGCGACGGCGGCATGTACCGCGACAAGAGCGATGCCCAGTGCGACACGACCGCCGCATTGGCAGGCGACAAGCCAGCCGCTTGCGGCAAGCCCTACAGCGGCGCGATCGTCGTGCTCGGTGACAGCGGCACGGTGGTCGCCTCCGACTGGAAGGTGAAGAAGATTCGATTCAACGCCGCCAACGTACGGAACTTCGCGTTCCAGTAGGCACGTTCTTCAGGTCAATGGGCCCCGGCGTACGACGCCGGGGCTCTTTTTCTTTCCCAGGCTGTCAGGGAGATCCTCCCACGCACGCCCTGCCCCCGCCAGAAGCCGGAACAATCTCTCTCCTTCTTGAAAGCACATGAAGACGCACGCAACGACCGGCGGTTGGAAGCCCGCCCGGCATCCGACGGTGAACGGCTATTTCTGCCTTGCACGCAAGAACTTCTCCGGCCACTGCGAACTGCTGGCCAACCGCTTGAGCGGATCACCCCACGTCGAAGCCTTCGCGACCCGCGAACAGGCCGAACGGGTTGCAGAACATCTCGCGCGTACGCGAAGGGAAGTCGATTGAAGCGGAACGATGGTGCTGCGTCCACCTTGCGGATATCGTTTCCGTCGAGGATTCGCATGCGTTTGCTGCCGCACGCCCTGCTTTGGAAGAAAGGTGCGTTCGCGGGAGACGCCAGCCGCTGGATGGACGGGCGCCTGCGCACGACGGTCGGCGCCGCAACCGGACAGGTGAACCTCGACTTCTACAGCCTGGGCCCCGGACTGCCATCGTTGGCGTCGACACCGCAAGTTCGGTCTGGATGTGGGCATCGACGTGGCTCACAGCCCGGGCACGACGGCGGTGTATCTGGTGGTCGGAAGCAGCTGGTTCCGTCCTCGAGCGAGCATCGGGATCGAGCCGTCCGGGGCGGATCAGAAGTCGGGCGCCGCGCCAAGCACACGCCCTTGATTGTCATGTTGCACGCGAAGGCAGCGCGCTTCGCGCCACGGGGGCTGGTCCGGGAGTGCCACCCCGGCCGCCGCGAACTGCTCGTCGGGAAGCAAGGGCGGAACTTCCCGATCGCGACTGGGCTGCTGGCGCAGGCGGCGCCACCGGCTGAGGCCTGCCAGGCCCAACCAGACCATGAGGCCCGCCGCCATCCACAGATAGGGACGCAGGTCGACGGCGAGCGGACGTTCGATCAGGTTCCCGAGATAGGTCCCCGCCGACGGGCTCAGCCATGCAACGCCGGCAATGACGGGCTCTCTCAGAAACCACAGATAGGCCATCCACGCAAGCAAGGTCATGACAAGGTCGCGCACGCGCATCCACCACTGCGTGCGCACCCGCTGAATTCGCGGCGGCCAATCGGGCGGCCGGGCCAGTTCCGGCGGCGCAGCGGCGTCGTCCCCCGGAGTAGCAAGCGTCTTCTGCATGATTGAATGCTCCCGCTTCAACGCAGGCCGCGGTCGGGGCTCACCCAGGTTCCGCGCATGCTGCCGATATGAAGGATGGCACGCGGCAGGCCGACGACCGAGGTCGCGGCCTGGGCGGCCCAGAACACCAGCGGATACCAGACGACCCAGAACAGCGATCGAAACATGCCGCGCTCGAAGCGCTCGTCGATCCAGGCGCTCGTCACGGCCTGCGCGAGGTAGGTCAGCGCCAGGACCTGGCCCCAGCCGCGCGGCAATGGTCCGAAGGCTGGCCAGAGTTCCGGCAGGCCGAAGCCCCAGAAGCGCAGCAACGGGCCCACGCCCCATGCCAGGAAGCCCAGTGCGATCGCATAGGCCCAGGCGACCGCGACGACATAGTTGAACCATACCGGAAGCATGCGCGGCTGCGACAGCAACTTGGGAAACACCTTGAGCATGACGGTCACGCCGCCTTCGGCCCAGCGCAGGCGCTGGCGCCACAGTCCGCGGAAGGTTTCCGGCATCAGGATCCAGCACAGCGCCTTGGGCTCGAAGGCCAGCCGCCAGCCGGCGAGCTGGAGGCGCCAACTGACGTCGACATCGTCGGTGATGGCCTCGCGAGACCACCAGCCGGCGTCCTGCAGTGCGCGCTTTCGGAAGGCGCAGATCACGCCGGAGACGGTGAACAGCGATCCATACACGGTCTGGGCCCGCTTGATCAGCCCCACGATGGACGAAAACTCGCCGACCTGCAGGCGTCCGAGGAGCGTGGCGTGGTTGCGCACCCGCGGATTTCCGGTCAGTCCGCCGATGCCTTCATCGGTCTGGAACCGACGCACCAGCCATGTCAGCGCGTGCCGTTCGAGCAGCGCATCGGCGTCGATGCACACCAGCAACTCATGCCGGGCGGCCAGCGCGCCGGCATTCAGCGCGGTGGACTTGCCCTGGTTGCTTTCCAGGTGCACGACGCGCAGCATCGGCAGCTGCGGAATCAGGGCCTCCAGCCAGGCCCCGGTCCGATCGGTGGAGCCGTCGTTGATCGCGATGATCTCGAAGTCCGGGTAGTCGATGCACGACAGGGCCCCGAAGGTTTCGGCCAGTTGCCGCTCCTCGTTGTGGCAAGGCACCAGCACCGACACGCCCGGGTACGACGGGAGCTTCGGAGGATGCTCCGGCCGCGGCTCATGGCGGCCGCGCAACCCGACGTAGAGCAAGCCGCCGGTCATCCAGAACAGGGCCATCACGAAGGGATAGCCGAAACAGAAGGCGGCGATGAGTTCATTGAAATGCATGGATGTTCAGCGCCTTCCTTCAACGTCGCACCGGAAAGATCGACCCCGACACCGCGGGCGCCGCGATGGCCGCCTCGGGCCGATCCGCAATGGGGTCATCCGGGCACCAGCCCAGCGAAACGCCGCCGTGGCGCTGGAAGTCGACGGCCTTGCGGGCCAGTACCCGGGCGTCGGGCGGCGACACGCCGGTGAACCATCTCAGGAGCGTTGGATCGACAGGCGAGAGGCGGTCGTCGGCGACCGGGTCGTCGACGCCTCGGGGCACGAGGGTGATGTCTGCCAGCGGGTGCGGCGCTGCGACGGGATGCCGTGGCGCGACCCACACCAGTTCCAGTCCGGGTCGCGCGGCGTCCAGGGCCGCGAAGGCCCGCCATCCCGCCGCGTCGATGCCGTCCGCGCGACCCAGGTCGGCGAGCACCGACTGTCGCCGCTCGCGTATGACCCAGGATGACCAGGTCATCGGGATGCCCGGACGGTGCGCGAAGAGCGGCGGCGGACCGTCGAAGTGCATCGCCAGCGCCTGCGTGTCCTCGAGCAGCCAGCCGTCCAGCGGCACCTTGGCACCCAGGTCCCCATAGAGGCGCTGCACGCGCGCGTCGTCGCCCAACGCCGCGAGTGCCTCGCGATGCGGCAGGCGGGCATAGACCTTCACGCCGGCCCGCGTGTTCATCTGCCAGGCGATGCGCGACAGCCAGTCGCCCGCCAAGGGCAGCTCCCGGGTAGGAAACCAGGCGGCGGTGATCCGCCCCTGTGCATCGCGGCGAACCGCGTCGACCACCAGGCCGGTCACCCCCAGCGCCCGCACGCGCTCGATCGCCAGGCCCAGGCGTTCGTTGCTGGCCTCCGCGTTGTCGGTCCACAGGGCCGCCGGGTCGAGGCAGACCAGGCGATCCAGGCGCCGCTCGTTCGGATCGGGACGCAGGCTTTGCACCAGGTCCGGCAGCGGCGGGTTGTGCCTGTGCAGCAACCGGGCCAGCCTGAAGGGCCGCTCCGGGCGAGAGGGTCCCTGGTCGAGCACCAGCGCGAACGAGAAGCCCAGGTCGCGGGCCGCCTGCGTGCCGATGCTGTCGTAGCGGCCGTAGGGCCACACCAGCGCGCGCGGCGCGCGACCCAGTTCGCGCTGCAGGCTTGCCCGCCCGGCCGCCAGGTCGGCGCGGACGCCCGCCGCAAAATCGGCTTCGCTCTGGTAGCCCGTGCCGGGAGAGTAGCGGCGCGTCACCGCCGCCGGCATGGTGTTGCCCTGCGGGTTGCCGACGACTTCGTCGTGAAGCGACTGGCTGTGCAGCGCGAACTCGACCAGGCCCGAACGCTGCATCTCGCGCGCCTGATCCCAGCTGATGAAGCGTTCGCGCGGCACCGCTTGATCTCCATAGCGAACCATCGAGCCTGCAGGTGGTTCCATCCATTCGCCCACCAGGGCCGCGACGATCGGGAAGCCATAGGCGAGCGCCAGCGGGTAGACGCGGGTGTACAGGCTGCGGTAGCCGTCGTCGAAGGTGATCAGCACGGCCTTGGCGGGCAGCACCTTCTCCCCGCGGCCCGCGCGTGCGATGTCGTCGAGCGAGATCGCCGTCCAGTCGTTGCCGCGCAGCCAGTCGAAAAAGCTCACCAGGCGATCCGCGGTGACCGCGTCGTCGTCCAGGTCGCCGGGAGCGTCCACCACGTCATGAAGGCTCACCGTCGCGAAGGTCGCGGCCGGTCCGGATGCGGGCGAAGGCAGCTGCGCGAACGCGGGCCGGGCGGCCAGCCACAGGAGCAGCAGCGAGATCGCCAGCGTGCGAATCGCCTTGTTGGCGGGCGGGCTAGTGTTCATCTTCCGAACCTGTGCTCGAGCTTGAGGTAGCCGTTCAGCGTGCGCTCGCGCTGGCCGTTGTAGACGTTGCTCGCCCATTCGATGCCCCAGGTCAGTTCGGTCCAGGGATCATGGCGCCAGGTCTGCTCGTAGGCGGCGCCGCCCACGGCGTAGCCGCCGAAGTCGCGCTGGTCGAACATGCCGATCGTCAGTCGCAGCCGCTGCAGCAGCACGCGCTCGTAGACACGCCCCAGGACATGCTGCACCTGCGCCTCGACCGAAGGCAGCCATGACTCCCTGGGATTGAAATACGGCGTGACGGCCAGGCTGTTGTGCTGCCATTCGACGCGCGGCTTGACCATGATGTCGAGGTGCGGCCGATCGAGCAAGGTGAGGGTGCCGTCGATCGTCACCTGCTCCCGCCTGTTGCCGTCGCTGAAGTCCATGTACTGCGCTTTCAGGCCCGCCTCGGTCGATTCGGTCCAGGCATAGCGCACGCCGCCGCTGGCCGCATCGGCCGTGATGCCATGAAAATCCGCCCGCAGCGGGGTGTCCGGCGAATGCTTCGCGGCATCCGCCAGGAACGTCCAGTGATCGGTGGGCTGCCACTGGGCGGCGAGCGAGCCGCCCGAGGTGTTCAGGGAGCCTGTCTGGGACCATGCCAGCGCGTTGACCTTCCAGTCGGGCCAGAGGGCCTGCACACCGCCGCCGAAACGATGGCGTTCGGCGCGGCCTTCCTCGATGGAGTCGCTGCTGCTGTCGGCCAGGCCGATAAGCCGCCAAGTGCCCGCGAAGGTCGAGGACTCGAC
This sequence comes from Variovorax sp. 10N432, assembly GCF_056394465.1. Taxonomy (NCBI): domain Bacteria; kingdom Pseudomonadati; phylum Pseudomonadota; class Betaproteobacteria; order Burkholderiales; family Comamonadaceae; genus Variovorax; species Variovorax sp. 10N432. The sequence continues at coordinate 32,050 of NZ_JBFTHX010000039.1, forward strand.
CTGGAGACTGGCTTCACCGCCATTGCCGGGCCCTTGCAGCGCCTGGTTGTCGGTATGCCTGCCACCCAGCGCGAAGCGCACGCTGGGGCCCATGGCGGCGTCGAGTTCCCGCCGCGCCTGCTGCACGCGCGGAACGTCCGCGCCTTCTTCCAGCAGCGGCGCCAGGCGCTCGTCGGCGCGCAGCAAGCGATGGCGTCGCGTGTCCGAGTCCACCTGCTGCACGCGAATGCCGAAATCCTCCGGCGCCAGCGCGGCGGCGGCATCGATGCCGTCTTCGGCCCGGCGCGGCCAGCCCTGCTGCGCAGCGATATCGGCCGCCTGCGCACGCAGCCAGGGGAGAGCCGGGGCGCCACGCTCCAGCGGCGCGATGCGCTGCCACGCGGCGGCCGGCATGTCTGCATAGCTGTGCACCGCAGCATCGAAGGCCTGCGCTTCGAGCCAGGCTTCGTTTTCGCGCGGCGTCTGCTGTTCGCCGGCTCGGCGCCAGGGCGGTCCCGCAGCGGCCACCAGGGCGTCGACCGTGGCGAAGGCGGCGTCGAAATCCTCGGCCTCCGTCTCTGCATAGGCACGGCCCATCATCATCGAACGCCATGGACCCTCGTCGTCGGCGCGCTCCGAAGGCGTCAGGCGCTGCAGGGCTTCATCGTAGACGCGGCGCGCATCCGCGGGGCGGCGCAGGGCGAGCAGCGCGTCCGCCTCGGCTTCGAGGACATAGGCCGGAAGGGCATCTCCCGCCGCACGCAGCGCCTCCACCTGGTCCACGGCGTCCTGCCAGCGCTCGCGATAACGCAGGGCCACCGCACGGTCGCGTTGCAGACGCGTGACCAGACCCGGGTCCGGCGGCGCGGCGGCACGCGCCTCGACCAGCAACGCGTCGAGACGGGCCAGCGCCGGGTCCACGGCGTCGAAACGCCGTCGGGGATCGGGCTCCCGCGGAGGGATGTCGATCGCCCAGCGCAGGCGCTGGCCGGCGACGCGGCTGCGCACACCCGGGTCGGCACGGGCGCCCAGCGCGTGGGCGGCGGCGCTCGGGGCGCCCAACTCCATCAGCACATCAGCCAGGGCCTGGGTGACTTCGGCGTTGTCTGGCTGCAGGCGCCGGGCCTGCGCGATCGCGCCAAGGGCGGCATAGCGATCGCCTGTGCGCAAAAAAGCGCGACCACGCTCCAGCAGCAACTGCGCTGCCACCGCTGCATCGGCCTGCGCGTCGGGCCTGAACGGTGACCGCGGGGCCTGAGTTGCACCAGGCGCAGTCACGCCCTGTCCCGCTGCGATGCCGCATGCCACCACCCCGGCCAGGGCGGTGGAGCGAATGCCCAAGGTGGAAGAATGTCGGAGAATTCGGCACTCCTGAATGCGGCCGGGGCCTGCTTGTTTCAGCCTAAACGCAGCAACCAGATCCGTCAAACACGAGGCACGCCATTTCCTGGGGACCTTCATGCGCGGCGCCTCTCTGATGCGCTGTAAAGCCAGGACCACCACAGAGGGGGTGTCATGAGGAAATCGCTTTGGAAGCTTGCGGTCGTCGGGGCCGTTCACGCCGCTCCCGGGGCCTGCGCGGCCGACCAGGCGTCGTACGACGAACTGAAAGCCGAGTTGCAGCAGGCCATGAAGACGATCCAGGACCTGCAGGCGCGCATGACGGCCCTCGAGCAGCAAAAGGCGACCGCCCCGGCAGCGGCCGCCTTGGCCGTGCCCGCTGCCGCCGCTTGGGCACCCGTCGTCTCGGTGGGCACGAGGGCCGAGGACGGCGTCCCGGACCCGGACAAGGCAAGGGTCGAGTTCTACGGCCAGGCCATGATCGACACGATCTACGACTTCAAGCGCATGAACCCCGACTGGCAGGCGACCCTGCGGCCATCGCAGATTCCGATCGTCTGCCCGGGATCGCCAGGATGCGGCAAGGATGGCACGACGGTCTTCAGCGTGCGGCAATCGAGTCTCGGGTTCAAGTCCTTCATCCCGACGAGCCTCGGCCTGGTCAAGACCGACCTGAGCTTCGACCTCTTCGCGACCAACGGCGGTACCCAGGTCCACTGGCTGAACGCATGGGCCGAACTCGGCATGTATGGCGCCGGCCAGACCTACTCGAACTTCATGGACATCGACGTGTTCCCGAACATCATCGACTACTGGGGACCGAGCGGCATGGTCTTCGTGCGCAATCCTCAGCTGCGTCTGACGCCCTACAGCAAGGATGGATTGACCGCGGCCTTCTCGCTCGAGGCGCCCAATTCGGCGATCGATACCGGTCGGATCACACGGGTGGACCCGGCGCTGGGCGCCGGCATCACCGGCTGGAACCGCGCCCCGGACGTCGTCGCGAGCCTGCGGATGGACGGCGACTGGGGCCATGTCCGGGCCGCCGCCATCGTGCGACAGGTCGGCTTCCAGAACACGATCAGCTTCAACAGCGAGCCGTCCGGCTCGAAGACCGGGTACGGGCTCAATCTCAGCGGCACGTACAGCGTGTTCGGCAAGGACCAGCTGAGCGCGCAGGTCGTCGGCGGGCAAGCCATCGCGAGCTACATGAACGACGGCGGCGTGGACCTGGCCCCGGGCGCGAACCTGCAGGCCGAAACGGTGGGGTCTCTGGGATGGCTCGTCTACTACAACCACGCCTGGAGCGAGAAGTGGAGCAGCGCCATCGGCTACAGCGAGCATCGGCAGAACAATACCGCCGGACAGCTTGCCACCGCCTTCCACAAGGGCAGCTATTCGTCGGTCAACCTGCTGTATGCCGCCTCTCGAAGCATCCTGCTGGGCGGCGAATTCATCTGGGGGCGCCTCGAGAACAAGTTCGGACTGTCGGCAGACGACTACCGGCTGCAGTTCTCGACCAAGGTCACGTTCTGACGCCGCCTGACCCCCGCCAGTGCGACCCGTCGACACCGTGCTGGCGCCGAGTTTTCCGCGAGGTCCGGACGTGTGGCTTCTGAGTCAAACGGCCGACCACCCGCGCTCACAGTCCAGGACTGCTTTGCATGATCCCGCCGTCCACGAAAATCGTGGTGGCCGTCAGGTAGCTCGCACCGTCGCTCGCGAGGAACGCCACGACGCTCGCGATTTCCTCCGAACGAGCCATGCGGCCCAACGGAATGGCCGAGTTCAGCTTCTTCAGCAGTACCGGATCGTTCATGGTCGACAGGTTGATCGGCGTGGCCACGGCGCCAGGGCCGACGCCGACGACGAGGATGTTGTGCGGCGCCAGCTCGACGCCCGCCGTGCGGGTGAGCATGCGAATGCCGCCCTTCGAAAGGCAGTAGGCGGCGTTGCCCGGCATCGGCCAGTCCTCGTGCACGGAACTGACGTTGATGATGCGCCCGCCGCCCCCCTGCTTGATCATCTGCTGCGCGGCGAACTGGGTGCCGAAGAACGCGCTCTTGAGATTGATGGCGAGCACCTTGTCGTAGTCCGCCTCGCTCGTGTCGAGCACGGAGGTGCGAGTCTCGACCCCTGCGTTGTTGACCATGACGTCGACCCGGCGGAACCTCTTGACGGCAGTGGCGATCAGCCTTTGCAGGTCGGCTACCTTGCTCACGTCGGCTTGCACTCCGATCGCCTGGTCTCCCAAGGCGAGGACTTGCCTCTCCGTCGCTTCCGTTGCTTCTGGATGCACGACGTAGTCGATGACAACGTTGGCGCCTTGCTTGGCGAGCTCCAGCACGATGGCGAGACCGATGCCGCTGTTGCCGCCCGTGACGATGGCGACTTTGTCCTTCAGGTTCATGGTTGATCTCCTGGATGAGTGATGGTTGAGGTCTGGGTCGGAATTTGAATCGGCGCGCGCACTGCTTCCGTGACCCGTGGCGCTGGGCGGCGGGCGATGAGCGCGGCAAGCACGACGAGCGCCAGCGCGACCCCGGTGGTCGCTCCATAGATCGTGCCCAGACTCAATCCCGACCGTGACTCCAGAGGACCGACGCCAAAGGCCGCGATTCCGTAGCCGATCTGGTAGGACGCAATCAACCCACCGGCCATCGATGCGGCGATGGCCTTGAGTTCCGCCTGACCGAAGCTGATGACCAGCGGCAGCAAGGCCGAGCAACCGAAGCCTGCGAGCGCAAAGGCCGGGATGCCGAGGAGCGGCTGGCTCGGCTGCAGGAAGGCAAGGACGACAAAGCCAGCGGCCACGAGCAACGGCAGGACCTGGAAGACGGCGCGCTCGGGCAACCATTTCTCGACGAGGGCAAAGAGGACGCGCCCTGCCGTCACCATGCCCCAGAACACGGTCAGGGCAAGCGAGGACTGCGTCGCACTTGCGCCCAGTTCCTTCGTCATGTAGAGCGAAGCCCAGTTGCCGTTCATCGTTTCGCAGACACCGTACAAGAGCGCGAATCCGGCGAACACCCAGAACCGAGAAGGAAGCTTCGTCCGCCCGCCCACGACGCCGGCGCCGTCCGCCTGCGCATCCGGACTGAGCGGCAAGCGCGCACTGAACAGGAGCAACCCCAGGATCAGCGCGCCAGCCAGCACCGGAAGTCCCCACCAGAAGCCCAGACCGACGAACACCGCGACAAGAATCGGCGCCAGCGCAGTGCCTGACCCCAGCAGGGCGTTCAGCGCCAACACGGCCTTGTCCACCTTCTGAGGAAAGAAGGCGGCGGCGAAGGTGTTGAGCGTCGGCACCGTGAAACCGAAACCGACGCCGAGGCAGCCGGTGGCGACGAGCAGGACCACGTAGGCAAGCGCGTGCTCGCTCATCGCGAATCGGCTCAGAACGAGCAGCGCCATCGACGCCAGATTCGCAACGAGTCCGATCAAGAAGATGCGCTTGGCGCCGAGGCGTCGTGCCAAGCCGGCGCCCAGCAGGGAGGATCCGATGGCTGTCAGCGCCTGGGGCACGAACATGCCGCCGTATTCCGTTCTCGACAAACCGTAGCCCGCGGCGCTGGTGAAGACGACGCCCGCCGCCGGAAACGTGACCAGCGCCACGCCCTGAATCAAGCCGGCACCGTACACGGCCGCGACTTCCTTGCGCCGTGCGAGCGGGTAATTTGTCATTGGATGCGGTGCAGCAGATGCTCGCCGACGCGCAAGGCATTCGCGATGGCGGTCAACGACGGATTCACCGCCCCGATGCTTGGGAAAAAGCTCGTGTCCACGACGTACAGGTTGTCGAGCTCGTGCGCCTTGCAGTTGACGTCGAGGACGGAAGTCGCCGGGTCGATGCCGAACCGGCAGGTGCCGGCCTGGTGAGCGACGCCGGCGATGGGAATGTGCTTTCCCATGTAGAGGTTGTTCGGGATGAGGTGAGGATGCATGTCCATGTGCTCGAGCATCGACTGCAATTTCCTTTGCAGGCGATTGATCGGCTCCACGTTCGTGAACTCGTAGTGGAGTTGGATCTCACCTCCAGAATTCACGGAGACGCGATTTTGCGGAAGCGGCAAGTCTTCGCTCGTGAGCCAGAAATCAACCGCGTGCCGGGCCATCTGATCCAATGTGAAGCCGGGCGCAAAGCGCGGCGCGTCTTCCTTGAACATCGGTCCCTGGGACTTGCCGAGCATCTGGATATTGCCGAGCGGAAATTCGCAGTCCGTCGCACCGAAATAGAAATCGTTGATCGTGAGCGTCTTCTGGAACTCGGTCGGGTTCTCGTGCCGGGAAAGAGCGACCAGCGCGACCGCGTTGTGAAACATGAAGTGGCGACCCACCATGTCCGAACCGTTCGCCAGCCCGCGCGGATGTTTTTGATTCGCCGACATGAGCAACAGCCGTGCGGAATTGGCTGCCCCGCACGACACGACGACGAGGCTTCCGGTGTATTCCTCGCGCTGCCCGTCGCGATGCACGATCACCTTGGTGACCGTGCGTCCGCTGGCGTCCGTTTCGAGGCGCTGGACATGAGCGTCTCTCTTCAGCGTCACGTTCGGGTACTGCAACGCGGGCCGCACGGCGATGACTTCAGCGTCCGCCTTCGCGTGGACGAGGCAGGGGTAGCCGTCGCAGGAATTGCAGCGTATGCAGTGGCTGTGCGGACGGTCCGCCTCGTCCAGCAGGATGCCGGTCGGCGCGTACGCCGGCCGATAACCTGCACGCTTCAAGCCATCGGCGATCTCCTGCACACGCGGCTCGTGGCTCACGGGGGGAAATGCGTAGGGTGCGCTGGCCGGTGGATCGGTCGGATCATCGCCGCGCTGACCATGGACGTGGTAGAGCGCTTCTGCCTGCGTGTAGTACGGTTCGAGATCGTCGTACCGGATCGGCCAGTCGGGCGTCGAGCCGTCGGCAGTGCGATGCGCCGTGAAATCCCTCTCGCGCAGGCGAAACATCGCAGCGCCGAACATCTTGGTCGCGCCGCCGACGAAGTAATGGACGCCCGGCTGGAACGGCTTGCCGTCCGAGTCATACCAGGTGTCCTTCGACACGTAGCGGTTCTTCACGAAGACTTCGGTCGGATCCCAGTTCTGCTTTTCGCGCGGCAGATAGTCGCCGCGTTCGAGGATGAGAATTCGCTTGCCGGAAGGGGCCAGCTTGAGGGCGAGCGTGCCGCCGCCGGCCCCGCTGCCGATGATGATGAAATCGTAGTGATCATCGCTGCGCATGAGGTTCCCCCGTGGGTAAGGCCTTGACTGCACGAGTGGGCACCTCTTTCGCGGCCGATATTGTCGGAAATCGTTACGTTGGTAACGGGGCCATGTCAACGCAGCACAGGCGAGGGCAGTCGCCTTCAAAATCAGGGATCACGGGAGGTCGAATGGCTCTTCGAATCGAGGACTACGGACTCATCGGCGACATGCACACTGCAGCATTGATCGGGATCGATGGGTCGATCGACTGGTTGTGCCTGCCGCGTTTCGACTCTCCCGCATGTTTCGCGAACCTGCTCGGCACCGAGGAGAACGGTCGATGGCGCATCGCTCCGACCGGGGACGTCGTCGCCACGACGCGACGGTATCGGCCTTCGACGCTCGTTCTCCAAACCGAGTTCGAGACGGCCGACGGCGTGGTTCGGCTCATCGACTGCATGGCCTTGCGCGCATCGAACCCACGGATCGTGCGGATCGTCGAGGGCGTGCGCGGCACCGTACCGATGTCCGTTCGGCTCAAGCCGCGGTTCGATTACGGAAAGACCGCCCCGTGGATCCTCGCCAAGGATCAGGCGGTGAGTGCCGGCGCGGGACCCGAGGCGGTGGAGTTGCGGGCCGACGTACCGATCACGTCGCAGGACCGTTGTCTTGAAGCCGACTTCTCGGTGAATGCGGGCGAGCGCGTTTGCTTCGTCCTTACAGGGTACCTTTCATGGGAAGAGGCGCCGCCGCCCATCGATGCGCTCGATGCCGTGGCCGAGACCGAGGCTTGGTGGCGCGCCTGGTCGGGTCGTTCGACGTACAAGGGTGCGTGGAAGGACGAGGTCGAACGCTCCCTCATCACGCTCAAGGCGCTCACCTACGCGCCCACTGGCGGGCTGGTGGCCGCGCCCACCACGTCCCTGCCGGAGTTCCTTGGCGGCGTGCGCAACTGGGACTACCGGTACTGTTGGATCCGAGACGCAGCGCTCGCGCTGGACGCGCTCATGTCTGCAGGCTATGTCGAGGAAGCGACGCATTGGCGCGACTGGGTGATCCGCGCCGTTGCGGGCGACCCCGAAGACCTGCAGATCATGTACGGGATCGCAGGAGAGCGCCGCCTCGACGAGTACGAACTCGGCTGGCTGGCGGGCTACGAGGGGTCCGCCCCTGTGCGGGTCGGAAACGCTGCCTCGGGGCAACTGCAGCTTGACGTCTATGGCGAGTTGGCCGATGCGATCTATCGCGCGCGGCGGCTCGGCATGACTGCCGTCGCCGCAGCGCTGGATCCCACCCAAAGCTTCGTTCTGTGGCTTGAGCGCCATTGGCGCGAACCCGACGATGGCATTTGGGAGGTTCGGGGGCCCCGACGTCAGTTCGTCCACTCCAAGGTGATGGCCTGGGTCGCTGCCGATCGCGTCGTGAAGATGTTGCAAGAGTCGGGCTACAAGGGCGCGATGGACGAACTGCTGCGGATGCGGGACGACATCCACGAGGAGGTGTGCCGCAATGGCTTCGACGCCGAGAGGAACACGTTCACCCAGTACTACGGATCCACGCAGCTCGATGCGGCGTTGCTGCTGATCCCCCAGGTTGGATTTCTGCCGGCGACCGATCCACGCGTGGCCGGCACGGTCGAGGCGATCCAGCGTGAGCTTGTGCACGACGGGTTCGTGATGCGGTACATCCCGGACAAGGACGCGGCCGACGGATTGCCCCCGGGCGAAGGCGCGTTCCTCGCCTGCAGCTTCTGGCTCGTCAACGATTTGGCCATGCTCGGGAGACTCGAGGAGGCCCAGGCGCTTTTCGACCGGCTGCTTTCGCTCCGAAACGATCTCGGACTCTTCGCCGAGGAATACGACCAGGCGCACCAGCGACTGATCGGCAACTTCCCTCAGGCGTTCACTCACCTGACGTTCATCGCCAGCGCCATGGCCCTTTCGGAAGCCGCCGATGCGCGGGGATCCCCCGCACGGGATCGATGAGCTCGGTCAACGCGGTTTCGCCCCTCTCGGGCGCGCAATACGAGATCCGTCACGGCTCGCAGCGCGCCATCGTGACCGAAGTGGGCGCGACGCTGCGCCACTACTCGGTGGAAGACGCGGACATCATCGATGGATTCGGGGTGGAGGAGTGGTCGCCCAGCGGCCGCGGTCAGGTGCTGGCTCCCTGGCCGAACCGCCTCGACCGCGGGCAGTACCGGTTCGAAGGTCGGGCCTGCCAAGCGGCGCTCGACGAGCCCGAGTTGCAGAACGCGATCCATGGGCTGGTGCGATGGCTCCCGTGGAAGAGCGCATCGAAGTCGGCCGATGAAGTTGCGTTGACCTGCGCCCTCCATCCACAGCCGGGGTATCCGTGGCGGCTCGACCTGGAAGTCCGGTACCGGCTCGATGCGACAGGCCTGACGGTCTCCTTCCGGGCGCGAAATGCCTCGAGCGTCCCCGCGCCCTTCGGGATCGGTTTCCATCCCTACCTGACGGTGGGCGCCGCCATCGATGACGCGGTGCTGCGGGTCCCGGCGAACCGATGCCTGGTGATGGACGACCGCGGGCTTCCGGTCGGAGACGAGCCGGTCGCCGGATCGGACCGGGATTTCACCGAGCCGAGGTCGATCGGCTCGATGCGGCTGGATACTGGCTACACGGACCTCGTGCGAGGGGCCGACGGCCTCGCGCGCGCATCCGTGGCGAGGTCCGACAAAGGCCGACGTGTCAGCGTCTGGGCCGATTCGTTGTTCCGATACCTCATGGTGTACACGGGCGACACCATCGAGAATGTGTCGCGTCGACGACGCGCCATTGCGATCGAGCCGATGACATGCCCGCCGAATGCTCTTCGTTCAGGGATCGGCCTCTTGAAGTTGGAGCCCGGGCAACACGTCGAGGGCCGCTGGGGGGTGGTGCCGGATGGGGCCGAATTTGGCGATCACTCCCCCGAAGCGAGATGTTCGCGAACGGCGGCAACGTGATTGCCGACCTTGGAAATGGCATCCCGCAGTTTCGCCTCGGTGCATCGAAGCTCCTTGCACCAGTACTTCAACTCCAGGGAATCTTCCTCAAGGATCCGACCTGGATCCAGTGGCTGGAAATCTCTCAGGTCATCAGGCATACAGCCTCCTCAGGCAATGTGGCCGAACCTTTATAGACTCAAGCGAATCGATCTGCAAGGCGGCGTACAGGCATCCAGTCGCATGCAGTCTGGTCAGCACTCGCCCTTCTTGGCGTGGCCCGGTGGGCAATGGTAGCGCTTGCCTTCGTGGTGATGACGGTCTCGGTCGTAGTGCTCGCGGGCCTCCCACTCGTGTCGGCTCCAATAGCGACGCCCATCGTAGTACCGCTCGCCATACCAGCCGGGCACGACCACCACCTGTGCAGGCGGAGGCACGTACACCGGTCGCGGGGCAACGTACACAGGCGGCGGTGCGACGTAGACCGGCGCTGGCGTGCCCACATTGATGTCGATGTTGACCGCGTGCGCGACGCTGGTCAGGCCGAGCAAGGCGCCTGCAGCCGCGACGAAATATGAGTACTTTTTCATTGTTGTCCGTGATGAGATGAGGGACCCGATATTCTGCAACGCGCCGATTGCCCCGCGGTTGACCGGCGCCAGGCCCGCTGAGCGAATCTGACAATTGAATTGGCCACCCGCCCTGGGGCATCGATGCATTAGTCTCGGATTCCGCCTTGAGTCCACCGAAAGCCGCATTGATGAAAACGCCTTGGATGCTGGGCCTGCTCGCCGGCTTGGCCACGTCGACGGCGTGGGCCCAGCCCAACCCCGCCCTGCTGGGCAGCAAGGGTGCGTTCATCGCCGATGTGCTGCGCCAGATGACACTCGACGAAAAGATCGGCCAGCTTCGCCTCATCAGCTTCGGCCCATTGATGCCGGCGCCGAAGCTTGCCGAGGAAGTGGCCGCCGGCCGGGTCGGTGGCTCTTTCGGCGTCGTCAGCCGCCCAGAGCAGCGTCCACTTCAGGAAGCGGCCACACAACGGAGCCGGATGAAGATCCCGTTGCTGTTTGCCTACGACGTGGTCCATGGCCACCGCACCACCTTCCCGATCGGCCTGGGCCTCGCGTCGAGCTGGGACCTGGAAGCGGTCCGGCTGAGCGCACGCGTCGCAGCGCAGGAGGCCAGCGCCGACGGCATCGATTTCACGTTCGCGCCGACCGTCGACATCGCCCGCGACCCCCGGTGGGGTCGCACCTCGGAAGGTTTCGGCGAAGACCCGTACCTCGTGTCGCAGATGGCGCGTGCGATGGTCAAAGGCTTCCAGAACGATTCGGCCGCCAAGCCTGACAGTCTCATGGCGTCGGTCAAGCACTTCGCGCTCTACGGTGCCGTCGAAGGCGGGCGCGACTACAACATCGTCGACATGAGCCCGATGCGCATGTACAACGATTACCTGCCACCCTACCGCGCGGCCATCGACGCGGGTTCGGGCGGTGTGATGCTCGCGCTGAACGCCGTCAACGGCGTGCCGGCGGCCGCGAACACCTGGCTGCTGCAGGACCTGCTGCGGAAGGACTGGGGCTTCAAAGGAGTGACGGTCAGCGACCACGGTGCCATCGCCGAACTCCTGCACCATGGGGTGGCGCGTGACGAGGCCGAAGCCGCCAAGCTCGCAATCAAGGCCGGCGTCGACATGAGCATGGCCGACGAGCTCTACATCAAGGAACTGCCCGGTCTGGTGAAGTCGGGCCAGGTCAGCGAAGCCGAGATCGACAACGCAGTGCGTGAGGTGCTGGGCGCCAAGTACGACATGGGCCTTTTCCGCAATCCGTTCCTGCGGATCGGCAAGGCCGAGGACGACCCGGCAGAACTCAAGGCCGACAGCCGCCTGCATCGCGCGCCGGCACGTGACGTGGCCCGCAAGTCGATGGTGCTGCTTGAAAACCGCAACCGCACGCTGCCGTTGCGCAAGACCGGAACGATCGCGCTGGTCGGACCCCTCGCCGACTCGCAGGTCGACATCCTTGGCGCGTGGTCGGCCCAGGGCGTGCCGGCCTTGGCAGTGACCTTGCGTCAAGGCATGGCGGCAGCGATTGGCGACAAGGCGAGGCTCCTCTTCGCACGCGGCGCGAACGTCACCGAAGACAGATCGATTGTCGACTACATGAACTATCCGAACGGAGAGGCGCAGGAAATCGTTCAGGATGGCCGCATGCCGCAGGAGATGATCGACGAGGCCGTGGCGGCGGCGAAGCAGGCCGACGTGGTCGTGGCTGCCGTGGGCGAGTCGCGCGGCATGTCGCATGAGTCGTCGAGCCGCACGCGCCTCGATCTGCCAGAGAGTCAGCAGGCACTGTTGAAGGCGCTCAAGGCAACGGGCAAGCCATTGGTGCTGGTGTTGATGAACGGCCGCCCACTGACGCTCGGCTGGGAGAAAGCCAATGCCGACGCCATGCTGGAGACCTGGTTCGCCGGCACAGAAGGCGGCAATGCCATCGCCGATGTGCTCTTTGGCGACGCCAATCCATCGGGCAAACTGCCGATCTCGCTGCCTCGCTCGGTGGGGCAAATCCCGACGTACTACAACTTCCCACGCCTCGGCCGGCCTTTCACGCCAGGCAAGCCCGGCAACTACACCTCGCAGTATTTCGACGAACCGCAGGGCGCGCTCTACCCCTTCGGTTATGGGCTGAGCTACACCGAATTCACACTGTCGAACCTGGTTCTGTCGTCGCGCAAGCTGCGAAAGGGCCGCACGCTCGAGGCCAGCGTCAGGGTGAAGAACAGCGGCGACCGCGCCGGCGACGCGGTGGTGCAGCTCTATATTCAGGACGTGGTCGCTTCGGTCGTGCGTCCGGTCAAGGAGCTCAAGGGCTTCCGCAAGCTGCTGCTGCAACCGGGCGAGACGCAGGTGGTGCGCTTCCCGATCGGCGAGACGATGCTGAGCTTCTACAACCAGCAACTCAAGCGCGTCGCGGAACCCGGAACTTTCAACGTGCAGGTGGGACTCGACTCACGCGATGTACTGCAGGAGAGTTTCGAACTGCTGCCCTGACGCGGGGCTCCCAGTGAGAGTCGAGCCGTGCAATCTGGCAAGGACCGTGAGGGCATTGACCCCTACGATTGCAGAATAGGTTGGACTGCCTACACTCCCCTCATGACCACCACCCTGATTTGCGCCCACGTTGCCTTGGCTGCGCTGCTTCTCGCAGCCACCTGTGCACGTGCGGCTGCAAAGAGGGCTCGTCGTCAGCTGACGCCAGCACATTCCTAAGCCCGGCGGTCCGCTCTCTCCCCTTTCAGCGCAACCATCCACCGCCGGGCAAAAGCTTCGCGCGGTCGCGGATGCCACCTCGAAGACGGCGTTCGCATTTCGATGGAATGCAGCCATGCATGCAGTTGTTCACGGCGAGCGCACGCTCACCGACCTGGATTTCGCTCGCTTGAAGACAGGTGACCTCGCCCGGTGGCACACGCCCTCCGGCGAAGAGTGCACCTCCGAGATCGCATCCATCCAGTACCAGCCCGAGGCCTCGGGCGACTACTCCCGGTAGACCGGCGACCGCCAGGTCGACCCTCACGGCTCTCGAATGAGCCGCCCGCAGCAACACGTATTCCCGAAGTCGCGATGTCGCGCGCAGGAAGCTTGGCGCTAGCCATTTCGAAAGGATTTTCCATGACCCCTCACTCCGTCCTGGCAGTAACCGATTTTTCCCCATTCGGAAACGATGCGCTCGCTCGCGCAGCCCTTCTCAGCGCGGAGCACGGCGCGACGCTCAATCTCGTCTACCTGGCCTACCCTGGGGAGGCTCCGCCCGAAGACGCGTCCACCAGACTGGCGCACCACGCTTTGCAACTCAGCCAGCGACATGGCGTCCCGGTGCGCGCAGTGAGCCGACTTGCCTTCACCGTCCGGGACCTCTTGCCTCAAGTGGCCAGCGCTGACCTGGTCGTCTGGGGCACCGCCGCCGTTCGAAGTCTGCGAACGTTCTTCACGGGCCAGCCGGTCGAGGAACTGCTTCGAACCGCGAAGCGCCCCGTTCTCGTCGTGCGGCGCGCGGCCACGCACGACTACCGCAGTCTGATCGTGGCGGTCGACTTCACGCAGGCGTCACGAGGGCTTGTCGACCTTGGCTTTGCTCTCAGCCCGTCGGCCCAGGTCGAGCTCTTCCATGCGGTCAGCACAGCCAACGAAGGGAAGCTTCGGTACGCCGAGGTCTCGGATCGTGCCATCAAGGCCTACCGCAGCGAGTGCCGGCGCTACGCCCAGGACAGGATGTTCTGGCTGACGGACTCGTACGACTCGAGGCGCAATCGCGTGCTGTCCGCCGTCGGCCACGGTGACGCTGCCCGACAGACGGTCGTGCAACAACAGAACAGCGGCGCAGAGCTCATCGTCGTCGGCAGGCGACCCTCCTCGCGACTGAGCGACCTCTTCTTCGAGAGCACCGCGAACCGAATCGTCAGCTACTCGGACACCGACGTGCTCGTGGTACCTCACGACTACGAGCCGGCATCCGGCGCTCGCGCCGTGGAGCGGATCTCAACGGCAGGGGCCGAGGTGCGCCGGGTCAGGGCCGGCGCGCCAAATCCACCGCGCCTTCCCAATCCGGCCGCAGTGTTCGGTGGACCATGAGCTTTCATTCCATTCTCGCCGTCACCGATCTCTCGCAGCAAGGCAATCGCGCGGTGATTCGCGCCGCGATGCTCGCTGCGCCGCGGCGCGCCCTGCTGAAGATCATGTATGCGCCCTCGGATTTCCGTGGCTCCATCGACCCGGATGTCGAGCAGGACGTGAAGCGAATCGCTACGGAGGTTCACACTCGCTTCAAGGTTCTGGTCAAGACCGTTGCCGACACGCGCGGTGACCTGGAAGGAGTCGCCGAGGAAGCCCGATGGGCAGACATGCTGGTTGTCGGCGAGCATCGGAAGGAACCCACCGGATTCTTCTTTCGCGGCAAGCCGATCGAGCGCCTGCAGCAACTCGTGCCTTGCCCCGTGCTGCTGGCTCGGTTGGAGGTGTTTCATCGCTATCGCCGAATTCTGGTGGCGATCGACTCCACGGCTTGCTCCAAGAAGCTGCTGAAACTGGCTCGAAGCCTCGACAGCGACGCGCTGGTCGAGCCGTTTCATGTGGGCGATTCGTCGACTGCCACGCGCAACAGGGGCAGCCCCAACGATGTGGCGCGCCAGGCGGTGATTCAACAACAGCATTCCAACGCCGACCTCATCGTGGTCGGACAGTCCAGAAGTTCCGGATTCTCGGAATTTCTCTTCGGGAGCGTGGCACACAGGGTGCTGCGGTGGTCGAGTTGCGACGTTCTCCTGGTACCTCACGATCTGCGTATCGACCCCACCCCTGGAATGCCGACGATAGCCACCCCGCACCTGTTGGCCAAGCCGGAGCAGTAGCCATGATCCTTGCCCTGCCTTTCCCCCATTTCCGCATCCCCTTTCATCGCCCGCTTGAACTTCGGGTCGATGTCGATCCGTCCGCGACCAACCGCGGCGATCCGCTCACCCACGTTTACGAGCGCATTCAAACGCCAGGCGACCAACTTCACGACCTGCCAAGCTTCGGCCTTCGAGATCCCCATCTCAAGGTGCACGTCCGGGAGGTCGACGGCGAGCGCTATGCGTACGTCGAAGACACGCTGCGGCGATGTCTGGCCGGCTGCACGGTCTTCAACAGATTGGTCGAAGTCGACCGTCGGGCGGATCGGCATCTTCGCTCTCCTCATTCACGCTATCTGCCCCAATACCAACGGCAAGGAATCGCGACGGCCGTCTACGACTGGGCACTCGCCTCCGGAATCTGCCTGATGACAGGGGCGCGTCAGTCGGCGGGCGCGCACGCCCTGTGGCGCAATCTGGCGCGGCGCTACGAGTCGGGCTTCGCAGAACTTCGCAACAAGAAGCTCACCTATCTGGGCGTCGACATGAGTCCCGGCGATCTGGAGCGACTGGAAACCCGGATGTTCCTCCTTCCGGCGAAGTGCACTCTCCCCGAGTTCTGCGCGGCGGTCGGAATGCGGAATTCTCCACGTTGAGTGGGTTTCGGAAGGCGCGCCGACCCACGGGCACATCCACACGACCGCGGGCGAGCAAAAGGCGGTGCTGCGTGACGGAGGGCAGCCGGTGGGTACGCACCTGCGCCTACGACGTGGGGTGCAGGCTGCGCCGGGGCCGGCTACGATGTGGGCTGTCCGAGCTTCGACCTGGAGACGCCCATGAAAGCCTTCCACCTGCACTTGTTGCCGCCGGTCCTGGCCCTGCTGCTGGCCGCTTGCGCCAGCGATCCGTCCCGCCTGGCCATCGGCTCTTCGCGCGCCCAGGCCCTGCAGCAGTTGGGCAAGCCGAGCGCCACCTACCCACTGCCCGATGGCGGCGAGCGCTTGCAATATTCAACCGAGCCATACGGATACGAGGTCAACAACGTCGATCTGAACGCGGCCGGGCAAGTGGTGACCGTGCGCAACGAACTCGCCGCGCCGTTGGTCAACAACCCGATCCAGATCGGCAAATGGCGCGAGGCGGACATCCTGCGCACCTACGGAAAGCCCTTTCAAGTGACGCGTGTGGATTCCTTCGACGGCACCATCTGGAGCTGGCACATACAGCAGAACTACCTGCCGTATCTGTTCTACGTCTACTTCGATCCGACCGGCGTGGTGGTGCGCTACTCCGTCAGCCCTCAATGATGCGGATCGAGCGATGACCGGGCGGGCGTGACGCCGCAACTCGTTCAGCAGCGTCGCGCCCCATATTCAACGAAGAATCGGAGACTCTCAGGATTCGACATGGCATCGGGACTCGCGACCTTTTCCGCCGCCGACCCCAGCAGCAACATGCGCACCGGCACTTCCATCTTCTTTCCGCTCAGCGTGCGGGGGATGTCTTCGACCTGCGACACCTCGTCCGGAACATGGCGGGCCGAGGCCTTGGTGCGGATTTCCATGCAGATGCGCTGCCTCAGCGCATCGTCCAGCACCACGCCGGGCTGCAGCACCACGAACAGCGGCATGAAGGAGGGACGCCCCAGGTATTCGAGGTCCACCACCAGGCTGTCGCGCACTTCCGGCAGAGCCTCCACCACGCGATAGATCTCGGCCGTTCCCATGCGGATCCCGAAACGGTTGATCGTGCTGTCGGAGCGACCGTAGATGACGGAACTGCCACGCAGCGTGAAGCGGATCCAGTCGCCGTGGCGCCATGCGCCCGGGAACTGGTCGAAATAGCTCTCGAGGTAGCGCTTGCCGCCAGGGTCGTTCCAGAAGAACACCGGCATCGAGGGCATGGGCCGCGTGATGACGAGCTCGCCGACCTCGCCCACCACCGATTGCCCGGCCCCCAGCCGGGGTTGCCGTCGTAGAGGACGATGCTTGCGCCCGTCAGGAGCGCACCCACCTGGAGGTTCCAGACGATCCAGCCGGTGCTGCCCAGGAACAGGAGGCGATCGCCGGCGCGCAGGTCGTGCTGCAGCGCCATCGTCTTCAGGTGCGTGAGGACGATGCCGCCATGGCTGTGGACCATGGCCTTTGGCAGCCCGGTGGTGCCTGACGAATACACGATCCACAGGGGATGGTCGAAAGGCAAACGCTCGTAGTGCGGCGGCGCCGATTCGGCAATCGCCTCGGCCCACTCGATGCGATCGCGCCAACCGACGGCGCGCTCGGTGGCCAGGGGGCCGGGCACGTGGACCACGCGCCGTACCGTGGGCAGCTGCGCAAGCAACGCATCGACCTGCTGCGAACGGTCGTGCAGCTTGCCGTTATAGCTATCGCTGTCGGATGCCAGCAGCAGGCAGGGTTCGATCTGCCTCAGGCGATCCAGCACCACCGAGGGGCCCATGTCCGGGGCACATCCGGACCAGATCGCACCGATGCTGGCGCAGGCGAGGAAGGCCACGACCGTCTCGGGTCTGTTGGGCAAACAGCCTGCGACCCGATCTCCGGGTCGACCGACCAGCGCCACAGGTCCTGGTAGCCCGAGGCTTGCACGCCGCGACGTCGAGCCAGCCACTGCTGGTAGTGATGCAGGCGACTGGCGCTGACTTGCTCGGGAGAGGGCGACCACAGCAGCTCGCCGTGGCCATCAGGAAGGGAATGGGGTTGCATCGGGTGGGACTGAACGGAACTCAAGAATGGAACCTTACAGGGGATCGCATCCGAAGTGATGCAGGACGTTGCGCAACAGACCGTCGAACACAGGATCTCGACCCACGACCCATGCAGCACCGACCGCACCGGCATGGAACACACGACCGCCCTGGGGCCGTTCCCAGTAGATCATCTCCGCCGACAGACCTTCGAGCGAGTCCGTGACGCGCGAATGCCAGTCGAGGTAGGTGTCCAAGGCGCCCGGGACACGGCGGATGCCCTGCGCAACGACGCTCAGGCCGGTCGGCGGCTCGGGCAGCGTGACACCAGGCGGCGTGTCGAGGGTCATCCGCGTCAGTGTCGCAGCGCTCAGGTCCCATTCGTGCCCGATGGCGCGGGGCAGTCCGCCGCCGGGTGCATGGCCGAAGGTCTGCCCGCGTTCGAGCCCCAGGCGGTGCGGATGGTTGAACAGTGGATGCTCGGGCTCGGCCACGTGGTAGACGCCGAAATCCTCCGCGTCGGCGAAGCCCCATCCCGCGGTCTCCAGGCCGATGATGCTGGCGGCCGAGCGGCCCACGGCGCGCAACTGGCCGCCGCGCGCCCAGTCCTGGCTGTGGAACTCCTCGCCGAAAGGGCCGGCCGGCGGCCGCGATCCGGCCTCCGCGGGATCGGCGCCGCGCGCGTCGTTCTTGCGCTGCTCCATGACGCCCATGTCGTCATCGAAACTGACCCGCAGGTACATCGTGTTGCCCGAGAGAACCAGGGCCTGGCCGCCACGCCGCAGCAGGGCATCGAAGCCATCGACCACCGGCGTGGACCAGTATTCGCTGTGGCCATTGACGACAACCGTGCGGTAGGCCGCCAGCAGGTCGGGGTCGGCATGCACGTCGAGATCGGCCAGCAGATCGAATTCGTAGCCCTCGCGTTCGAGCCATGCATGCAGTCGGCGCTCCAGGCGCGTCCATTGCGAGAAGCCGCTGCCGACCGGATCGTAGAGCGCCGCCGGGCTCGCGTTGGGCCATGGCATGCGCAGCCCGGTGAAGTAGCTCGGCTGGCCGGCCTGATGGTAGGTGTAGCTGCAGAATGCGGGCGCCTGCGGATGGCTGTTGGGCAGGCCGGTCGAACGGCGCGGCCACACGGGGTCTTCCACCTGGTTGCGCGCGAAGGGCGTGGCGGCGTAGGCCAGCCAGCTGCTCATGGCGCAAAGCACCAGCAGCGGCGCAGGTCGAGCGCCTGCGGGGCGCTTGACCAGGAACGTGATGTCGTAGACGGCCTCTTGTCCTTCCCAATCGAATCGCAGGCGCGCGACATGCAGACCGGGACGCGCGTCGGACGGCAATGTCAGGCTCTGCGTGGCTGTCCAGCGGCAGTCGTAGAGATCGTCGCCGGCGAGGCGCAAGCCCTGTCGTTGCCCATGAGGATCGAACGCGTCCTGGGCTTCGTCCGCCGCGTCATCGAAGGCCGGCCCTCGCACCATCCAGGTCCCATGGTTGACGATGCGACCCGCGCGCTGGTGGCCACTGGCGTCGACGACGGCGTCGCCGCGCCCTTCGCGCAAGGGCCAGCAGGCGCGCACGGCCGGATCGACCGGCAGCCGCAGCGCACGCTGGGCGGCCCGAGCGGCGATTTCATCGCCCGACAGCGCGCGTTCGTAGATCACCGGCAGGGCCAGATCCACATCCGCCAGAGCTTCGACGCCGTGGGCGTGTCCGGCCGCCCCCAGGCGCAGTGGCGCGGCGCCGGGGCAGACCGGGCCGCTGCGTGGCCAATGTCCGGCGCACGCACCATCGATCCACAAGGCCGCCGACCGACCATCCCAGGTCGCAACGACATGCTGCCATCTCCTGGTGGCCAGCCCCTGCGCCACGTGCAGGCCGTTCTCGCTTTGCAGGCCGCCATCGCCCAGGTACAGCGCCAGCGCGCCGTCGGCCTCGATGAACAGACCGAAGCCGCAATGCCCGGGCGCATCGTATTGCGTGATCAAGGCCTGTCGCTCGCCCGTGGATCGCCAGGGCATGACCCAGCATTCCAGCGTCAGTCCCGACAGCGGCAGCGCCGCCGGCAGGCCCCTTTCGACATGGATGTAGGAGCCGGGATGGATGGGCTGGACGCGGGCGGGCGACGCCCCGAGGTCCGCCACCACGGTGTCTTCGCGTCGACTGTCCGGGTCCGGGCCCAGGCGGCACACCGACAGGTGGTAGGGCCGGTCGCTGCTGATGTGGATGTCGATCGGCTCGCCGGCGTGCACGGTCTTCGAGCGGGTGTAGCCATGCACGCCCGGCACGACCAGCGGGCGGTGCGGCGGGATCGATCGGCTCATTCTGCGGTGAAGCCCGACGCCTTGACCACCGGCCCCCAGCGCTTGAGGTCATCCGCGATGAGGTTCGTCAGCTCATCGGGCGTGCTCGGATTCGCATCGCTGCTGAGCTTGGCCAGGCGTTGCTGCACCTCCGGAAGGACCAGGGCCTTGCCGAGCGCAGCATGGAGTTGCGCGATCGTCGCGCGCGGTGTGCCGGCGGGCGCGAACAGACCCGTCCATTCGAGATTGTCGAAATGCGGTTGACCCAGCTCCTTGAGCGTCGGCACATCCGGCAGCAGCGCGGCGCGCTTGGCCCCGTTCACCGCGATCACCTTGAGCTTGCCTGCCTGCTGGTATTGCACGAGATCGGCGATCGGGGTGATGCCGGCGGCCACCTGGTTGCCCAGGAGGTCCTGGACCAGGGGGGCTGCGCCACGATAAGGCACTGAGGTCAGCTCCACCTTGGCGTCGCTGCCGAGGCGGTAGCCGATGAACTGCGCCACGCTGCCGGCCGCCGGGACGCCGTAGGTCGCTTTCGACTTGTCGTTGTTGGCCAATGCGAGCCATTCGCGGACATCGCGCACCGGCAGGGCGGCGGGCACGGCGAGGCCTTCGTAGAAGGTGGCGATGCGACCGACAGCCTGGAAGTCCTTCACCGGGTCGTAGTGCACCGACTTCGAGGTCAGCGGCAACATCACCATCATGTGCATGTTGGCGAGCAGCACGGTGAGACCGTCCGCTGGCGCGGCGCGCACGTAGTCGGCAGCGATCTGGCCACCCGCGCCGGTGCGGTTCTCCACCACCACCGGCACGCCCAGTTCCGCAGCCAGCTTGTCGGCCAGCGTGCGGGCCTGCACGTCGGCCGAACCGCCGGCCGGATAGCCGACGATCAGCCGCAGCGCGCCCTTGGAGGTGGGCACCTGCGCGGGAGCCGTGCAGGCGAAGGCGAGGCTCGCGCAGGCGAGTGACAGGCGAAACAGAACGGGCAGCTTCATGGGGGCATCTTTCGAAAGACTTGCAGGAGGGGAGAAAGGGCTTGGGCGGTCGAAGCAACGCGCTACGCACGCGCGATTCAGGCGAGCTTGGAACGCGTCACTTCATCCGCCAGATCGGTGAGCGCCCGCTCGAGCTTTTCGACCAGCTCGTCGAGCTCGGACTCGCTGATGGTCAGCGGCGGCGTGATCATCTGGAAGTCGCCGAAGGCGCCCAGGTTGGCTCGGCGGTTGTACAGGGCGATGCCGTGGCGCAATCCGTGCGCCGTGAGTTTCGAAGGCGCGTTGAATGCCGGCGGCAGCGCGCGCCGCGTGGCCTTGTCGGCGACCAGTTCGATCGCACTGAGCAACCCGAGGCCGCGTACGTCGCCCACCAGCGGCGATCGCTCGGCCAGCGCCTCCAGCCGCCGGCGCAGGCTCTCGCCGCGCTCACGGGCGCGGGTCACGAGGTCGAGACGTTCGACTTCGTCCATCACTGCATTGGCGACGGCGCAGGAAAGCGGGTTCGTGAAGTAGGTGTGTCCGTGCACGAAGCCGCCCTGACCTGCCACAGCATCGACGATACGGTTGGGCGCCAGCAGGCAGCCCAGCGGCGTGTAGCCGGCGGCCAGCCCCTTGGCCAACGTGACCATGTCGGGTCGCGCGGCACGCCAGTGGTGCGCGGCCAGGAACTCTCCGGTGCGGCCGGCGCCGCTCATGATCTCGTCATAGATCAGCAGCACCCCATGGCGGTCGCAGATCTGTCGCACGCGCTCGAAGTAGGCCGACGACGACACCACGGCGCCGGTAGACAGGCCCCCGATGGGTTCGATGATGAAAGCGAGGATGGATTCCGGCCCCTCGCGCTCGATCGTCCGGGCCAGCTCCTCGGCGCACGCCATGGCGTGGCTCTCCTGGGTGTGGCCGTCGGGGATCCGGTAGGACATCGGAGCCGACACCTTGGGCATCGACTTGATCATCGGCCCGTAGATCGACTGGGTGTGCGCGTCGCCGGTCACGGCGAGCGCGCCGAGGGTCGAGCCGTGGTAGCTGGGGTTGCGCGAAATCACCTTCCAGCGACTGGCCTGCCCGCTGACCACCGCATACTGCCGCGCCAGCTTGAGGGCCGACTCGTTGGCCTCGGAGCCGCCCGAGATGAAGAAGGCGCGGTCGAATCCCTCGCCGGCCAGCGCGCAGACACGGTCGGCCAGCGCGATGTTGTGTTCGCTTTCGAAGAAGCGCGGGTACGCGAAGCTCACGCGCGCGGCCTGCTCCTTCATGGCCGCGAGTACATGCGGGTTTCCATGGCCGATGTTGGCGACCACGGCGCCGGCGGTGGCATCCAGATAGCGCTTGCCGTCGGCGTCCCAGAGGTAGACGCCTTCGCCCCGATCGATGCGCGGCGGCCGTGGCGAGCCCTTGGGGCTGTAGAAGGCAAGGACGGAGCCGCCTTGCGCAGTGTCGCCGAGCAGGCGCGGGGAAGCGGGGGTCACGGGGGCGCTGGCGTGAGTATTCATGGCGCAACGATACGGAGCTCCCGAGCTAAAGAGAAGCAGCATGGAAGGATGAAGTCCTATACGCTATGCGCATGAAGCTCGCTCATGACCGCCTCGATCTGCTGGCCACCTTTCTTCGCGTGGCCGAGACCGGCTCGCTGAGCAAGGCGGCTCGATTGCTCGGCATCACCCAACCGACCGCCAGCCGGCGCCTGATCGAACTCGAGCGTCTATTGGGTTGCAAGCTCGCACTGAGAACGACCGCGAGCTTTTCCTTGACCGATGAGGGGCGCCTGTTGATGGCCGAGGCCCGGGCCTTGTCCGATGGCTGGGCCAGCCTGTCCGAGCGGATTTCCGGCGGCCGCAGCCGGCCCGAAGGCACGTTGCGAGTGATCGGGCCCTCGGGCTATGGAACGGGCTTCCTGACGGATGCGGTGACGGACCTGTGTGCCGCCTGGCCGCAGCTTCGCGTGGAACTGACCTTGACCGATCGGGTGGTGGATCTCGTTGCCACCGGCGCGGAATGCTGGGTTTGCGTCGGCGAGGTGCACGATCCAGGTCTGGTGAGCAGGCCACTGGGGCGCATGGAGAGGATCCTGGTGGCCCATCCTGCGCTGCTGCGTCGCATCGGTCGCGTGACCCCGGCCACCTTGCCCACGTTGCCGTGCGTGGGGCTGGTGCCCTACTTCCATGGTTCGGTGCGTCTGCGGGATGCCGCCGGGCGCTCGCAGACGGTCTCCATCGACACGCCACTGCGCACGGACAGCCTGCTGTCCAGCTACCGGGCGATCCTCAACGGCGCCGGCATCGGCGCGGCGGCCCCGTGGATGTGCGAGGCCGATCTCGAATCCGGACGACTCAAGCGCGTGCTGCCACGTCTGTGGCTCGAGCCGGTCGGCATCTATGTCGCCCTGCCGCCGGGCTTGCATCGACCCGCGCGGGTGACGGCATTCATTGCCGCATTGGAGCGAAGGATCAAGGACATGCGCGGCTTTCAGTCGGCCTGAACTCTCACCATCTGGCCGAAAGAACCTCTATCGCCGCGAACTGTGTTCTATCGTTGCTACATCCTGGAATAAGTTTAGGCTTTTCAAGATGCAACCGCTCTCGACATGCTGATGAGATTGGATTTTCAATCAGCAGGCGTCGCGACTCGCGAACGTCGTTCGAAGGTACATAGGAGTGACTATGTCTCGCACTATTTGTTCTGTGGGTGACTTGGCGCAGTTGCCTGACGACGAACTGCTCGCGTGTCTTGCCCAGTTGCGGGTTGCAATCCACGATGCAAAGCGCGAGCATGCGGCGGCCCGACGCGAAGCACGAATTTCCGAGGAGAAGAAGCTGGAGTTTCGGTCGTTCGAATGGCGGCCCCGAGGTCCCCAGCGTCTTTCCTCGCCTGCCAGGCTGAGTCCACAGACTCCCGTCGAAGAACTCCCTGTGCGCGCCAGGGCCCGTGACGCTCTATCCGGACTCCACATCTTCTGCGTCGAGGACCTGTCAGCCATCAGCGAGCAAGAGCTCATGACGACGGAAGCCATCGGTGCGAAGACCGTCAATCGCCTGCGCGAAGCGCTCACTCGCATCGGGCTGGACTTTCTTCCGAATCCCATGGGCCAAGCGACCACGTTCGAAGGATCCAGGACCGTCAGCATCACGCCTCCTCGCCAGAAACTTTGAATTCGGTCTCCCTTCCGGCGCTTGGTTTATTGGACAGAAACGCTATCATTGAATTAATTTCTATCCTCAACAGCGCCTAACCTTGGGCTGTGAGCAGCCACAACCTGATTCGAGAAGGACGCAAGCGCCTCGGCATGAGCGAGCAGCAGTTTGCTGACACGCTGGGGGTAAGCCGTGGCGCCGTACAGCAATGGGAAAAACCAGGCGGTACCGCCCCCAAACGAGCCAATCAGGCACGCGTGGCCGACCTGCTAGGCATCTCGGTGGCAGAACTCGTGTCGGGGGTGTCAGCCGGCGGGCGAGGCTTGGACGTGCGTGCTGAGGTCCCATTGGTCTCATCGGTCGAGGCGGGGAACTACACCGTCATCGACAACTTCAAGCCGCGCCAGCAATTCGAGACCGTGCCGGTGAGCGTGCCGATCAAGCGCCACACCTATGCACTGCGCGTGCACGGCGACAGCATGGTCAGCGAGATCGGAGACTCGTTTCCGGAAGGGTCGATCCTGATCGTCGAACCGGAGATGGCCGCCGAGCCAGGCGACTACGTTATCGCCCTGAACCAGTCCAACGAGACCACGTTCAAGCAGCTGGTCAAGGACGGGGGCGATTTGTACCTCAAGCCGTTGAACAGTCGCTACCCCATCAAACCGCTGAACGGGGCCCGCATCATCGGCGTCGTTCGGGAATTCACGAAGCGTTTTCGATAGCCTGATCGCCCCCGACAGCGGCGTGATTTTGATAGATTTGGCATGCGCTGCTATTTTTTCTATCAGCTTCCCTTTGTCAGACGTGGCCCCGCAATGATCTTCATCGCGTTCTCTTTTTGCTTGGATCGTCTCACTTGGAAGGTGTGGACGCGGGGACGGGCATCTCGGTGGTGCGCAGCTTTCCGCCACCCTTGACGCTGCCGGTCACGTGGGTAGTTCCGGCGCCCGTCACACGCTTGACACACGCGTCGCGAGCGGCTCCCTCAGGTTGGCGATTGCAGCGCTTCAGCGCGTTTTCGTCGTAGCCCCCAGGGCTGTTGAGCTTGCCCCGCTGTTTTGCATCCTGCGCCGCCGCCGCCTCGCGCAGGCAAGCGGTGCGGTCCACCCGCGGATCGCTGCATCGCTCAAGAGCACTGTCGGTCGCAGCAATCGAGGCATTGACTGAACCCGCTAGCGCAGCGACCGCCAGCACCGCTCTCACCATCGAACGAAAAGGCTTGTCCATAGAGCGCTCCTCTTTGATAGAACTGCTATCGAAATCCAAGGAGAAGGCTGGTTCATGGAGCACGACTCATCGGACGGCCGAATTTCGCAAAGAGTCTGAGGGCAAACAGCGCCAACTGCAAACAGTTTGTCCGCGTTGCGCCAGTTGCCAAAACGGATGCTTAATGCCGCCAACAAGAGAACTGAACTCGAAGTCCCATGCAGGTTGCCCTGGAACATGGCTCGTCAACCAGGGCTCGAGTAGCGATAAGAGGAGACCAAGGATGGGTATCACTCGACCTTCTGCGTGTCGCAGATCTCGCGTCCGACTTCGTTCGTATTGGCGAACAGCAGCCCGGACAATTTTGCTCACGACATGCGTGCTGGCTGCAAACTTGGCCGTCGCCGCTGATCCTGATGCCCCCCGTGCCGATCAGTTGATCCGCAATGGCAAGTATCAGGAAGCCTACGAGTTGCTCGCACCCTTCGAACCGACCAACTCGAACGACGCCACCTTCACTTACCTGCTCGGCCGTGCCGCATTGGGCACCCAGCGCGCCGAAGAGGCCAAGGCGCTGTTCGAACGCAGTCTCGCTATCCGACCGGACGACGTCTCTGCGCATCTCGCACTCGGGCGAGCCTACTTCGCGCTCGGACAGTACGCCGAGGCGAAGATCGAGTTCGAGACGGTGCTGCGCTTCGACAACCTGCCGCCCGACGTGCTGTCGCAGGTCGAGATCTACGACCAGGCGGCGCGGCAGTCGCTCGACCAGGGCAGGTCGCTGACGGGATTCGGCTATGCGGAAACCGGCATCGGCAATTACCGTGTCAACGAGACCGTCGGCACGAGGACTTTCGGCGGCGGCGACCGCAGCGACACCTTCTACAACGCGCGAGCCGGCGGCGGCGCGAACTACGCACTGCAGAATGGCTACGCGATCGATGCGACGCTCGACTATCGCTACCGCTACTACGACAACTCCGACAGCAGGAGTGATTCGGATCTTCGCTGGACCCTCGCCGGCAGCAAGGCATTGGGCGAGAACAACCTCGCGGCGGGCTTCAGGGGCCGAACCAGTTACAGGGGCGACGGCAACTACCGCAACGATGTCTCGATCTTCACGGACTATCGCATGCGCTACAACCCGGACAACCAGTTCACGGTAGGCGCGGACATTCGCCGGCGCCGGTATCCGGAGGGCCCGGAGCGCGACCGGAGTCGGACCACTGCCCTCGTGTCGGCGGGATGGGTCAATTCGTTCATGGAAGGCAAGGGCAGCTTTTCATTGACGGGCCATGCCGGGCGCAACTATGCAACCAGCCGGCCCGATGGCGATTCCAACGTTTTCGGTGCCACTGCCGCGTTGGACTTCACCGTGAACAAGAAGCTTGGCTGGGGCGGCTTCGTATGGTGGGAGCGTGACATGTTCGCTTCGGACAACATCCACTTTCATCCCGATACCCTCGACAACTCCATCGTCCTGCGGCGCCGGGACAACCTCTACGAAGTCGGCGCCTACCTGGTCTGGGAGTTCGTGCCGACCTGGACGCTGCGCCCGGAGATTCTCTGGATCCGGGACCAGAGCAATTCGATCGGGGCCAACTACAGCTCGACCGAAGTGTGGATCAATGTGCGCAAGGCGTTCTGAGCCCGCGGCCGCCGCTCTCCATGCCGTCTCGGTCGCAACGATGACCCTGCATGGTGTCCTGAAGAAGCAAAGGCGACCAGATCGTTGAGTTCACGCGAACAACAAGGAGACAGCATGGCTTCGACCGAACAAAAGATGTCACGGATGCAACTCACCGCGATGGTCGTCGGGGGCATGGTCGGCGCAGGCATTTTCTCGTTGCCGCGCACCTTTGCCAACGCCACGGGTCCATTCGGCGCTGTCATCGCGTGGCTCATTGCCGGCACCGGCATGTACATGCTCGCGCGGGTCTTCCAGTCGCTCGCGGAACGCAAACCCGAACTCGACGCCGGCGTCTTCGCCTATGCCAAGGCCGGCTTCGGAGACTACCCCGGCTTCCTGTCGGCCTTCGGCTACTGGATCGGCAGCTGCATCGGCAATGTCTCGTACTGGGTGCTGATCAAGTCCACGTTGGGTGCGTTCTTTCCGATCTTCGGCGATGGCAACACGGTCGTCGCGATCTTGGTGGCATCGATCGGCATCTGGCTCTTCCACTTCATGATCCTGCGTGGGGTCCAGCAGGCGGCGTTCATCAACACGGTCGTCACGATCGCCAAGGTCATCCCGATCCTGGTGTTCATCGTGATCCTGATCTTCGCGTTCAAGATGGACATGTTCCGCTTCAACTTCTATGGGGCAGGATTGGAAGGGGGCATCTTCGAGCAAGTTCGCGCGACCATGCTGGTCACGGTGTTCGTCTTCCTCGGCATCGAAGGCGCGAGTGTGTATTCGCGCTACGCGAAGAAGCGCTCCGACGTCGGCGCCGCCACGATCACCGGCTTCGTCGTGGTGACCACGCTCATGGTGCTGGTCACATTGCTTCCCTATGCCGTACTGGAGCGGCCCGACGTGGCCATCATGCGCCAGCCGTCGATGGCGACCGTTCTCGAGGCCGTTGTCGGGCCGTGGGGCGCGGTCTTCGTGAGCCTGGGGCTCATCGTTTCGGTGTTGGGGGCGTATCTGGCATGGTCGCTGATCTGCGCCGAGGTGCTCTTCGCCGCGGCGAAAACCAAGGACATGCCGAAGGCCTTCGCCAAGGAGAACAAGAACAAGGTGCCGGTCGTTGCCCTGTGGGCGACGAACATCATCGTGCAGCTCATCGTCATCACCACGTACTGGTCGCGGGATGCGTTCTCGCTGATGCTGAACCTGACCAGTGCCATGGCCTTGATTCCCTTCCTCCTGGTGGCAGGCTACGGCCTGCAACTGACCAAGCGTCGAGAAGGCTATGACGTGCGCCCCGAGGAGCGCACCCGCGATCTCGTCATTGCGATCGTTGCGACGGCCTACACGGCTTTCCTGCTCTATGCCGGGGGCATGAAATTCATTGTCCTGTCGGCGGTCCTCTACGCGCCAGGCACGGCGCTCTACTTCTGGTGTCGCCGTGAGCAAGACCTGCCGGTGTTCACCAAGGCATCGGACTGGATCATCTTCGGCCTCGCCGTTGTCGGCGCCGTGATCGGCATCTATTGGATCGCCACGGGCTACATCACCATCTAGCCACGCCGGCTGGGTGCTCACACAGGAGAACGTCATGGCAACAAAGACAAAACCCACCGCATTCGGTGTCCACTCCGAAGTGGGTCAGCTGCGCAAGGTGATGGTGTGTGCGCCGGGGCTGGCGCATTCACGCCTCACGCCGAGCAACTGCGACCAGCTGCTGTTCGACGACGTGCTGTGGGTCGAGAACGCCAAGCGAGACCACTTCGACTTCGTCACCAAGATGCGCGACCGTGGCGTCGAGGTCCTGGAGATGCACAACCTGCTCGCAGAAACCGTCGCAGTGCCCGACGGAAAGAAGTGGATCCTCGACAACCAGGTCGTGCCCAACCAGGTCGGCCTCGGGTTCATCGACGAACTTCGCAGCTACCTCGAAGGACTGGACAACCGCGCCCTGGCCGAGACATTGATCGGTGGCCTGTCGACCCACGACTTTCCGGATGCGCATGGCGGCAAGGCGCTGGAAGTCGCCCGCGAAGCCGCCGGTGCCACCGAGTACCTGCTGCCGCCGCTGCCCAACACGCTCTACACGCGCGACACCACCTGCTGGATCTATGGCGGCGTGACGCTGAACCCGCTGTACTGGCCGGCGCGCCACGAAGAAACCATCCTCACCACCGCGATCTACAAGTTCCACCCCGACTTCGCCGGCAAGGTCAACGTCTGGTGGGGCGACCCGACCGAAGACCACGGCCTGGCCACCCTCGAAGGCGGCGACGTGATGCCGATCGGCAAGGGCAACGTGCTGATCGGCATGAGCGAGCGCACCTCGCGCCAGGCCATCAGCCAGCTGGCGGCCACGCTGTTCAAGAAGGGCGCAGCCGAGCGCGTCATCGTCGCGGCAATGCCCAAGATCCGCGCCGCGATGCACCTCGATACGGTATTCACCTTCGCCGACCGCGACTGCGTGCTGCTGGCGCCGGACTTCATGAACCAGACCCGCACCTACTCGTACCGCCCGAGCAGCCATCCGAGCGGCGTCGAACTGCATGCCGAGGACAAGCCCTTCGTCGACGTCGTGGCCCAGGCGCTCGGCTTCAAGAAGCTGCGCGTGGTCGAGGCCGGCGGCAGCGACTACCAGCGCGAGCGCACCCAGTGGGACAGCGGCGCCAACCTGGTCTGTGCATCGCCGGGCGTGGTTTATGCA
>NZ_JBFTHX010000040.1:0-57448 GCF_056394465.1 Variovorax sp. 10N432
ACGCTGTTCTTGAGCGTGTTGATCTCGCCCGTGTTGCCGGCGATGTCGGTCGTGTTCTGCGTCACGCGGTCGCCCAGGGCGCCGATCGCGTTCGTATTGCCGGCCACGCTCTGGTTGGTCGCGTTCAGCTGCGACATGTTCACCGCGTCGTTATCGGCGACGCCGGCCGTGACGTTCTTCAGCGTGCGGGTGTTGCCGTCCTTGTCGGCGAAGTCCACCGCCACGCCGTCRGTGGCCTTGCCCACCGTCAGGTCGGCACCGGCTGCAGCTTGCTGCACCAGGCCCACCTTGCCGTCGGCCAGATCGTTCGTGATGCCGTCGATCGCGCTCTTGTTCTGCGTCACGCGGCCGTCGATGTTGGTGATGGCGTCACCCACGTTGTTGACCGGCGTGCCGTTCACGCTGTAGCTCGGCGCCGAGATCGCGCCGGTGGTTGCGTTGTAGGTCGCGCCGCCGCCCAGGGCTGCGGCCGTAGCGGCACCGGTAGCATCGGATTTCGCAGCTTCGGATTGCAGTTGGCTGACGTTGACGGCGTCCGTGGCCGCGGCACCGGCGGCGACGTTCGTGACGCGGCGTTCATTGCCTGCCGAGCCGACCGAGACTTCGCCCTTGGCAGCCGATGCCGTGCCCGACAGGCCCGTCGAACCGGGGTTGTAGCCCGTGGCGCCCAGATCGGCGGTCGTGGTCGAACCCGCGCCGAGGGCGACGGAGTTGGCGGCCGTCGCGTTGGCCGACGCGCCGATCGCAATGGCGCTGGCTGCGGCCGCATTCGCAGCACGGCCCATGACTACGGCGTCAGCCGCGCCAGTCGCGGTCGCATTGGCGCCGAGCACAATCGCGGAAGCGGACGTTCGAACTTGGGATGATTGGCCGATGGCGATAGCGTTTGTCGACGCAGCGTCGGTAGCCACAGTCGTTACGCCGTTGCCCTGAATCGCTATCGAGCCGGCACCCGCCGCCTCGACCTGGTTGCCGATTGCCGTGGAATTGACCCCCGAGGCCTTGGTCTCAAAGCCAACCGCCGTGCCATCTTGGGCCGTAGCGGTCGACGAGGGGCCAACGGAGACAGCGTTCGTGGCTGAGGCGTTGCCACCATCAGTCGAGCCCGCCATCGCCCCAAAGGCCGCACCGGCCATCATGATCGCCACAAGAGCCTTCCGGCTGCTCGACTTCTTCCCTCGCCCCTTGGCGACTTCACTCGCCGCAACAAAAGTTCCCGTCTTCTCGCACCAAACGCTCTTGAATGACTTGTTCATGGAAATTAACACCCCAGTTGAAGTTGAAATAAATGCTCTGCACCGCATTTCTTCTTTCTAAAGAATTGCCGCCGAGATCAGCTCGATTCAATTGCCTTATTGATCTGCCGTCATGGGTTTATTCTGTAAGAAATTACTGCAACAACATATAAGAAAGTTCTTAAACCGATCTCACCCCAAAGGGTTTCACGCGGGGATTGAGAAAATTCTGAAATTGAATTGAAGCTCTCAAATGACGTGATTTATTTCCGCCTCTTGATATTTCCTTGCCGATCGGCTTGCCAAGGACTCGGAATTCATGATATTGACGGGCCCTTGGAGCGCATATGAGAATCGTCTCATTGGAAATGGAAACCATGCGACGAAATGATCGATATATGAACTTTTAAAAATCCTGAAAATTCTTGCCGTCAATTCAATTTCGGGCCATTGACCGAACGCGAAAACCCACCGACCTCGACCGCCGTCAAACCATTGCTTTGAGGCTGACGATCGGGCGGACGACGTCGCGCTTCGAGCACGGATCGAGGCATTCAAGAAGCCCTTGGTCACCACCGCGACCGCGGCCAGCGCCCCCGATTGGCAGAATCCCGGCATGGGAACCCTCTACCTCGTGCGCCACGGGCAGGCCAGCTTCGGCGCCGCCGACTACGACCAACTCAGCGAACTGGGCCGCAAGCAGTCGGTGCGGCTGGGCGAGTACTGGCGCGAGCGCGGCATGCGCTTCGACGCCGTGATCACCGGCACGCTGAAGCGCCATCGCCAGACTTGGGAGGGCATCGCCGAGGGCTTGGGCATCGGGCCCGAGGACGTGTTGCCCTGGCCCGGTCTCAACGAGTACGACAGCGAGGCGATCATTGCGACGGTCCATTCCGGCAAACTCGAGAAGCCCGATTCGCCGGAGATGTACCGCCACCATTTCCGCCTGCTGCGCGACGGGCTGGGCGCCTGGATGCAAGGCCGCACCGAGCCGGTCGGCATGCCGAGTTACGTCGATTTCCTGGCGGGCGTGACGACCGCGCTCGACCATGTGCGCGACAAGCACCACGGGGCCAAGGTGCTGGTGGTGTCCAGTGGCGGTCCGATCAGCACGGCCGTGGGCCATGTGCTGGGCACCAGCCCCGAGACCACGGTCGAGCTGAACCTGCGGATCCGCAACACCGCGGTGACCGAGTTCGCCTTCACGCCGAAGCGCCACATGCTGCTGACCTACAACACGCTGCCGCACCTCGACGGCCCGGCCTACGAAGGCTGGGTCACGTACTCCTGAGGACTACTTCGTCACTTCGCGCAGCCAGGCCGCGCAATCGGCCGCGGCTTCGACCGGCCAGTCGATCTTGAGCTGGGTGTCGCCACGCTGCAGTTCGATGCGGATGTGACGGCCGTCCGCCGTGCTGCCATGGACGAGCCGCGACCACCAGCCGCGGCCCGCTGGCGCGGGGGCAGCCGGGACGGCCGCGGGTGGCGTTGCAACCGGCACAGAAGCCGGCGCCACGACAGCCGCCACGGGCCGCGCAGCAGCCGCCAAGCTGGCCGGTGCCACTCTGGCCGGTGCCGCAGCCTGGATCGGCGCCGCCGCAGCCCTTGCGGGCGCGGTGGCCGCCACTGAAGGCCCGCATTCCAGCCGCGCCACCAGGTTCTGGCCGAACTCCTCCCACATCCGGTCGGCCTTGGTCTTCATGACGCTGAGCCCGAAGGTGCCGAGCCGCCCGAGCACGTCGACCTTGACCTTCATGCGCAGCTCGGTGCGGCCGTCCGGCAGCTCGGCCAGGAACAGCTCGCTCTGCTGCTTCAGCGAGCTGGCGACCGAGGCGTCCTCGCCGGTGCCTTCGCAGCGCAGGTAGTGCGGCGCCCGCTGCTCCACGATGGTCGTGCGCAGCTTGAACCTGGCACTGATGAAGGAGATCTTGACGTGGATCTGGGCGATGTACTCGACGTCGCTGACCACCTCGATCGACTTCATGCCGGGCACGCAGCTGCCCATCACCTGGGGGTCGAGCAGCATCTGCCAGACCTGCGCCGCGGGCGCGGCGACCGTCATCGTCTTTTCAATTTCCACGCATCTTCTCCGCAGCGTTCATGACGGATTCGACGATCTGCGTGTAGCCGGTGCAGCGGCACAGGTTGCCGCTCAGGCCGTGGCGCACTTCGTCGACCGTCGGGTTCGGGTTGTGGGCCAGCAGCGCGCACGACGCCATCAGGAAACCGGGGGTGCAGTAGCCGCATTGCAGGCCGCCGCATTGCATGAAGCTCTGCTGCAGCGGATGCAGCGCATCGCCGTTGCCAAGGCCC
Organism: Variovorax sp. 10N432; assembly: GCF_056394465.1. NCBI lineage: Bacteria > Pseudomonadati > Pseudomonadota > Betaproteobacteria > Burkholderiales > Comamonadaceae > Variovorax > Variovorax sp. 10N432. Next base: position 3,549 of record NZ_JBFTHX010000040.1, read on the forward strand.
TCGACCGTCGTGATGCGGCAGCCGTCGGCCTGCACCGCCAGCGACAGGCAGGACTTGACCACCTCGCCGTCGACGATCACCGAGCAGGCGCCGCAGGTGCCGGTCTCGCAGCCGCGCTTGGTGCCGGTCAGGTGCAGATCGTCGCGCAGGAAATCCGACAGCATGCGCCGCGCCGGCACCTCCATCGATTGCGCTTCGCCGTTGACGGTGATCGCGATCAGGTGCTTGCTCATTGCTTGTCTCCATCGATGGCCAGATCGAACAGCTGGGCAATGGTGCGCCGGGCCACCACCCGCACCATGTCGCGGCGATAGTCCTCGCTGCCGCGCGAATCCGAGACCGCGAGGATGTCCGCGCTCGCGATGTCGGCCGCCTCGGCCGCCACCTCCGCAGTCACGGCCTTGCCGGCCAGGAAGGCCTCGGCGCGTGCCACGCGGGCCGGGATCGGGGTCGATGCGCCGACCACCAGCCGGGCCTCGTGGCAGCGCGCGCCGCTGCGGCGCACCGACAGCGCGACGTTGACCAGCGGCCGGTGCTCGGCCGCGGTGCGCCGGAAGCGGGTGTAGCGGCCGGCGGCGTCGGCCGAGGGCGCCGGCACGCGGATGTCGAGCACCACTTCGTCGGGCTCGATGGCTGTGACGTAGTAGTCGACCAGGAATTCCTCCATGCCCAGCACCCGCTCGCCGCGCGAGCTGGCCAGCGTGACGCGGGCGTCGAGCGCCATCAGGCAGCTGGGCGGGTCGGTGGCCGGATCGGCATAGCAGAGGTTGCCGCCGATCGTGCCCTGGTGGCGCACCTGCGGGTTCGCCACCTGCGCCGCCATCGCGGCCAGCATCGGGTAGTGCTGCTGCACCAGCGGCGAACGCGCCACGTCGCAGTGGCGTGAGAGCGCGCCGATGCGCAAGCCGTCGCGGGCGTCGAAGGAGATGCCGCGCAGTGCGTCGAGCCGGGCGATCGAGACGATGTGGGTCGGCGTCAGCATGCGCTGGCGCATCGCCAGCATCAGGGCGCTGCCGCCGGCCATCACGCGGCAGTCGTCGCCGAGCTCGGCGAGCATGCGGCTGGCCTCGTCGATCGAGGTCGGTTGCAGGAAATCGAAATCACGCATCACGCGCACCTTGCAGTTCGCGCAGGCCCGCCAGCACCTTCTCGGGCGTGATCGGCAGGTCGCGGATGCGCACGCCGATGGCGTCGTAGACCGCGTTGGCGATCGCCGGCGCGCCAGGCAGGATGGCGGTCTCGCTGGCGCCCTTGGCGCCGTAGGGGCCGTTCGGATCGTTCGACTCGACGATGCCGCCGCGCAGCATCGGCACCGCGTCGCTGGTGGCCATCGTGTAGTCGGCGAAGTTGCCGTTGGCCATGCGGCCGCCTTCGAGCTGCAGCTGCTCGTAGAGTGCCCAGCCGATCGCCTGCACGGTGGCGCCGTTGGTCTGGCCGTGGATCGCCAGCGGATTCAGCGCCTTGCCGCAGTCGTCCGAGACGAAGCTGTCGACGAGCGTGACCTGGCCGGTCTCGGTGTCGACCTCGACCTCGACCGCCTGGGCCGCGAACGAATAGGCCGGCGCGATGTTGCCGTAGACCTGGTCGTCGTGCATCTGCGTGCGCGCGTCCCAGCTGCCGCTGACCTGCAGACCTTCGCCGCCGTGGCGCCAGACGTGCAGGCGCGCCAGCATGGCCAGCGTGCAGCTGCGCTCGGGGTCGGCGATGACCCGCACCGTGCCGTCGGCGCATTCGAGCTGCTCGACCGGCCGTTCGAGCTGGGTCGCGGCCAGCGCGATCAGTTTGTCGCGGGCCATGCGCGCGGCCACGATCGCCGCGTTGCCGCCTGCGATGGTCACGCGCGAGGCCAGCGAGCCGATCGCGATCGGCGAGCTGTCGGTGTCGGGCGGCACCACGTGCGTGTGGTCCAGGGGGATGTCGAGCTCGTGCGCCACCACCTGGCTCAGCATCGTCATCGCGCCCTGACCCATGTCGGCTTCGCCGCTGTGGATGAAGACGCGGCCATCTTCGTTGACCTTGACAACCACGGTCGAGCCGTCCCAGTTGCCGATCGTGCGGTTGCCGCTGACGTGCATCGCCGCCGCCATGCCCACGCCGCGGCGGCGGGCGCCAGTGCCCTTCGGCGCGGCGCGCCTGGCTTGCCAGCCGATGGCGTCGATCGCCTGATCGATGCACTCCTTCAGGCCGGTGCTGCCGATCTGCCAGCCGTGGATCGAGGTCTCGCCGGCGCTTATCGCATTGAGCTTGTGGATCGCGACCGGATCGAGGCCGAGCTGCTCGGCCATAGTGTGGATGTGGCTGTTGAGCGCGAACAGCATCTGCGAGCCGCCGAAGCCGCGGAAGGCGCCGTGCGGCGGCGTGTGGGTGTAGACCAGCGTGGCGTGCGAGCGCACGTTCGGGTTGCGGTGCATGTTGTCGCTGCGCATCGCGCTCACGTGCATCACCTCGGCCGCGAGACCGCTGTAGGCGCCGCAGTCGGCCACGATGCGCACCTCCTTGGCGACGATCAGGCCGGCGCGGGTCATCCCGAGCTTGAGCGTGATGCGCTCGGGCACGCTCGAGGGCGCCGCCAGAAAGTCCTCGAGCCGGTTGTTGACCAGCCGCACCGGCTTGCCGGTCTTGCGCGCCAGCAGGCCGGCGATCAGGTTGTTGGCGTCTTCGACCAGCTTGCCGCCGAAGCCGCCGCCGGTGGTCGCCTGGTGCACCCGGATGCGCGAGATCGGCATCTCCAGCGCCGCCGCCAGCCGCAGCCGCGCCTGCGTCACCGACTGGGTCGAGGTCCAGACCACCAGCCGGCCATCGGGCTCGAGCGCGGCGACCGTCGCCATCGGTTCGAGGTAGCCCGGGTACTGCGCGTGCGTGGTGTAGGTGGCCTCGTGGACCAAGTCGGCCGAGGCGAAGGCGGCGTCGGCGTCGCCGCGTTCGAAGCGGATCTCGTGCGAGACGTTGTTGCGGCCCGGATGGACGCCGGGCGCCTCCTCGTCGAGCGCCTCCTCCGGCGTCAGGATCGCCGGCAGTTCCTCGTACTCGACCTGGATGTGGTCGAGCGCGTCGCGTGCGATCTCTTCGCTGGCCGCTGCCACCGCGGCGACTTCTTCGCCGGCGAACCGGACCACGCCCTCGGCCAGGATGCGGCGCTCCTTGTGATGCACGCCCCACATCGCGCGCGGTGCGTCGGCCCCGGTCAGCACCGCCTTGACGCCCGGCAGCGCCAGCGCCGCCGAGGTGTCGATCGCGACGATGCGCGCATGCGGATAGGGGCTGCGCAGCACCGCGCCGTGCAGCATGCCGGCGACCTTGAGATCGCCCGCGTACTGGGCGCGCCCCAGCACCTTGGCGCGCGCATTCACCTGCGGCACGTCCCGCCCGAGCGTGGACTGGTTGGTTCCCGACGTCATGGCGCAGCTTCTAGTCGGCCTGCACGCCCAGGTCGCGGATCACCTTGCCCATCACCTCGTAGTCGGAGGCGTTGGTCTTCCCCAGCAACTCGGGCGCGCCGCCCACCGGCAGGGCACCGAAGGTGGCGAGCTTCTCGACCACCTCGGGCGACTTCAGGATCTCGTTGAGCTGGGTGTTGAGCAGCTTGACCACTTCGGCCGGCGTTCCCTTGGGCGCGAAGAAGCCGTTCCAGGCGCCGACCACCACGTCCTTGTAGCCGGCCTCGGCCACGGTCGGCACGCTGGGCGCGAGCTTCGAGCGCTGGGCGTCGCCGATCGCCAGCGGCACCAGCCGGCCCTGCTGGATGTACTGCGTGACCGGGCCGAAAGTGACCCAGGCGGTGTCGACATGGCCTGCGACCACGTCGGTCACCGAGGGGCCCACGCCGCGGTAGGGCACATGGGTGATCTTGACGCCGGCCTCGCGGTTGAGCCACTCGCCGAGGATGTGCATCGGCGAGCCGGCGCCGGGGCTGGCATAGCTCAGCGGCTTGCCGCCCTTCACGCTCTTGATCATGTCGGGCACCGACTTGACCCCGGCGGCCGGGTTGGCGACCAGCACCAGCGGCTGCACCGCCGTCTTGATGATCGGCTCGAAGCCGTGCAGCACGTCGTAGCCCGCGCTCGGCGACAGCTTCATGACCAGCGGCGCGGTGGTGAACGGGTTCGGCGTGAACAGCAGCGTGTAGCCGTCCGCGGGCGCCCGGCCGACGAAGTTGTTGCCGAGCGCGCCGCCCGCGCCCGGCTTGTTGTCGATCACCACCGGCTGCTTGAGGCGCTGCGACAGCTTGTCGGCGAACAGCCGCGCGATGGCGTCGGTGTCGCCGCCCGGCGGATAGGACACCACGACGGTGATCGGCTTGGTCGGGTAGGCAGCGGCCGTCTGGGCCTGTGCGGCACCCAGCGTGGCGGTGAGCACGCCTGCGATGGCGGCGGTGACGAAGAGTCGGCGGGCGGATTTCATCGAGGGGGCTCCAGCAAGGGCATGGGGGGTCGGCCAGGGGTCAAACTGTTTGTTTCACATATGGATCAATCGCCCATCAGAGAAACGCACAGCCGTATTCTTCGCTTTTCTGGTTGATCGATCAACTAGGCACAATAGCGTATTGACAAATCAACCGAAATGCTCTGAACAGGTCTTTTCCTGCGTTCAATGAGACGATTCGCCCATTGCCCCTGCCGCGAGCGCACGCACCCGCCCTGACCATGGACCCCAACGAAGAACAAGAAGCCCCCCTGCCACGGACGGCTGCCGAGGGCGGATACGGGCATGACGCATCGCCCTGGGCCGGTCTGGAGGAAGGCGGCGCCAGCCTGGCGATCGACGATTTCCTGACCACCATGATGAGTCACGCCAGCAACGCGCTGCGCCGCGCCATCACCGTGCCCTACGCCGAGCAGGCCGGCCTGACGGTGTCGGAGTGGCGCATGCTGTCGGTGCTGGCCGAGGCGCGGCAGCTGCCTTTCATGGAGCTGGTGACGCGCGCCGCGGCCGACAAGGCGCAGGTGAGCCGCACGCTGCGACTGCTCGAGAGCCGGGGACTGCTGTCGCTGCACGCCGAGCAGCTGGGCGCGCGCAAGTGGCAGACCTGCCGGATCAGCCCGCTCGGCCAGGCGCTCTACGAGCAGATCATTCCGCTGGCACGCCAGCGCCAGGCCGCCGTGATCCGCCAGCTGAGCGCGGACGACCGGGTGGTGCTCTACCGCGCCCTCAAGACCCTGCGCCGCATCGGCGAGGCCGCCGCGGACGCACGCGAACCGAAGTGAGGGGTCAGGCCTGCCAGACGCCGTAGCCGGCTTCGCGCAGCGCGATGCCGAGCTCGACCTCCATCTCGCGCGCCGCTTCGTAGGGCATCGGGTTGTACATCGCGTACAGCGCCGGCAGCAGGCGCAGGCCGTGGTCGCGCACGAAGCCGTTGGCCTGGATGCCGGCCTTGTGCTTGTCGAAGCGCACGTCCGGATCGAGCCCGGTCATGCCGACATAGACGAAGGGCATGCCCAGCCGGTAGTCGGGATTGGCGCGCCGGAAGCGCGCCACGTTCCAGACCCGGTCGTCGAGTTCGACCACGTAGACGTGGTGGTGATGGCGGCTGCGCGCCTTGCGGGCCGGCTTCGCGGGGCCCGGCGCGGGTTCAGGTCTTGCGCTTGACAAGTCCGTACAGGAACAAGAGCACGATCGCCCCGACCACCGAGGCGATGAAGCCCGCGCCCTGGCCCGCCGTGTACCAGCCCATGGCCTGGCCGACGTAGGTCGCGATCAGCGAGCCGGCGATGCCGATCAGCGTGGTGATGATGAAGCCGGCCGAGTCGTCGCCCGGTTTGATCGCCCGAGCCACCAGGCCCGCGACGAAGCCGATCAGAATGGTCCAGACGATGCTCATACGAGTCCTTGGAGTTGTGGGAGTGGACGCCCCAGCCCGGCCGGCGGCGTTCGAATCGATGATAGCGGGCCGCGGCCGACATCGCCTGTCGTCCAGCGCCCGCATCCAACCGCCGGCGCTGCTATATAACCGGCAAATGCTCGAGAAGCTCCCTGACGTGATTGGCCACGCCCTGCACGGCGTGCGCGCCGGCCTGGACGAGATCGCCTTCAACACCATCGGCCTGCGTGCCGGCATGGCCTCGATCCGGGTCACCAGCCTGGCCTTCGTCGACCATGCGCCGCTTCCCGATCGCTACACGGCCGATGGCGTCGGCCGCTCGCCGCCGCTCGAATGGGTCGGCGTGCCGGCCGATGCGGCCGCGCTGGTGGTGGTGGTCGAGGACGCCGATTCGCCGACGCCTCACCCGCTGGTGCACGCCCTCGTGGTCGATCTGCCGCCCGCGGACGGCAGCCTGCACGAAGGCGCCCTGCCCAGCGTCGACAACGAAGGCGACGGCAGCCATGCCGGCCTCAACTCCTACCTCCAGGCGGCCTGGCTGCCGCCCGACCCGCCGCCCGGCCATGGCGTGCATCGCTATGCGTTCCAGGTTTTCGCGCTCGGCACGGCGCCATCGTTCTCGTCCCATCCGGGGCGCGACGAGGTGTTCGAGGCGCTGCGTGCGCATGCCATTGCCAGCGGCCTGCTGATCGGCACCTGCGAACGGCCCGACGGGTCGATCAAGCTGCCGGAATCCGCACCCGCGGGGCCGCTGGTCGCCGGCTGATCGGCAGCGGAGCAACGTTCAGGGCAGCGGCTGCGTGTAGGCCGTCGCCAGCGGCAGCCGCGAGACCTCGCCCAGCAGCGCCGCCAGCTGGGCGGCGCTGGCGTCGACCAGCGCCCGGCCCTTGTCCGCGCTCGCGGCTGCGGCGTTTCCGGCCGCGCCCGCGGGGTTGTAGTCTTCCATCGCCCAGCCGAGCTTCGCGCTGCGGCCGTTGCCGAGGATCGGGTAGTCGGCGGCGCGCTGGCGCGAGGTCGAGCCGAAGTCTCGCGCCGCGCCCATCGCCACCTGGCCGGGTGCCAGCGCCAGCATCATCGAGGTCTCCATCTCGCCGGCATGGACGCCGAAGCGGTGCTCGTCGGCGCTGAACTGCGCACCGGCGTCGCCCAGCGGCAGGTTGAACCAGCTGCTGCTGTAGACGATGAGCCCATGCGCCGCCCGCAGCTCGCGCGCCACGATGTCCATGGCGCCCGAATGCCCGCCGTGGGCGTTGAAGAGCACCAGCTTGCGCAGGCCGGCCCGCGCGACGCCGGCGCCGATCTCGCTCCAGAGCTGGATCAGCGTGGTGGAGGACAGGGTCAGCGTGCCGGGAAAGCGCGCGTGCTCGGGGCTCAGGCCGATCTGCTGGGTCGGCAGGAACAGCACCGGCAGCTCGGCCGGCAGCAGCGGCAGGGTGGCGGCGACGATGCCGTCGACCAGCGCCGAATCGACGCCCAGCGGCAGGTGCGGGCCGTGCTGTTCGGTGGCGCCCAGCGGCAGCACCGCGACCGTGGTCGCCGGATCGAGGGCGGCGAAATCGCGCGTCGTGAGCTGGGACCAGAAGCGGCTGGCAGGGGCTGTCATGCAGTGATCTTAGGGCCAGTTTCCGGCGTCGGGTTCGACGTGAACTTCAGCGCCAGGAAGTCGACCAGCGCCCGCACCCGCGCCGGCACGAAGCGGCCGCTCGGCAACAGCGCATGCAGCGGATAGGGCTCGGTGTCCCAGTCGGGCAGCAGGCGCACCAGGGCGCCCGAGGCCACGTCGCGCTGCAGGTCGAGTTCGGACTTCAGGGTGATGCCGTGCCCGGCCAGGACCCATTCGCGCGCCAGCGAGGCATCGTCGACCACCCGGTCTCCATCGACCCGGACCTCGGTCCAGTGGCCTTGGCGGGCGAAGCGCCACAGCCGCTGGCGACGGCCGCCGCGATGAAAGGTGAGGCAGTTGTGCTGCAGCAGGTCGTGCGGCGTCTGCGGCGCCGGATGGCGGCGCAGATAGGCGGGCGAGGCGCACAGCGCCGGACGGGAGTCGGCCAGCCGCCTCGCCACCAGCCGCGAGTCGGCCAGTGGCCCGTAGCGCAGCGCCAGGTCGACCTCGTCGCGCATGACGTCGAGCGGCCGGTCGCCGACCGACAGCGCCAGCTGGAGGCCCGGGTGCAGCGCCAGGAAGTCATCGAACCAGGGCAGCAGCGTGACCCGGGTCAGGTCGGAAGGGGCCGCCACCCGCACCGTGCCGACCAGCGCGCCCCGATCGGCCTGCACCAGGGATTCGCCCTCGGCCAGCAGCTCGAAGGCGCGCACCGCGTAATCGAGCAGGGTCTGGCCTTGCGGCGTCAGCCGCATGGCCCGGGTCGAGCGCTCGAACAGCCGTGCACCGAGTTGCGACTCGAGCCGCTTGAGCGTCGCGCTGGCCGCCGCCGGCGTGATGCCGAGCGCCGCGGCGGCCGCCGTGAGCGTGCCGCCGCGCGCCGTATGGACCAGCACCTGCAGGTCGGCGATATTTTCAATCTTCATTTGAAAGTGAAGCTTTCTCCAAGGCCCTTATCAATTTCCGATTGCCACTCTACATTGAGCCTGTCGCAACGATCAAGGAACTCCCATGAAAGCCGTCGGCTACCGCCAATCCCTCCCCATCGACAACCCCGCGGCGCTCGAGGACCTCGAGCTGCCGGCCCCGACGCCCGGCCCCCGCGACCTGCTGGTGCGGGTGAAGGCGATCTCGGTCAATCCGGTCGACACCAAGGTGCGCCGCAACGCGGCCCCCGAAGCCGGCCAGGCCAAGGTGCTGGGCTGGGACGCGGTCGGCACGGTCGAGGCGGTGGGCGGCGCCGTCACCCGGTTCAAGCCCGGCGACCGGGTCTACTACGCCGGCTCGATCGTCCGTCCCGGCGCCAACAGCGAGCTGCACACGGTCGACGAGCGGATCGCGGCGCTGGCGCCCAGCAGCCTCGACGACGCCCAGGCTGCGGCGCTGCCGCTGACCACCCTCACGGCCTATGAGCTGCTGTTCGATCGCCTGGGCGTGCCCCAGGGCGGCGGCGCCGGCCAGACCCTGTTGATCGTCGGCGGCGCCGGCGGCGTCGGCTCGATCCTGATCCAGCTGGCGCGCCAGCTGACCCAGCTGCGCGTGATCGCCACCGCCTCGCGCCCCGAGACCCGGGCCTGGTGCCTCGAACTCGGCGCCCATGCCGTGATCGATCATTCGAAGCCGCTGGCCGGGGAACTGAAGGCAGCCGGCTTCGGCGAGGTCGAGATGGTGGCCAGCCTGACGCAGACCGGCCAGCACTACACGCAGATCATCGAAAGCCTCCAGCCGCAGGGCCGGATGGCGGTGATCGACGACATGCCCGTTCTCGACGCCATGCCGCTCAAGACCAAGTGCATCTCGCTGCACTGGGAAATGATGTTCGCCCGTTCGCGCTTCGAGACCGCCGACATGGCGCGCCAAGGCGAATTGCTGGCCGAGGTGGCGCAGCTGGTCGATGCCGGCCGCATCCGCACCACGGCCAACGCGAGCTTCGGCGCCATCAACGCCGCCAACCTGCGCCGGGCCCACGCGCTGATCGAGAGCGGCAAGGCGCAGGGGAAGGTGGTGCTGGCGGGGTTCTAGCTACTTCTTCCTGACCCGCCAGACCGCGTTGCCGACATCGTCGGCGACCAGCAGGGCACCGCTGTTGTCGAAGGCCACGCCGACCGGGCGGCCCTGCGCCTTGTCGTCGGCGGTCAGGAAGCCGGTCAGGAAATCAACCGGCGGACCGCTGGGCCGGCCGCCGATGAAGGGCACGAAGACCACCTTGTAGCCGGCCAGCGGCTTGCGGTTCCAGGACCCGTGCTCGCCGATGAAGGCGCCGTTGGCGAACTCCACGGGCATGGCCCCCGGGCGCGAGAAGGCGATGCCGAGCGGCGCCCGGTGCGAACCCAGCGCGTAGTCGGGCACCACCGCGGCGGCGACCCGGTCCGGCCGCTGCGGGTTCACGCGGGCATCGACATAGCCGCCGTAGTAGCTCCACGGCCAGCCGTAGAAGGCACCGTCCTTGATCGAGGTCAGGTAGTCGGGCACCAGGTCGCTGCCGAGCTCGTCGCGTTCGTTGACCACCGCCCACAGCACATTGGTGTCGGGCTCCCAGGCGAGCGCCGTGGGGTTGCGCAGGCCGCTGGCGAACAGCCGCTTCTCGCCGCTCTTCAGGTCGACCTCCCAGACGGCGGCGCGCCCCTCCTCGGCCTCCATGCCGTTCTCGCCCACGTTGCTGTTGGACCCGACCGTGACATAGAGCTTGGTGCCCTCGCGGTTGGCGACCACGTGCTTGGTCCAGTGGTGGTTGATGCCCGCGGGCAGGTCGGTCACCTTGACCGGCGCCGCCGTGACCTGGGTCTGGCCGTCGGCATACGGCACCTTGACCAGCGCGTCGGCATTGGCGATGAACAGTTCGTTGCCGACCAGCACGACGCCGAAGGGCGAGTTCAGGTTCTGCATGAATACCTGCTTCAGTTCGGCGACCCCATCGTGGTCGGCATCGCGCAGCAAGGTGATGCGGTTGGCGCTCGGCACCCCGGCGCCGGCGCGCTTCATGAACAGGCCCGTGACCCACTGCTTGGTCCGTGCGACTAGCCCGCTGCCGCCGTCGTGGCTGCCTTCGGGCTTCGGCGGCTTGTTGCTCTCGACCACCAGCACGTCGCCGTTGGGCAGCGTGTAGACGGTGCGCGGATGGTCCAGCCCGCGGGCCAGCGCCGTCACCGCGAAGCCGTCGGGCGCGGTCGGGCCGGCGGTGTCGGTCCAACCCACGACCGGCGCGACATTGACGGTCGGCAGCAGGGCCTGGCGCGGTGCCGGCAGGGTCGGTGTCGGCCCGGTCTCGGCTTCCGGCGCCAGCTTGGCGGCGTCGCCGCAGGCGGCCAGCAGCAGCGCCGCCGCCGGGGCGAGCAGCGAGCGCCGCACGAAGAGAGATGGGGTGATGGGCAGGTTCATTCTGGTGCCATCCTGCCCGCCCCGCAGCGCCGCGGGTGTCGGCTGTGGGCGCTTTCGGGCGTGGGCCGGCTGCCCCGCAGCCGCGCCGCTACCATCGGGCCATGACCGACGACCTGTTCCGCTCCGATGCCTATCTGCGCGACTGCGAGGCCCTCGTGGTCGCCGCCGACGAAGGCGGCATCGTGCTCGACCGCACCGTGTTCTATCCGATGGGCGGCGGCCAGGCCGGCGACAGCGGCCGGCTGCTGCTGACCGACGGCCGCGAGATCGTGATCGTCGATACCCGCAAGGCCAAGGATGCCGACGGCAAGCCCACCGACCAGATCGTCCATGTCCCGGCCGCGGGCCAGGAGGCCCTGGTCGCCGCGCTGCAGCCCGGCGTGCGCCTCACCGCCGCGATCGACTGGGAGCGCCGCCACAAGCTGATGCGCTTCCATACCGCCACCCACCTGCTGTGCCACCTGGTGCCGCAGCCGGTCAACGGCTGCTCGATCACGCCCGACTACGCGCGGCTCGATTTCCACATGACCGACCCGCTCGACAAGGAGGCCCTGACGGCCGGCCTCGCGCGGCTGGTGGCGGCCGCCCATCCGCTGGTGGTCGGCGCCATCAGCGATGCCGAGCTCGACGCCAACCCGGCCCTGGTCAAGAGCATGAGCGTGCAGCCGCCGCGCGGCACCGGCACGGTCCGCACGATCCGCATCGGCAGCGGCGACCAGGCCATCGATTTCCAGCCCTGCGGCGGCACCCACGTGGCGAACACCGGCGAGATCGGCGCCGTGCTGGTCACCAAGATCGAGAAGAAGAGCGCCAACAGCCGGCGCGTGGTGCTGGGGTGGGGCGGATGAGCCGGAACTTCGCCTCGCGCGCCCGCTCCGACTGACGGCATGTCCCTCCTTTCCCGATTCCGCCTCGCGGCATTCCTCTGCGCCAGCCTCGCGGCCTGCCTGCCGGCCGTGGCCCAGCTGTCCGCCAGGACCGGCCCGGTCGTCACCACCCCGCACGTGCGGGCCGAGCTCGTCGCCCATGCCCCCGAGGGCGTGTCGCCCGGGGCGCCGCTCTGGGTCGGCCTGCAGATCGCGCACCAGCCCGGCTGGCACACCTACTGGAAGAACGCGGGCGACTCCGGCCTGCCGACCGAGCTGGCCTGGTCCCTGCCGGCGGGCGTTTCCAGCGGCGACATCGACTGGCCCGTGCCGCGCAAGATCCCGATCGGCAACCTGGCCAACTACGGCTACGAGAACACCGTGCTGCTGCCGGTGCCGCTCAGCGTCGGCGCCGACTTCAAGCCGCAGCCGGCGCTCACCGGCGCCGCCGAGATGGAAGTCCGGCTCAAGGCCTCCTGGCTGGTGTGCAGCAAGGAGTGCATTCCCGAAGACGGGGAATTCCTTCTCAAGCTGCCGCTGCAGGGCTCGACGGCGCTGCACAAGGCCGATTTCGATGCCGCGCTCGCCGCCCGGCCCGCCGCGCTGGCGCAGCCGGGCCGGATCGCCATCGACGGCGACAAGCTGCAGGTGCGCCTCGACGGCCTGCCCGCCGCCGCCCGAGGCAAGACCCTGGAGTTCTTCCCCGAAACCGCCGAGGTGATCCGCACCGGCGCCGTGCTGGGAAAGGACTGGACCCAGGCCTGGCAGGGCGATGCCTGGACCGCCACCGTGCCGCTGGCCGACCAGCGCAGCGCCAGCCCCGCCGTCATGCCGGTGGTGGTGGCGCTCGCCGAAGCCGATCGCCAGCCCGGCCAACCGGCCGCCTGGCGCGCCGAGGCGCCGGTGGCCGGCAGCTGGCCGAGCGTCGCGGCGCCGGCCCAGGTGTCGCCGGCCCTGACGGCCGCGCTCGCGGCCAACGCCGCGCCGCCCGCGCCGCGACCGGCACCGCCCTCGGCCGGCTTCGTCGCCGCCCTGCTCGGCGCGTTGATCGGCGGCCTGCTGCTGAACCTGATGCCCTGCGTCTTCCCGGTGCTGGCGATCAAGGTGCTGGGTTTCACGCGCCATGCCGACGACCGCCGCGCCCACCGGCTGGCTGCCCTGGCCTACACCGGCGGCGTGATCCTGTCCTTCCTGGCCCTGGGTGGCGCGATGCTCGCGTTGCGGGCCGCCGGCGCCCAGCTCGGCTGGGGCTTCCAGCTGCAGTCGCCCGCGGTGGTGGCGGCCCTGGCCGCGCTGTTCACGCTGATCGGGCTCAACCTGGCCGGCCTCTTCGAGTTCGGCCGCATGGCGCCGGCATCGATCGGGGCCGTGCAGGCCCGCCATCCGGTGGCCAACGACTTCCTGTCGGGCGCGCTGGCGGTGGTGGTCGCATCGCCCTGCACCGCGCCCTTCATGGGCGCCTCGCTGGGGTTCGCGATCGCCCTCCCCGCCGGCCAGGCGCTGCTGATGTTCGCGGTGCTCGGGCTCGGCCTGGCGCTGCCCTACCTGGCGGCCGGCTTCGTGCCCGCCGTGGCCCGGCTGCTGCCCCGGCCGGGCGCCTGGATGAACACGCTGCGCCGCCTGCTCGCGTTCCCGATGTTCGCCACCGTCGCCTGGCTGGTCTGGGTGCTGGGCCAGCAGAGCGGCATCGACGGCGCCGGCGCCCTGCTGGGCCTGCTCGTCTGCCTGGCGGCGATCGCCTGGAGCCTGACCCTGCGCGGCCGCACCCGCCTGGTGCTTGCCAGCCTGACCGTCGCCCTCACGGCCGTGCTGGCGGGCGCCATCGGCGGTCACGTCGTGCGGCCACTCGAACCGGTCGCGACGGCGGCGGGCCAGCGCTGGCAGCCCTGGTCGGCCGAGCGCGCCAGCGCCCTGGCGGCGGCCGGGCAGCCGGTGTTCATCGACTTCACGGCGGCCTGGTGCGTGACCTGCCAGTACAACAAGCGCAGCACCCTGGCCGACGCCGAGGTGCTGGCCGACTTCGATGCCCGCCGGGTGGCGCTGCTGCGCGCCGACTGGACCCGGCGCGACCCGGCCATCACCGAGGCCCTGACGGCGTTGGGCCGCAGCGGCGTGCCGGTCTACGTGCTGCAGGCGCCTGGCCGGCCGCCCGTGGTGCTGACCGAGATCCTGGGCAAGAATGAACTGCGCGAAGCACTCGCCCGGCTTTGACCCCGGGCCCTAACGGGTTGTCACATGGACATGAAGAATCCGTTCTAAGCTATCGCAGTTATTGAGTATTTATTCAGGAGTCCCAGCCGACATGTCCACATCGTCCACCTCCGGCTCTCGTTCCTACCGCGCCGCGCGCGATGCCCGCGCGGCCCTCAGCCGGGCTTCGCGGCGCGCCATCATGACCGCCGCGGTGGCGCTCGGCGCCACCTTCATGCTCAACGCCCAGGCCGCCGCGGCGCCCGCGGTCGGCCAGCCGGCACCCGATTTCGTCGCCGTCGACACCGCCGGCACCTCGCACCGCCTGTCGGATTTCGCCGGCAAGTTCGTGGTCCTCGAATGGACCAACCCGGGCTGCCCCTTCGTCGGCAAGCACTACGGCAGCGGCAACATGCCCGCCACCCAGAAGGCCGCCACCGCCAAGGGCGTGGTCTGGCTGTCCATCAACTCGACCGAGCGCGGCCACGGCGACTACCTGAAACCGGAGGCGCTGGCCGCCTGGATGAAGGCGCAATCGGGCGCCCCCACCGCGCTGCTGATGGACGAAGACGGCGTCATCGGCCGCACCTACGGCGCGCGCACCACGCCCCACATCTTCATCGTCGACCCCAAGGGGACCCTGGTCTATGCCGGGGGCATCGACAGCATTCCCTCGGCCCGCACCGAAGACATCAAGACCGCCACCAACTACGTCAACCAGGCCTTGGGCGAGGCCTTCGGAGGCAAGGCGATCAGCGCCGCCGCGACCCGCCCCTACGGCTGCTCGATCAAGTACAAGACCTGAGCCCGCGGGCCGGCCCGGCCCCCGCCCGGACTCCCCTGCGACAATCGGGGGATGCCTTTCGCCCCCCTGAAGAACGACACCTTCCTGCGCGCCTGCTGGCGCCAGGCCACCGACCACACGCCGGTCTGGTTGATGCGCCAAGCCGGACGCTACCTGCCCGAGTACCTGGCGACCCGGTCCAAGGCCGGCAGCTTCATGGGCCTGGCCACCAACGTCGACTACGCAACCGAGGTCACGCTGCAGCCGCTCGAGCGCTTTCCGCTCGATGCCGCGATCCTTTTTTCCGACATCCTGACGGTGCCCGACGCAATGGGGCTGGGCCTCTCTTTCGAGGCCGGCGAAGGCCCGCGCTTTGCGCGGCCGGTGCGCGACGAGGCCGGCATCGGGGCCCTGGCCGTCCCCGACATGGACAAGCTGCGCTACGTCTTCGACGCCGTCGCCTCGATCCGCCGCGCGCTCGACGGCCGGGTGCCGCTGATCGGTTTCTCGGGCAGCCCCTGGACCTTGGCCTGCTACATGGTCGAAGGCGCGGGATCGAGCGACTACCGGCAGGTCAAGACGCTGCTCTACAGCCGCCCCGACCTGATGCACCGGCTGCTCGCGGTCAATGCCGATGCCGTGGCCGCCTACCTCAACGCCCAGATCGACGCCGGCGCCCAGGCCGTGATGGTGTTCGACAGCTGGGGCGGCGTGCTGGCCGACGGCGCCTTCCAGGCCTTCAGCCTGGCCTACACGCAGCGCGTGCTGTCGCAGCTGCGCCGTGACGGCGCCGACGGCCGGCCGGTGCCGCGGATCGTGTTCACCAAGGGCGGCGGGCTCTGGCTCGAGGACATGCAGCCGCTGGCCTGCGAGGTGCTGGGCCTGGACTGGACCGTGAGCCTCGGGCAGGCCCGCGCGCGGGTCGGCGAAGGGCCCGGCGGCAAGGCGCTGCAGGGCAACATCGACCCCAACGTCCTGTTCGCGCAGCCGCGCCAGATCGAGGAAGAAGTGGCCAAGGTGCTGAACAGCTTCGGCCGCCCGCACAGCGATCCCGACAGCACCGGCCCGACCCACATCTTCAACCTCGGCCACGGCATCAGCCAGTTCACGCCGCCCGAGCATGTCGCGGCCCTGGTGGCGGCGGTGCATGCGCAGTCGCGGATGCTTCGTGCTTGAGCGTTTTGTTATGACTTGTAAGTACCTGAGAACGGCTGTCCGGCATTTGTCAAGCGCCAAAAGCGTAAGGAGGGACTGACTTATGCACAAAACGGCTGTTGCGGTGCGCAAAATCCGCCGAGCCGCGATCTGGCCTGCTCCTAAAGCGATAGCGAAGCTAAGTCATTGATTCATATAGGGTTTGAACTTTGCTTTTTTTCCGGGCATTCCAGCCGGAGCCTTGATTCTCAAGGGTTCGCGCGGTGTCGAGCCCTGATATCAACAAAGTTATCCACAGAAACTCTGGATGTCCCGCAAAGCACTGGAAAATCAACGACTTATGCTGTTTTGCTCAACTTCGCTTTAACAAACGTGCCTAGCCGGAAGCTGCCTTGAATTGGTGCATCGACGTCGCCGTACAAACTCCGGCGCACAGTGCACTAGGGGATGTACTTAGCTACAAAAGCCCTGTGGCTGTGGCGCCGGGCGCACTGGTGCGGGTGCCGCTGGGCCGCCGCGAGGTGCTGGGCGTGGCCTGGGCGGTGCGCAGCGCCGACGAGGACCCGGGCTCGGAGATCGAACTCAAGCCGGTGACCGGCGTGCTCGACGCGCTGCCGCCGCTCGGCGACGGCTGGCGCGACCTGGTCGCCTTCGCCGCCCGCTACTACCAGCGCTCGCTCGGCGAAATCGCGCTGGCCGCCCTGCCGCCGCAGCTGCGCGACCTGAGCGCGGTCCAGCTGGAGCGGCGACTCAAGCGCCAGGCGCCGCCGGCGGCGGCCGCCGGCGGCGGCGAAGCGGCCGCCGCCGTGGTGGCCCTCACGCCCGAGCAGACCGAGGCACTGGCCCGCTTCGAGGCCGAGCCCGGCCCCTTCCTGCTGTTCGGCAGCACCGGCAGCGGCAAGACCGAGGTCTACCTGCGCAGCGTGGCGACGCTGCTGGCCCGCGAGCCGGCGGCGCAGGCGCTGGTGATGGTGCCGGAGATCAACCTGACGCCGCAGCTCGAGGCGCGTTTCAAGGCGCGCTTCGGCGCTGACGCGGTGGTCTCCCTGCACAGCGGCATGACCAACCCCCAGCGGCTGGCGAGCTGGCTGGCGGCGCACGGCGGCGCGGCGCGCATCGTGCTCGGCACCCGGATGGCGGTGTTCGCCTCGATGCCGGCCCTGCGCCTGATCGTGGTCGACGAGGAGCACGACCCCAGCTACAAGCAGCAGGAGGGGGCGCGCTACTCGGCCCGCGACCTGGCGGTCTGGCGCGGCCGCCGCGAAGGCGCCAAGGTGATCCTCGGCTCGGCCACGCCCTCGCTCGAAAGCTGGCACCGCAGCCGGCCGGCCGAGGGCGAGGATGCCGGCGGCAGCTACCGGCGGCTGGCGATGCCCTCGCGGGTCGGCGCCGGCGCGCTGCCCGCGGTCCGGCTGGTCGACATGAACCTGCAGCCGCCCAAAACCGTGCTGTCGGGCGCGCTGCTCGACGCCATCGGCCAGCGGATCGCGCGCGGCGAACAGAGCATGGTGTTCCTGAACCGGCGCGGCTACGCGCCGGTGCTGGCCTGCGGCGACTGCGGCTGGAAGAGCGAATGCCCGCACTGCAGCGCCTTCCGGGTCTTCCACAAGATCGACCGCACGCTGCGCTGCCACCACTGCGGCTTCACCGAGCGCGTGCCGCGCGCCTGCCCGGCCTGCGGCAACCCGGACATCGCCCCGGTCGGCCGGGGCACCGAACGGCTCGAGGAGCATCTCGGCGAGCTGTTCGCGCCGGTCCGGCGCCCCGACGGCAGCGCGGTGCGCATCGCCCGCATCGATGCCGACAGCACGCGCAAGCAGGGGGCGCTCGAATCGCAGCTGGCGGCGGTCCATGCCGGTGAGGTCGACGTCCTGGTGGGGACGCAGATGATCGCCAAGGGCCACGACTTCCGCCGCATCACGCTGGTGTCGGCGATCAACCCGGACGGCGCGCTGTTCTCCAGCGATTTCCGGGCGCCCGAGCGGCTGTTCGGCCTGCTGATGCAGTCGGCCGGCCGGGCCGGCCGCGACGCCGCCTATCTGACGGCGCAGCAAAGCAGCGCCGAGATGTGGATCCAGACCCATCATCCGCAGCATCCGCTGTTCGCGGCGCTGCGTCGCCATGACTATGCGGCCTTCGCCCAAGGCGAGCTGGCGGAGCGCGCCGCCGCCGGCATGCCGCCCTTCGCCTTCCAGGCCCTGCTGCGCGCCGACGCCCGCAGCCAGGAGGCCGCGCAGGCCTTCCTGAACGCCGCCAGTGAGGCCGCCGAGGCCCTGCCCGGCGCCGACCGGGTCACGCGCTATCCGGCGGTGCCGTTGACGATCCAGCGGGTGGCGAACGTGGAGCGGGCGCAGATGCTGATCGAGAGCGGCTCACGGGCCGCCTTGCAGAAGCTGCTGGCCGGGTGGCAGCCGCTGCTGCACGGGCTGCGCCGGCAACCTGAGGGGAAGGGCGTTATCCGCTGGCTGGTGGACGTGGATCCCCAGAGTATCTGAGGCCCGGGCCGAGCGTCAGAGCAACCCGACCGGCTCCTTCCCCATCTCCACATACTGAAGACCCGATCGGCGGCGTCTGACCGCCCCCGGCAGGGCGAACATCAGCAGGCTCAGCAACGCCGCCGCCAAGGCGGCACCGGTTCCGAGCGAACCGCCGAACCAAAGCCAGCCGACAGCGGCCAGCCACACCATCCACAGCACCGTGCGCGTCCAAGTCGTCATGCCACTCTCCCGATCCATGCGCCCACTGTAGCAGCGCTAAGGAATACCTAAGCATTAGTCAAACGGAATACTTCACACTATCTGCTTCTGCGAAGCCCCGTTGTAGGAAATACTCTGCAACAACAGTTGACGAAGCGCCGACGCGCTGTCCAAGCTATGGTCGCAGCGGGACCTACTGCGGGGTCTTGCGAAAGGGTCACTTCGTGAAGACGCTATCAGGGACTTTGTGGGGCCTTGTACTGGCCGGCCTGACCGCCGGCGCGCCAGCGGCGGATCTGGAGCTCGAGGGCAACCGCCTGCTGGTCAGCGGGACGCTCGACGGCAGCGCGGTGAAGGATTTCGAAACCCAACTGGCCGGCGGCCAGGTTCGCACCGTGGTGTTCGAGAACGCCTTGGGCGGCTCCGCCGAGGTGGCCGGCGACTACGCCCGCGCGATCCAGGCGGCAGGCGTCAATACCGAGGTCAAGGGCCAGTGCCAGGCCGCCTGCGCCTATGCCTTCCTGGCGGGCAAGGAGCACCGCTTCGGACACGGCTTCCAGGTCCACGCACTGCTGATCCCGGTGGTCGGACGCCCGCAGCCCGCCGAACTCGTCACCCGCTGGCGCGGCGACGAGGCCCAGCACACGCTGGCCGAGTTCACGACCCCGGCCGGCGGGACCGCCGCCCACAGTGCGCCCGATCCGGCGGCCGCGCCGACGAGCGCGCCCGAGGACGGCGCCAAGGACCGGTGGCAGCCCAACCAGGGCGTGCTGTTCACCTCCTCGCCGACGCTGTTCGGGCGGGTCCGCAACACCTTCTATTGCGACGGCACGCAGGGGCGCGACCTCTCACGCTGCGAGCTGCTGCCCGACGCCGATCCCTACAAGCTCGGCGTGCTCACGCCCTGACCCAGCCAGCCGGCCGCCAGCGGAAAGCTGAAGAACGCGGCCACGGTGGTCCACAGGATGATGCGGGCGATGCGCCCGTCGTCGGCGCCGAAGCGCTCGGCCAGCATCGAGACATTGCTGGCGCTGGGCAGTGCGGCCGCCAGCACCATCGCGACCAGCGCCGGCCCGCCGAGCGGCACGCCGAGCGCCCGCACGCCATGCGCCAGGGCCCACACCAGCAGCGGATGCGCCAGCAGCTTGATCGCGACCACGGGCAGCACGTCCGCCAGCGCCGCCTGGGCCGGCGGCTGTGAGCGGCCGGCCGCACTGCCCAGGGCCTGCGCGACCGCCGCACTGGCGCGGTGCTCGCGCGCCAGCACCGCCGACCGGGCCAGGACCGCGCCGATCGTGAACAGGGCCACCGGCGAGGCCGCCTCGGCCAGCATCGCGACCGTGCGCTCGATCGGGCCCGGGAACGTGAAGCGGGTCGCCGAGGCCAGCACGCCCAGCAGGATCGACCAGGGCATCGGGTTCTGGAAGATGCCGCGCAGCGCCTGCCGCAGGGCCTTGGCGGCGCCATGCCCGTCGGCGCCATCGAGCCGCGACAGCGCGATGCACAGCGACGAGGTGACCACCATGTCGAAGGCCATCGTGATGATCGTGGTCGATGCCGCCTGGGCGCCGAGGATCGCCACCAGCAGCGGCACGCCCATGAAGCCGGTGTTCGGAAAAGCGGCCACCAGGGCCCCGAAGGCCGCATCGTTCCAGCCGATGCGCCCATTGCGGCTGAGCGCGACCGTGGCGCCGACCACGATCAGCGCGCTCAGGCACCAGACCAGCGCCACGCCGCCGTCCAGCAACTGGCCGATCGGTGCACGGGCGCCGAAGCGAAACAACATGCAGGGCAGCGCGAAATAGAGCACGAAGGCGTTCAGCCCCGGAATCGCCGCCAGCGGCAGCAGGCCGCCGCGGGCCGCGGCATAGCCGGCGGCTATCAAGGCGAAGAAGGGAACGGTGACGAGGAAGATCTGCAGCACGCGGCGATTGTCCATGCGCGGCGCGCCTACCACAGTCGGGCGGCCCGGGCGGCCAAGAGGCCCCCGTATCATTCCCGGTTCCCGCCTCCGAACTCCCCATGTCTTCCGGTCTCAATCTCGCGCAACAAGAAGCCGTCAACTACATGCACGGCCCCTGCCTGGTCCTTGCGGGCGCGGGCTCGGGCAAGACCCGCGTGATCACGCACAAGATCGCGCGCCTGATCCAGGCCGGCCTCGAGCCCAAGCGGATCGCCGCCATCACCTTCACCAACAAGGCCGCCTCCGAGATGCGCGAACGCGCCAAGGGCCTGATCGGGCGCGACGCCAGGCAGGTGGTGGTCTGCACCTTCCACGCGCTGGGCGTGCGCATGATGCGCGAGGACGGCGCGGTGCTGGGCCTGAAGCCGGCCTTCAGCATCCTGGACAGCGACGACGTCACCAAGATCCTCAAGGACGCCGGCGGCACCACCGATGCCGCCACCGCGCGGATCTGGCAGTGGACCATCAGCAAGTGGAAGAACATGGGCCTCAACGCGGCCCAGGCCGAGGCCCAGGCGGCCGACGACAACGAGCGCATCACGGCCCGCATCATGGCGCGCTACGAAGAACGGCTGGCGGCCTACCAGAGCGTCGACTTCGACGACCTGATCGGCATGCCGCTGAAGCTGCTGCAGCAGCACGACGAAGTGCGGGCCAAGTGGCAGGCGGCGCTCGGCCACGTGCTGGTCGACGAATACCAGGACACCAACGCGACCCAGTACGAGGTGCTGAAGGCGCTGGTCGGCGAGCGCGGACGCTTCACCGCGGTCGGCGACGACGACCAGTCGATCTACGGCTGGCGCGGCGCCACGCTCGACAACCTCAAGAAGCTGCCGGTCGACTACCCGAACCTCAAGGTCGTCAAGCTGGAGCAGAACTACCGCAGCACCAGCGCGATCCTGCGCGCCGCCAACAACGTGATCGGCCCGAATCCCAAGCTGTTCCCGAAGACGCTGTTCAGCGAACTCGGCGAGGGCGAGCCGGTGCGCATCGTCGATGCCGACAGCGAGGCCCACGAGGCCGAGCGCACCGTGGCACGGATCCAGAGCCTGCGCGCCGGCGACGCCACCACGCAAGGCCCGCAGCACAAGGAGTTCCGCGACTTCGCGATCCTCTACCGCGCCAACCACCAGGCGCGGGTGTTCGAGCAGGCGCTGCGCAAGGCGCAGATCCCCTACAAGGTGTCGGGCGGCCAGAGCTTCTTCGACCGGGCCGAGATCAAGGACCTGTGCGGCTGGTTCCGGCTGTGGGTCAACAACGACGACGACCCGGCCTTCCTGCGCGCCGTGACCACGCCCAAGCGCGGCATCGGCCACACCACGCTGGCCGCGCTCGGCACCTTCGCGAGCCAGTACAAGCTGAGCCTGTTCGAGGCCCTGTTCAGCCCCTCGCTGCCGAGCGTGATGCCCAAGCGGGCGCAAGAGGGCCTGCATGAATTCGGCCGCTACATCAACGATCTCGAGTACCGGGCCCGCCGCACCATGGGCGCCGAGGACGCGCGCGCCTTCCTGGCCGAATGGCTCAAGGAGATCGACTACGAGAAGCATCTCTACGACGGCGAGGACAGCGAGCAGGCCGCGGCCAGCCGATGGACCAACGTGATGGAGTTCTGCGACTGGATGTCGCAGCGCTGCGGCGGCACCATCGACGACGCCTCCGGCGCCACGGTCGAGAGCGAGCGCAAGAGCCTGCTCGAAGTCGCGCAGACGATCTCGCTGCTGTCGACCATCAGCGAGCGCGAGCAGGACCAGAACGTGGTCACGCTGTCGACGCTGCACGCCTCCAAGGGCCTCGAATGGCCGCACGTGATGCTGGTCGGCGTGACCGAGGGCCTGCTGCCCTTCAAGCTGGACGACGACGGCGGCCGGCAGGAAAAGATCAGCGACGACACGCTGACGCGGCTGCAGGAAGAGCGCCGGCTGATGTACGTGGGCATCACGCGGGCCCAGCGCAGCCTCGCGGTGAGCTGGACCAAGCGACGCAAGAAGGGCCGCGAGATGGTCGCCGCCCAGCCGAGCCGCTTCATCGCCGAGATGGCGCTCGACAAGAAGACCGCCAAGGAAGACCCGCGCGAGAAGCTCAAGGCGCTGCGCGCCGAATTCGCGCGCAAGGTGCAGGACAACGCCGCCGCCGCCGCCGCGGCGGCCGCCTCGGCGCCATGAAGGGCTTGCGCAGGGCCTGGCTGGCCGCGGCCTGCATCGCCTTCGCCACCTTCGCCGCCGGCGCCGCGGCGCAAGGCGGCCCCGCGGCCTGCCCCGCCAGCGCCTCCGAGCTGCCGCTCCAGGCGCTGTTCGGCGATTGGGAAGCGCGCATCGACGGCACCCAGGGCGTGGCAAAAGTCAAGCTCAACCAACATCCCGACTACGCCGGGGTGCGCGGCACAATCACGCGGGACGGCGACGGTGCGCCCGCCAAGGTGTCGCAGCTGGCTGGCGACATCGACGACGACGGCATGCTGAGCCTCGACGAATCGCTGGACGGCCACGCCATCAGTGGCGTCTGGCTCGGCGCGCTGCAGCCGGGGTCGTGCGGTCGGGAGTTCAAGGGCGTCTGGCGCGACGCCGCGAACGACAGCACGCATCCGTTCGTCCTGAACAAGATTGGCAATTCGGCAACTGATCGATGAATCAACGCACCCTTCTATTCACCGCTCTTGTCACCGGCCTCGGCGCCACCGGCGCCCTGGCCCAGGCGGTGGACAAGCCGCCGAGTCCTCTGGCCGAATCCGAACTGACCTGGCAACAGTGCCAGCGCCTCGCCGGCAGCGGCAACAACGAGGCGCGGCTCGCCTGCTTCGACCGCTGGGCCCAGCAGCAGACCCTGCCCGCGGCCGCGGTGCCGACGGCGCCGTCGGTGCTGGTCGAGACGATGCCGCCGGTGGACGCCACCGTGCCGGCCACGCGGGTGGTCACGATCACGACCGAGGACGGCTGCCGCGACCGCCAATACTCGCTGCTGTCGCGCTTCTGGGAGCTGGAGGCCGGCAGCAGCTGCGGCACGCTGGGCTTCCGCGGCTACCGACCGCTCAGCGTCGGCCTCGGCGTGGCCGCACGGGAGCCCGAAACGGCGACCTCGCCGGCGCCCAACCACACCGGTGTCGACCGGCCCTACCAGGCGCAGGACATGCGCATCGGCCTGTCGCTGCGCACCAAGCTCGCGCAGGGGCTGCTCACCGGCGACGATCCGGTCAAGAAGGACGGCCTCTGGTTCGCCTACTCGCAGCTCTCGACCTGGCAGGTGTTCAACGAAGATCTGTCGCGCCCGTTCCGCACCACCGACCACGAGCCCGAGGTCATGTACAGCTACCCGCTCGACTACAAGCTGCCGGGCGGCTGGCGGCTGCGCTACACCGGCGTGGGGCTGGTGCACCAGTCGAATGGCCAGGACCTGCCCTACTCGCGCAGCTGGAACCGGGTCTACCTGATGGGCGGCGCCGAGCTCGGCGACCAGTTCACGATCACCGGCCGGATCTGGTCGCGCGTCTCCGAGAACGCCGCCAACGACGACAACCCCGACATCACCAAGTACCTGGGCAACGCCGACATCCGGCTCACCTGGCAGATCGACCGCTTGAACCAGGTCGTGGCCTGGGCGCATGGCGGCAAGGGCGCGGTGAAGCTCGAATGGCTGAAGGTCATCGGCGACCCGGTGAGGAGCAACCTGCGCCTGCAGACCCAGCTCTTCTACGGCTACGGCGACACCCTGGTCGACTACAACCGCAAGCGCACGGTGTTTACGATCGGGTTGGCGCTGGTCGACTTCTGAGCGCCTTCGATCAGTGCGGCACTTCGGCCGCCGCCCCAGAGGCGGCGCGGCCCGGGCTGCGGATCAGCAGCAGCAGCGGGATCGCGGCCAGCGTGACCGCCATCATGATTCCGAAGTCGGACAGGTAGCCGATCAGCACGCCCTGGCGCGTGACCTCGCCGTTCAGCATCGCGAGGCCGGCCGGGCTGGACGGGTTCAACAGCTGGGGCAGGCCGGCGAGGCCGTGGTTGCCCGGCCCCACGGTGGCGGCGAGCGTCGCATGGGCCCGGCCCGAGTTTTCGGTCAGCAGGGCCTGCACGATCGAGATCCCGACGCTGCTGCCGATGTTGCGCAACAGGCTGAAGACCGGCGTGCCCTGGTTGCGCAGCCGCGGCGCCAGGGTCGCGAAGGCCGCGGTCGACAGCGGCACGAAGGTGAAGCCGATGCCCAGGCCCTGGATGAAGCCCGAGACGATGATCAGCGAGCTGTCCATCTCGAGCGTCAGGCGCGTCATCTGCCAGAGCGAGAACGCGGTCAGGCCGAAGCCGACGGCCATGATGGCGCGGACGTCGACCCGCTGCACCAGCCGGCCGACCACGATCATCGCGATCATGGTGCCGATGCCGCGCGGCGCGGTCACGGCCCCGGTGTAGACCACCGGGTAGCCCATCAGCCCCTGCAGGAAGCTCGGCAGCAGCGCCATCGTGCCGTACAGGATCATGCCGACGATGAAGGCGAACAGCAGGCCGGTGACGAAGTTGCGGTCCTTGAGCAGGTCGCGGTTGAAGAAGGACACGCCCTGCACGGTCCAGGTGTGGACCACAAAGAAGGCGAAGGCGATCAGCGCCGCCGCGGCCTCCAGCCGGATCTCCCAGGAATCGAACCAGTCGAGCTGCTCGCCGCGGTCGAGGAACAGCTGCAGCATGCCGATCGCGAGGCTCAGCGTGACGAAGCCGAAGATGTCGAGCCGCTCGCCCTGCGGCCGGCTCTCGGGCAGGAAGCGCATGATGCCCCAGAGCGCGAAGATGCCCACCGGCAGGTTGATGAAGAAGACCCAGCGCCAGTCGAAGTTCTCGGTCAGCCAGCCGCCCAGCAGCGGCCCGAGGATCGGCCCGACCATGATCCCGGCGCCCCAGATCGCCATCGCCTGGCCGACCTTCTCGCGCGGATTGATGTCGAGCAGCACGGCCTGCGACAGCGGCACCAGCGCGGCGCCGAACACCCCCTGCAGCAGCCGGGCGGCGACGATCTCGACCAGCGAGTTCGCCAGCCCGCAGAGCGCCGAGGCGATCGTGAAGCCGATCACCGAGACCATGAAGACCTTGCGCCGTCCCCAGTGGCCGCACAGCCAGCCGGTCAACGGCAGCGCGATCGCCGAGGCCACGATGTAGGAGGTCAGGACCCAGGTGATCTGGTCCTGCGAGGCCTGCAGGCTGCCCTGCATGTGGGGCAGCGCGACGTTGGCGATGGTGGTGTCCAGCGCCTGCATGATGGTGGCGAGCATGATCGAAACCGTGATCAGCCCGCGATGGGCGACGCCCTGAGCGGGGTTCATCGCAGCTCCTCGGTCTGCAGCGCCAGCAGGCCCTCGCGGGCCTTGGCGAGCAGGGCGACCAGCTGGGCCCGTTCGGCCGGCGTGAACTGCGCCAGCGCGCGCGCCTGCAGGCCGTCGCTGAGGCCGAGCGCGGTGTCGAGCGCCTGTTCAGCGCTGGCCGCCGCGCGGACCAGGCGCACGCGCCGGTCGCTCGGGCTGTCCTGGCGATGGATCCAGCCGGCCGCCTCGAGCCGGTCGCACAGGCTGCCGACCGCCATGGCGCTCAGGTCCAGCCGCTGCGCCAGCTCGACCTGCGACATCGGCGCCTCGTCGCCATGCATCGCCAGCGCGCCGAGCACCCGGCACTGGGCCCGCGACAGGCCGATGCGTTCGCGCGCCAGCCGGTCGAACTGCTCGCCGTAGAGCTTGGCGACATCGTTCACGAGGAAGCCGAAGCGCTGGCTGAAGTCTCTTTTCATAAGGGGACTTATTATAAATAGGCTTAGCAGTTCGTGCAGCCCGTCCAGCGCGACAATCCGGCGATGACCTCCTCCCTGCCCACTCTCTCGCTGCTCGAAACCCGCGTCCTCGGCGTCTTGGCCGAGAAGCAGCGCACCGTGCCCGACAGCTATCCGCTGACGCTCAACGCGCTGGTCGCGGGCTGCAACCAGAAGACCAGCCGCAATCCGATCCTGGAGGTGACGGACGCCGAGGCCACGGCGGCGCTGGACAGCCTGCGGGGCTACAGCCTGGTGTCGGAGAGCAGCGGCGGGCGGACCTTCCGCTATGCCCACAACATCGACGGCGTGCTGCGGATTCCTTCGCAGTCGATCATCCTGCTGACCGTGCTGATGCTGCGCGGGCCGCAGACCGCGGGCGAACTGCGCATCGCCTGCGACCGGATGCACAACTTCGCCGACATCTCGGCGGTGGAAGGCTTCCTCGACGAGATGGCGGAACGCCCGGCCGGCGCGCTGGTCGTGAAGCTGGCGCGGCTGCCCGGGGCGCGCGAGAGCCGCTGGGCGCACCTGCTGAGCGGGACGCCGGCGGAAGATGCGGCGAGTCCGTCGGCTGTCGCGGGTGGCAGCAACGATGTGTCGCTCGGCGAGGTGGCGGCGCTGAAGGCCAACGTGGCGCGGCTCGAGGGCGAAGTCGCGAGCCTGAAGGCGCTGGTCGCGCGGATTTGCTCGGAGCTCGGCATCGACGGCTGAGGTGGCGGGGGCGCCGCGCGGCGCTCAGCCCTTCACGCACACCACCTGCTTCAGGGTGTGGACGACCTCGACCAGGTCCTGCTGCGCCGCCATCACCGCATCGATGTCCTTGTACGCGGCCGGCGTTTCGTCGATCACGTCGCGGTCCTTGCGGCATTCGACGCCTTCGGTCGCGGCGCGGTGGTCGGCCAGCGTGAAGCGGCGCTTGGCCTCGCCGCGGCTCATCACGCGGCCGGCGCCGTGCGAGCAGCTGTCGAAGCTGTCGGCATGGCCCTTGCCGCGCACGATGTAGCTGCGCGCGCCCATGCTGCCGGGGATGATGCCCAGCTGCCCGGCCTTCGCGCTGACCGCGCCCTTGCGGGTCACGTAGACGTCCTCGCCGAAGTGGTGCTCCTTCTGCACGTAGTTGTGGTGGCAATTGACCGCCTCGACGTGGCTCTGGAAGCTCTTGCGGATCACCGTCTTCGCGGCTTCGATCACGCGCCGCATCATCACTTCGCGGTTGACGGCCGCGAACTTCTGCGCCCAGCCCACCGCGCGCACGTAGTCGCCGAAGTAGCGGCTCCCTTCCTCGAAATAGGCCAGGTCGCGGTCGGGCAAGTTCACCTGCTGGCGCATCGCATCCTGCTTGGCCAGTTCGATGAACATCGTGCCGATGAAGTTGCCGACGCCGCGCGAACCCGAGTGCAGCATGAACCACACGAAGCCCGCTTGGTCGAGGCAGACCTCGATGAAGTGGTTGCCGGAGCCCAGCGTGCCCAGGTGCTGGATGTGGTTGGTCTTGGCCAGCTTCGGGTAGTCGCGGCACAGGGCCGTGAACTCGGGTTCGAGCGGCGCCCATGCGGTGTCGACCGACCCCGGCGTCTTCTGCCACGCCCCGGGATCGCGCGCGCCGGGCTTGCGGCCGTGCGGCACGGCACGCTCGATGGCCGAGCGCAGCGGGCCCAGGTTGTCAGGCAGGTCAGTGGCCACCAGCGTGGTCTTGCAGGCGATCATGCCGCAGCCGATGTCCACGCCCACCGCGGCCGGGATGATGGCGCGCAGGGTCGGGATCACCGAGCCCACGGTGGCGCCGATGCCGACGTGCACGTCGGGCATGGCCGCGATGTGCCTGAAGACGATCGGCAGGCGCGCCGCATGGCTCAGCTGGCGTCGGGCCTCGTCTTCGACCGGCACGCCGCGCGTCCACATCTTGATGGGCACGCCGCCACCGACTTCTTCCTCGATGTAGTTCTTGTCGTTCATGGTGTTTCTCCTTGTGCGGCCGTCGCGCATCACGCCACGTGCAGCTCGCCGCGCCGCAGGCGCGAGCCGATGCGCTCGATGCGGCGCCAGCCGCTGTTGTCGTTGAGGGTGATCCAGCGCCGCTCCTCGGAACGGTAGAACCAGTCCTTGTCCTGCTGGTAGTACACCTGTGCGCCGCTGGCTTCCCAGATGTTGGCGATCTCGTTGCTGTGCGCGCGCTGCTCGTCGAAGTCGGTGGTGGCCTTCTGGCCCATCTCGCTGTAGAGCGCGTTGAGCTGCAGCAGCAGCGCGGCGACCTCGGCCGGTATGCGCTCGGCGGCCAGGCCGATCTTCACCGCCTCGTCCAGCAGGATCGGATAGTTGTGCGAAGGGTACTTGCCGTTGAGTGCGCCCGCAATCGCCTCGGCCTTGGCCTCGTCGGCGACGTGGTAGGCCAGCAGTTCGCGGCACAGCATGATCGACAGCGACTCGGCCCGGTCGACCGCGCCGATCACCAGCGGATGCACGTACTGGAACAGCGACTTGTAGGCGTTCTCGGGCACCTCGCCTTGCTGATCGCGCCACAGGCGGATCACGCGCTGCAGCTCGTCGAGGCTGACGCCGACGCGGTCGTTGTCCCGGTCGACCGGCGACAGCGAGTGGTTCAGCGAGGTGTCGACCGCGGTGAGATAGGCTGTCGGGCCCATCAGGATCTGGTCCGCGCCAAGCGCCACCATGGTGGCGGCCGACGCGCACTCGAGCGGCACCAGCGCGACCAGACGGCGGCAATGCTGCCGCAGCAGGTTCACCAGGCGCAGCGACACCTGGCCGCTGCCGCCGCTCGACTTCAGGAACAGGTAGATCACCTCGTGTTCTCCGAGCCGCTGCAGCACGTGGTACATCGCGACCACGTCGCTGTGGCACACCGAGCCGCGCGGGCCGTTCCAGTAGGCGATGAGCGGCGCACCGAGCTGCTCGGCCAGCTGGGCGATCAGCGCCTGCGTCTTGCCGAACAGCACCGGAGGCTGCTTGATCTTGACCGGCATCTCGATGGCCGGGAGTTGTTCGTTCTTCATGTTGTTCTCTTTCAGTTGATGGGGCTGCTCAGCGCAGCCTCGGACGCCGTGGCGCCCGAGCCGCGCCAGCGTCAGCTCAGCCGCGATCCCTTCGGCAGGCGCGCGGCCAGCCACTCGTGCACGTCGGCGCGGATCTGCCGGCCCTCGAGCAGGAAGCCCTCGAAACGGCTCGGCACGTAGGGCAGGTAGACCAGCGGCATGCGCGCCTCTTCCGGCGTGCGGTCGGCCTTGCGGCCGTTGCAGGCGCCGCAGGCGGCGACCAGGTTCATCCAGGTCCAGCCGCCGCCGCGCGATTCGGGCACGATGTGCTCGCACTGCAGATCGCGCTCCGCGAAGCGCTGGGCGCAGTAGGCGCAGGTCATGCGGTCGCGGCGCAAGAGCTTGCGCTTGCTGAAGGCCGGTGCGACGTCGAACAGGTTGACGCGCGAGGCGCCAGCCAACGCGATGATGGGATGCACGTCGATGACCGACTGGCGGCCGCGCTCGACATTGAAGCCGCCGCGCAGCGTGGCGAGCGGACCCTCGCCATCGACCCATGCGACCGAGCCCGTGGCCACATGCAGCGCCGCGTGCTCGAGCGAGATCCACGCCTGCGGCGTGCCCTGGATGTCGAGTTGCAGCACGTGGCTGTGGAGCGGGTGCATGGGTGGCCTCCTTTCATGGCCGGGTCGGGGGAAATGCTTGGATGAATGGGGTGCACGAACGGAATCGAACCGTCGTCAGCGGGATCACGACCAGCGGCTCTGCCATTGAGCTACGCGCACCATGATCACCACTCGCCCAGTTCTCTCACGCGTTGGTCGAGATCCATGCGCCCGAGGCGATCCGGCGCCTGCCGGCGGAAAATCAGGGCGCCGAGACGCCTTGCCACGGCGAGAGCCAGCGGATCGCGTGGCTTGGCTGGCCGCACGACGATCGTGCGAATGGGGGTGTTGCATGTGCGCATGGCGGCTCCTGTGATGAAGTTGAGTTGGCGTTCCGCAGGGGAGTCGACCCCTGACTTCCTCCTGGACAGGGAGGCACTCTGGCCACTGAGTTAGCGGAACAAGGTCTGGTCCGTGCGGCAGGTTTCGAACCTGCGGCCTCGTGCTCCCAAAGCACGCGCGCTGCCTGCTGCGCCACACACGGCAAAACTGAAGATGGCGTCTCGTGCGGGGGTCGAACCCGCGATCTTCGGGATGAAAGCCCGATGTCCTTGGCCACTAGACAAGAAGAGAAAGTTGGTGCCCCAGGGGAGAGTCGAACTCCCAGGATTCCGCTTCTGAGGCGGACACGTCTGCCGGTTCCGTCACCGGGGCTTGAATGATCCATTTCGGTTGTGGCCTCACGCGATGGGCAACGCGTTGCGCGCGTTGCCCCGTCGACATCGCTGCACAGGGGTGATCGAGCCCCTGCACATCCCGCCAGGCCGTCCACGCGGCTGATCCCTGGCGGTGGGGTGAAGTCACACCCGAAATGGAGCGGGCACCGGGCGCAAGTCCCGGGGTCCGCATCGTGCGAAGCGGCGATCCGGTCCAGTGTCCGGTCGCGCCTCGCGGCAAATTCTTAAGGAGCATCCCCCGGATTCAGACCACGGTGCGTGCAGCGCGATCACTGCAGAAAAACAAAAAGGCCCGGAACCTTTCGGTGTCCGGGCCTCTGCAATAGAGAGCTTGGAGGTACGCGCCTACGCGCTCCCTCCACCCGGTGGCACTTGATCCTCATACGCCTTGGCCCACAAGCTGGCTTGCGTGGCGTGCATGGGGTTCAGGCGCAGATCGAATTTCGACGGCAGGTTGCCGAGGTCGTGGCACGACGAGACGCGCACGAACGTCCGGCCCGATGCGGGTCGAATGCTGGTGTGGCTCAGAGCTGCGTTCACGTTGGTTCCTGCTTGCGTTGATGAAATTCGTGCGGCTTGGGCCGCGAAGGAAGTGGACTGTAAATAGTCTTTACTGCGACGTCAACAGGCTCGACAATCTTTTCCTGTCTCGTTGTTGTTGTTTTTGAACAGTGCTCCCTCTCACCGTCATCCGTCGCCGCAATGCGCTGCTGCTCCATCGGCGCTTTCTCGAACAGGCGATCGCCGCCGGCCTGCCAGCCAAGGGCCTCGACCAGGCCTTCGCGAAGAAGCTCGAGATCTCGCCCAGCATGTGGAGCCAGATCAAGAGTTCGCGGCCCATCGGCGACATCCTTGCGCGGCAGATCGAGCGGCACTGCGATGTCGATGCCGGTTGGCTCGACGAAGAAGACCTGGTCGCCGATGCGCCGGATCCGGCGGAAGAGCGCTTCATCGCCGCTGCGCGGCGGGCTTGGCGGGGGGCCAATGCGAAGGGGAAGCGGGAGCTGAGTCGCTCGCTCCGAACGATCACGCTCGGACAAGCGCCTTTGCCGCAACGAGAGTGACGGCCCCGCGTGTCTGTCTTGGCGCTCGCGCAAATTCGGGCCGCATCCTATACTGCGCCCGTCATGTCAAAAAAAGGCGTGATCGGGCTTGGACTCCCGTTTGAAATCACTGCGACGAAAGCCGCAGTCACCCCGCAGGTCTGCGGCTTTGTCGTTCGTGTCTCCAGTTTTGGCGGCTCGATGGGCAAGCGCAAGCTTGGCCGGTTTTCATGCAAGTGGTTTCCCGGTAGTCCAAACCCGTCGAGCCGCCGCCCCCGCTTGGACTCGAGGGCATCGGTTTTAGACAGACCGAAACCCTTGGAGGCCATTCATGGCTGTTTCCACCCCCGCGTTCGCTCAATCCTCCAGCCGCTCCTCGGCTCGCACCATTCGCGATCCAGTCGCCACCGAGGCAATCGCACCGCGCCCGCACAGCGCAGCATCGCTCGCCTTCAAGGCGCAAGCCGAACTGGACCACTTGTGCGACGTCCAACTCGCCTACGCCTGCATCGAACAGCTGCTCGATCCGGACCGCTCGAGTGACGACGAGGAGATCCAGATCCACGCCACGCGCAGTCAGTTCAGCGCCCTTTTGAGGCTGCTCAACGGGGAATTGAAGCAGCGTCTCGAGTCTGTCGATGCCGCGCTGCAGTCGGTGCGCGACGCCTTGAAGAGCGGTGCCTGACAGGCACTTCCTCCGGTTGACCCAAGACGTGGCGTTCCGTTATTTATGCAGTTGTTGATTTTTATATAAAAAAAGCAACATACTGCGACATGGCCAGCCACTCCCAAAGCACCCAGGAAGACGCCATCCTCGCGCTGGCAGCTGAGCACCCGCTGCTGCGGGCACGCGAACTGCGCGAGCGCGGGCTGCCGACGATCGCACTCAGCCGACTGGTGGGCGCCGGCAAGCTCGAACGCGTCGCTCGCGGCGTCTACAGCCGGCCGGGGCGCGCAATCAGCGAGCATCGCTCGTTGGCCGAGATTGCGCTGCGCGTCCCGCGCGGTGTGGTGTGCCTGCTGTCGGCGCTGCGGGTGCACGGGATCGGTACGCAAGCCCCCTCCGAGGTTTGGCTGGCCCTTCCATCCAACGTGCCCGCCCCACGCATCGACCAGCCGGCCCTGCGCGCGATCCGCATGTCCGGTCCGGCGCTCACCGAAGGCATGGAGCATCTGCTGATCGACGGCGTGCAGGTTCCAGTCTTCAACGCGGCGAAGACCGTTGCCGACTGCTTCAAGTACCGCAACAAGATCGGCTTGGACGTGGCCCTCGAGGCACTGCATGACGGCTGGGCGCAGCGCAAGCTGACCATGGACGCGCTCTGGCACTACGCGAGCGTCGATCGGGTCGCCAATGTGATGCGCCCCTATCTCGAAAGCGTCACCCTATGAGTCGCAATGTCGCCGCGTCTGTTCGAGCGCGCCTCAAGCAAATCGCGGACTTCTCGAAGCAGGATTTCAATGCTCGACCTCAACGGCGCGAGCAACGACGCCGGCACAGTCGAGGAACTCTGTGGGGCGTACCAGACACTGCCGCAGTGGAGGCGCCCGAGCCAACAACGTTCGCTGCCTTCATCGCCTGGCTGACGGCCCGGGGCGCGCAGCGACGGGTGATCGCGCTGATGGCGGAATTCGCCGCGATGGCAGGTTCGCGCCGCATCGACTTCCTGCACCTCACGTTGCCGCAGATCTACAGCATCGCTGGCAGGATCCGGACCATGCGGGCCAAGCAGCACGGTGGAAGCACTCGCGTCGAGAGCGTCGGCATCACGCCGAAGATGGAGGAACTGGTGCGAAGGCTGCGGGCGTTCCGAGGCCGGATGGGTGCTTGCACGTCTTCACGACCCGCGACGGCAATCCATACACTGACACCGGTTTTGCTTCGACCTGGCAGCGAGCGATGGCCAAGGCGTTGGAAGACAAGGTGATCGCGCGCCGATTCACCTTTCACGAGCTGCGGGCCTACTACACCACGCAGCACAAGGCTCAATATGGCGCGCTGCCCAAGCTGCATGCGGATGCGAAGACAACGGCGCGGGTGTACGACCGATCGCGAGTATCGGTTTGGAAAGATCTCTAGGGCCACTCCAAGTGGAACCGGCGCCGGGGTCCGTCAATCGTGAGCATGAGCGTGCTCAGCACATCTCGACCCAGCAACCCGTCGAATCCTTCGTTGTGAAACTCCCGCCCCAGCACCTCTAGCGCACGGATGTGATGAGGGCTGTCGCCGAATCCAGGCGCGCAAATGCGAAGACTAGCGCCGTAGGTATTGCACGCCGCCCCGGTCACGTCGGTAGTGATCGTCCGAACCGGCGCGGCGCCGCTCACAGGGATGTTCAACGATCGCATGTGTATCTCTGCGACTGTTGTGGTATCCGCCCCCGTGTCTATCAACATCTGCACGGTAATCGGTGGAGGGATGTTCATCCCTTGGGACATCATCCATTTCTGGAGCGGCTCGCTCAGACCTACTTGGACGTCGACGATAGGCCCACGGACGCCGAATGGACCTCGGATAGACGGCACTAGCCTAGATCGCGAGTGAAATGAGCGGCAGCAAGATCCTCGGTCACCTTCTTGACGAAGAATCGCTCAAGTCCGAATTTTTGATATGCCCAATCGAGCGCGCCCTCGTAGGTTCTCGCGTAGTGAACTGGGTTAGCGCCTCGAATAACCACAAACTGGCCGTCATGCTTTGTCAGCATCTCAGGCAACCGTGCGCAATAGGTCTGAAACTCCGTCTGGAGGTCAACCGTCATAGCGACTTCCGAAACCGTTCATGTGATCTCCTCTTGGCAAGTTGTGAACCGGCTGCCCACAAGGTTATCCAAAGCCACCATACTGAATCTACATCCAGCAGGGACCCAAATCAATCAGAGATTTCGCCGCGCCAGCACGATCATTGCTTGCATGTCGCGAAATAGACGAATCCCACGACGGGAATAAAACGACAAAGGCGCTACAACTTTGAAAGTTGTAGCGCCTTGTGGAATTTGGTGGCCTGGGGCGGAATCGAACCACCGACACGCGGATTTTCAATCCGCTGCTCTACCAACTGAGCTACCGGGCCTTGGTGTGCAGCCCGCGATTATACAGCGCTTCTGCGCCCTCGCGAAAGATCGACGCCAAGTTGCTTGAGTTTTCTGTACAGATGGGTGCGCTCGAGCCCGGTCTTCTCGGCCACGCGGGTCATCGAGCCGTTCTCCATCGCGAGGTGGAATTCGAAGTACGCCTTCTCGAAGCCGTCGCGCGCATCGCGCAGCGGGCGGTCGAGGTCGAAGCTCTGGGTCGACTGCGGACCCAGGTCGGCAGCCGGCTGCATGGGCGCGGCAGGCACCAGCGCGCTGTCGCCCACCGTCGTGACGACGGCGGCGAAGCTGCTCGCGGGCGGCACCACGCTGGCCGCGGCGCGGCGGGCGCTTTCGCGCGCCAGGCCCTGCTCGACCGCCTTCAGCAGCTTCTGCAGGGTGATCGGTTTCTCGAGGAAGGCAAAGGCACCGATGCGCGTGGCATCGACCGCGGTGTCGATCGTCGCATGGCCGCTCATCATGACCACCGGCATGCTCAGCAACCCGGCCGCCGACCACTCCTTGAGCAAGGTCACGCCATCGGTGTCCGGCATCCAGATGTCGAGCAGGACCAGGTCGGGACGGGCCCGCTGTCGCGCGGCGCGCGCTTCGGCCGCGTTCTCGGCGAGCTCCACGTTATGGCCTTCGTCATTGAGAATTTCGAAGAGCAGGTCCCGGATGCCCAGCTCGTCGTCGACCACGAGGATGTTTGCCATGTGTGCTTGAGTTGTGCGCGTTGTAGTTAGAGTAATCAGTTCGTTTGCGGATCCACGCCCGCCCGGCGCCGCCAGCGCTCAGAGAAGGGTGGATGACTTCGAATCTTCGGTGTGAGCGACCGCTCCCTGCGGCTGTGCTGCAAGCGCGAATGATAACGAGACTTGCGCACCCGCCACAGCCCCCTCGACCATGCGGTTGGAAAGTTCGATCCGGGCGCCGTGCTCGTCCGCGATCTTCTTGACCACCGCCAGGCCCAGCCCGGTGCCCTTGGCCTTGGTCGTGACGTAGGGCTCGAAGGCCCGCTTGAGGATGTGCTCGGCGAAACCGGCACCGCTGTCCTGCACCGTGAGGCGCACCCGCTGGCCGGATTCACCAAGCCGGGTGCGGATCACGACCTCGGCGGCCTGCCCGGTCCGCCCGGCATTCGCCTCGGCCGCGTCCTGGGCGTTTTGCAACAGGTTGTGAATCACCTGCCGGATCTGCTGCTCGTCGGCACGGATCGGCGGGCAGCGCTCGTCGAGCTCGGGGCGCAGCGCCACCGTCGCGTTCTCGTGCGGATAGAGATGCAGCACGTCCAGAACCAGCGCGTTCAGGTCGACCGGCCGGAGGTCGGCGGCAGGCAACCGCGCATAGTCGCGAAACTCGTTGACCAGCCGCTTCATGGCATCGACCTGGTCGACGATGGTCTTGACCGACTTGGTGAGGATCGCCTGCTCGGGCTGGGCGACCTTGCCCGAGAGCTTCATCTCGAGCCGTTCGGCCGAGAGCTGGATCGGCGTCAGCGGGTTCTTGATCTCGTGCGCCAGCCGCCGCGCCACTTCGCCCCAGGCCTGCGCGCGCTGGGCCGAGACGATTTCGGAGATATCGTCGAACACCAGCAGCCGCTCGGCGCCCGGCAGCTCGGCGCCGCGGGCCACGATGTTGATCGTGTCCTGCCCCATGGCGTCGCCGCCGGCATGCAGTTCGAAGGCGTGCTGCCAGTGGTCGAGGCCATGCTGCAGCCGCTCGACCTCGAAATCGTCGAACTGCTGCTGCACGTTCTGCGCGAATTCCGCCAGGCCCGGGACCTCGGCCAGCTGCTGGCCTTCGAAGGCCGCCAGCGGCGCCCGCAGGACGCGGGTCGCGCCCGGGTTGGTCGAGCGGATGAAGCCGCGGGCGTCGAGCACGATCACGCCCGAGGTCAGGTTGTCCAGGATGGTCTGCAGGTTCGAGCGGGCGGCATCGAGCTCGCCCATGGTCTTCTCGACCACGCTGCGCGCATCGGCCAGCTGCTGCGTCATGACCGCGAAGGAACGCGTGAGCCCGCCGAGCTCGTCGCGGCCCTGGAGCACCGCGGTGGGCCGCAGGTCGCCGGCGGCCACTTGGCGCACGCCATCGGCCAGCACCAGCAGCGGCCGGGCCAGCTGGGTGCCGAACAGCACGGCCAGCAGCACGGCACCGAAGACCGCCAGGAACAAGGTCAGGGTCAGCGTGCCGATGTACATCCGGCGCAGGCCCTCGCGCGCCAGCGCCCGCTCCTGGTACTCGCGGTTGGCCTCCTGCACCGCCAGGGCATTGCTCACGACCGCCGGCGGCAGCGGCTGGGTGACCTGCAAAAAGCGCGGCTCGGTGTTGAACTCGAAGCCCTGGCTCTGCACCAGCGCCAGCGCCCTGACGCTGGCGACCGGTGCCGGCGCACCCGGCATCGGCGTCTCGTCGAGTCCCTCGATGTGGGCGACGGCGCGATCGCCGCGGACCTGCCGCAGCTGCTGCTGGTTCGGCCGCTCGGGGCTCAGCTGGAAGCGCGAGGCGCCCGCGCTGGCCACCAGCTGGCCGCTGCCGGTCCAGAGGATGACGTCGGTGGCGCCCAGCTGGTCGCGGATGCGTTCGAGCACCAGCCCGGCGCGCGCGTCCGGCACGTTGGCCAGCTGCGCGCTGGCGGTGCGTGTCTTGTTCGCGAGGTCGTCGGCCAGCGAGTCAAGCGTGGCGCGCCCCAGGTTCAGGCCGGCGTCGAGCGCCCCTTCGACCTTGACGTCGAACCAGCTCTCGATCGAGCGGGCGACGAACTGGTAGGAGACCACGTACACCAGCAGGCCCGGCACCACGCCGACCAGCGCGAAGATCATGGCCAGGTTGATCAGCAGCCGGCTGCCGAACTTGCCCTGCCGCAGCCGGCGCAGCAGCCGGAACGCGACCCAGCCGATGACGATGACCAGCACCGCCGCCACCACCACGTTGATGCCGAACAGGCGGGTGTAGTTGCGCTCGTAGAGGGCCCGGTTGTTGGTGGCCTGCGCCAGCAGGAACATCAGCACCAGGCCGATCGCCGTGACCAGCGCGGCCACCACCCCGATGGCCCAGCGGATGGCACGCGATCGCCGCGCCGCCGGCGACGCCCGCGGCGCGACCCGCGGGTCGGTGCTCACTTCGACTTCTCCAGCGGCAGCCGGGCGTTCTTCTCGACCGAGATGTTCCAGTCGCTCTGGCCGACCGCGCCGATCTGGAACGGCCGCGGCAGCTGGGAGGTGTCGAGCCGGAAGCGGAAGCTCACGGCATGCGAGGGGTCGTCACCGATCTCGGCCAGGTCGCCAAGCCGCAGCCGGCCGACCCGGCTGATGACCTCGAGCGCATCGGCCAGGGTGTCGAAGTTCTGGTTCAGCGAGACGCCGAAGCCGGAATTGGTGATGGGAACGGGGGACACGTTGAGGCGCCATCGGCGGGTCAGGGGCTGGTAGGCCAGCCGCATGTAGCGCGCCGCCTGAGCCACTTTGAGATCGGTCCAGTACCAACGTTCCCGGTACAGCTCGGCTTCGGCCACGAAATAGATCGCGATGCCCTTCTCGAGCACCTCCTCGACCACCGGCGCCAGGTCGAACTGGACCTGGGCCGTGAGGTAGACGCCGTCGTCGGCCTGCTCCAGCCGCAGCTGCGTGATCGCCGCGTTGCGCGCGTCGGCCCGTGCGGTGCCGGTCAGCCAGGCCGACAAGGCAACGACGAGGATCAGGAGCGCAGCCAGCCGCACCGGCCAGCGCCTTTCAGCGGGGCAGCTTTTCAAGCAGCGCGTAGAAGAAACCGTCGTGGTCACCCAAGGCATTGTCCGGGACGCCACGCGCATTCCCGCCGCTTTGGGGCAGCAAATGGCCCGGCGAAGGCAGCAAACGGGCATCGGTGTTGTGTGCAAGGAACGCCTCGATCTGGTGCGCACCTTCCTCGAAAAACACCGAACAGGTGCAATACAGCAGGCGCCCGCCCGGCCGGACCAGCGGCCACAGGCCGGCCAGCAGCATCGCCTGCTGGAGCGCCAGCTGCTCGATGTCGCTTTCGCGCCGCAGCCAGCGCACGTCGGGGTGGCGGCGGACGATGCCCGAAGCGGTGCATGGGGCGTCGAGCAAGATGGCATCGAAAGCCCGGCCGTCCCACCAGTCGGCCGGGCGCGAGGCGTCGGCGACCACGACCTTGGCGCCGAGGCCGAGCCGCGCCAGGGTCTCGTCGATGCGCCGGGCGCGGACCGGATCGACTTCCAGCGCCGTGACCTCGATGGCCGCACTGCCGGCCGCCTCGAGCAGGTGCGCCGTCTTGCCGCCCGGTGCCGCGCAGGCGTCCAGCACCCGCAGCGGCGCATCGCGGCGCAGGTCGAGGCCGGACAGCAGCAAGGGGGCGGCGACCTGGGCCGCCGCATCCTGCACCGAGCATTCGCCCTCGGCGAATCCGGGAATCTGGCTCACCGGCCGGGCCCGCGCGAGCTGCAAGCCGCTGGCGGCGACCGGCACCGACGCCAGCTGCGCGGCCGCCAGGCCCTGGCGGAAGGCGGCGACGCTGGTCTTGCGCAGGTTGACGCGCAAGGTCATCGGCGCCTGGTTGTTGTCGGCCGCCAGCACGCGCTGCCAGTCGCGCGGATGCTGGCGCTTCAGCCGCTCGATCCACCAGCGCGGGTGGTTCCACTGCGCGACCGGTTCGCGGTCGGTGATGGACACCAGCTCGTCGCGCTCGCGCAGGAAGCGCCGCAGGCAGGCGTTGACGAAGCTGGCCTGGGCCCGGGTTCCCGGATTGCGCTTGGCGGCCTCGACCGCCTGGTCGACCAGCGTGAAGGGCTCGTAGGGCGAACGCTCGCCGTCCCAGGCCAGGGCCAGCGCCGTGCACAGCAGGGCGTCGGCCGCCGGCGGCGGGGTCCGCTTGGCCAGCTGGCGCCGCAGCGCCTCGGCCCGGCCGAGCCAGCGCAGCACCTGGAAACCCAGCGCCTGGACGCCCGGACGCAGGCCCGGCTCGACGGCCTCGAAGGCGACCGAGCCCGACACGCCGGCGCGGATCGAGGCGAGCGCCGCGGCGGTCAGCTGCAACTGGCGCCACAGCGGCGGGGAAGCCTGTGGCGAATCGGAAATGGGGTCTGAATGATCTGGCAACTTGGGTCGATGGTAAGGGCGCTGGGGACAAGGAGGGCGGCGTCGCCGGCCGAGCGGCTCAGCGCAACGGGGCCGCAGGCCGCAGCTGCATGATCCACGCCACCATGAGCGCTGGAAACTGGCCGATCGCCGCGTTGTACTGCGCCACCGCCAGGTTGAACTGGCCGCGGGCGATTTCCGCCGCGGCGGAAGGCTCGGGCCAGGCGATCGGTGCGCTGTCGGGCAGCAGCTCGTCCTTGCCGTTCAGCGGCGCGGGACGCGACAGCGTGCCGTCGGCCTCGAAGCTGACGACCGCCTCCGGATGCAGGCGCTGCCAGGCCGCCACCATCACGTGCAGGGCGGTGCCCAGCGCGGCGATGCCGGCCGGGTCGAGCGCCCGCAGGCGGGTGGCGGCCAGCAAGGTGGCGAGCTGGCCCGAGGCCGCCTGCAGCGAAGCATCGGATGGCGGTTCGGCTCCCGCTGCATCGGTCGTATCGGCCTCGGCCGCACGCGCCTGCACGAACTCGAGCTGGCGCACCAGCGCGGCGTCGAGCGTCGCATAGGCCTGCAGGGCGCCCGAACGCAGCCGCATCAGCCGGTTGTAGGCGCCGACGAACCAGAACAGCGCCAGCGCGCCGCCGATCCAGAACGGCAGGGAGTCCGGCATGCCGTTCATGGCGCGGGCTTCCGTGCCAAAGAAAAAGAAAAAGCCCCCGATCCGCGGGCGGAAAGGGGGCTTCGGATTCCGGTCATGGCCGGAGATGCTAACCAGTTATTCGGTCGCGGTGCCTTCGCTGGCATCGACCGTGGTGATCGCCTCTTCGGTCGCGCTGCCGGCGCCGGCCAGTTCGGCCGCTTCCGACTCGGCGATCGCGCGGCGCTCGGCCTCGTCCATCGCGTCCTTGACCTTGCGTGCCTGGTGGTACGCCATGCCGGTGCCCGCGGGGATCAGGCGGCCGACGATGACGTTTTCCTTCAGGCCGCGCAGCTCGTCGCGCTTGCCCATGATCGCGGCTTCGGTCAGCACGCGCGTCGTTTCCTGGAACGATGCGGCGCTGATGAAGCTGTCGGTCGACAGCGATGCCTTCGTGATACCCAGCAGCAGGTTGGTGAACGTCGCGGGGATCTTGCCAGCGGCGCGCAGGGCGTCGTTGGTGTTGAGCATCTCGCTGCGTTCGACCTGTTCACCGGCGATGTAGTTGGTGTCGCCGACGTTCTCGACCACGACCCGGCGCAGCATCTGGCGAACGATCACCTCGATGTGCTTGTCGTTGATCTTCACGCCTTGCAAGCGGTACACGTCCTGCACTTCGTCCACGATGTAGCGCGCCAGTTCTTCCGAACCCAGCAGGCGCAGGATGTCCTGCGGGTCCGCCGGGCCGTCGACCACGCTCTCGCCCTTGTTCACCACCTGGCCTTCGTGCACCAGGATGTTCTTTTCCTTCGGCACGAGGTCTTCCCAGACGGTGCCTTCGGGATCGGTGATCTGCAGGCGGATCTTGCCCTTGGTCTCCTTGCCGAACGACACGGTACCGGTCATCTCGGCCAGCATGCCCTTGTCCTTCGGCGAACGGGCTTCGAACAGCTCGGCCACGCGCGGCAGACCGCCGGTGATGTCGCGGGTCTTCTGGCCTTCGACCGGAATCCGCGCCAGCACTTCGCCGGGGCCCACGTCCTGGCCGTCACGCACCTGCACCAGCGCGCCGATCGGGAAGCCGATCGTCACCGAGTGGTCGGTGCCGGGGATCTTGACCTCGGCGCCCGAGGCGTCGATCAGCTTCACTTGCGGACGCACGACCTTGGCAGCGCCGCGGCGCTTCGGGTCGATCACGACCAGGGTCGACAGGCCGGTGACTTCGTCCACCTGCTTGGCGACCGTGAGGCCTTCCTCGACGTTCTCGAACTTCGTCTTGCCGGCGAATTCCGTGATGATCGGGCGGGTCAGCGGGTCCCAGTTGGCCAGCACGTGGCCGGCCTTGATGGTCTGGTCGGCCTTCACTGCCAGGATGGCGCCGTACGGCACCTTGTGGCGTTCGCGCTCGCGGCCGTGCTCGTCATGGATGACGATTTCGCCCGAACGCGAGATCACGACCAGCTCGCCCTTGCTGTTGGTCACGTAGCGCATCGTGGCGTTGAAGCCGATCGAACCGTTCGACTTGGCTTCGACGCTCGAGGCCACCGCCGCACGCGACGCCGCACCACCGATGTGGAAGGTCCGCATCGTCAGCTGCGTGCCGGGTTCGCCGATCGACTGGGCGGCGATCACGCCGACCGCTTCGCCGTTGTTGACCAGGCCGCCGCGGCCGAGGTCGCGGCCGTAGCACTTGGCGCAGATGCCGAAGCGCGTGGCGCAGGTCAGCGCCGTGCGCACCTTGACTTCGTCGACGCCGTCGGCTTCGAGCGCTTCGATCAGGTCTTCGTCGAGCATGTCGCCGGCGTTGGCCAGCACCGCACGCGTTTCCGGGTGCAGCACGTCCTCGGCCGCGGTGCGGCCCAGGATGCGGTCGCGCAGCGATTCGATGACTTCACCGCCTTCGACGATCGCGCGCATCACGGCACCTTCGTGGGTGCCGCAATCCTGCTCGATCACGACCAGGTCCTGCGTCACGTCGACCAGGCGGCGCGTCAGGTAACCCGAGTTAGCGGTCTTCAGCGCCGTGTCGGCCAGACCCTTTCGGGCACCGTGGGTGGAGATGAAGTACTCCAGCACGTTCAGGCCTTCGCGGAAGTTCGCCGTGATGGGCGTCTCGATGATCGAGCCGTCCGGCTTGGCCATCAGGCCCCGCATGCCGGCCACCTGGCGGATCTGCGCGGCGGAACCGCGAGCGCCCGAGTCGGCCATCATGTAGATCGAGTTGAACGACTCCTGCTCGACTTCCTTGCCGTGGCGGTCGGTGACGGTCTGCTTCGACAGCTTGGCCATCATGACCTTCGACACTTCGTCGCCGGCCTTGCCCCAGATGTCGACCACCTTGTTGTAGCGCTCGCCGGAGGTCACGAGACCGGAGACGTACTGCTGCTCGATCTCCTTCACTTCCTTGGCCGAGCGGTCGATGATGCCGTGCTTTTCAGCGGGCACCAGCATGTCGTCGATCGCGATCGAGATACCGGCCTTGGTCGCCAGGCGGAAGCCGTTCTGCAGCAGCTTGTCGGCGAAGACGACGGTCTCTTTCAAACCGCACTTGCGGAACGAGACGTTGATGAGCTTGGAGATCTCCTTCTTCTTCAGCGCCTTGTTGATGTTCGAGAACGGCAGGCCCTTGGGCAGGATCTCGGACAGCAGCGCACGGCCCACGGTCGTGTCCACCAGCGAGGTCGACGGCACGAACTCGCCCGTTTCCTTGTCCTTGGTGTACTCGGTGATGCGGACCGCGACCTTGGCGGTGAGCTCGACCACGTTGGCGTCGAGCGCGCGCTGGACTTCGCCGATGTCGGAGAAGACCAGGCCCTCGCCCTTGGCGTTGATGCGGTCACGGGTCGTGTAGTACAGGCCCAGCACCACGTCTTGCGAAGGAACGATCGACGGTTCGCCGGAAGCCGGGAACAGCACGTTGTTGGAGGCCAGCATCAGGGTGCGGGCTTCCATCTGCGCTTCGACCGACAGCGGCACGTGGACGGCCATCTGGTCACCGTCGAAGTCGGCGTTGAAGGCCGCGCAGACCAGCGGGTGCAGCTGGATCGCCTTGCCTTCGATCAGGATCGGCTCGAAGGCCTGGATGCCCAGGCGGTGCAGCGTAGGCGCACGGTTCAGCATCACCGGGTGTTCCTTGATGACTTCTTCAAGGATGTCCCAGACCACCGGCGTGCCGGATTCCACTTCCTTCTTGGCCGCCTTGATGGTGGTCGCGATGCCCATGGCTTCGAGGCGCGAGAAGATGAAGGGCTTGA
Source organism: Variovorax sp. 10N432 (assembly GCF_056394465.1). Classification (NCBI taxonomy): domain Bacteria; kingdom Pseudomonadati; phylum Pseudomonadota; class Betaproteobacteria; order Burkholderiales; family Comamonadaceae; genus Variovorax; species Variovorax sp. 10N432. The sequence goes on from NZ_JBFTHX010000040.1 coordinate 47,186, forward strand.
ACAGCTCGAGCGCCATCAGCTTCGGCAGGCCGCACTGGTGCAGCTTGAGCGTCGGGCCCACCACGATGACCGAACGGCCCGAGTAGTCGACGCGCTTGCCCAGCAGATTCTGGCGGAAGCGGCCGCTCTTGCCCTTGATCATGTCGGCCAGCGACTTCAGCGCGCGCTTGTTGGCGCCCGTCATGGCCTTGCCGCGACGGCCGTTGTCCAGCAGCGAGTCGACCGCCTCTTGCAGCATCCGCTTCTCGTTGCGCGCGATGATCTCCGGCGCCTTCAGTTCGAGCAGGCGGCGCAGGCGCGAGTTGCGGTTGATGACGCGGCGGTACAGGTCGTTCAGGTCGGAGGTCGCGAAGCGGCCGCCGTCCAGCGGCACCAGCGGACGCAGGTCCGGCGGCAGCACGGGCAGCACTTCGAGCACCATCCAGTTGGGCTTGATGCCCGACTTGCGGAAGGCTTCCAGCACCTTGAGGCGCTTGGAGTTCTTCTTGACCTTGACTTCGGAGCCGGTCAGGTCGCCGCGCAGCTTCTCGATCTCGCTGTCGATCTCGATGCCTTCGAGCAGGTCCTTGATGCCTTCGGCGCCCATCTTGGCGACGAATTCATCGCCGTATTCCTTGCGCTTCGCGTCATAGTCGTCCTCGGACATGATGCCGAACTTCTTCAGCGGGGTCATGCCGGGGTCGGTGATCACGTAGGCTTCGAAGTACAGCACGCGCTCGATGTCGCGCAGGGTCATGTCGAGCACCAGGCCCAGACGCGACGGCAGCGACTTCAGGAACCAGATGTGGGCGCAGGGCGCGGCCAGGTCGATGTGACCCATGCGCTCGCGACGCACCTTGGTCTGCGTGACTTCGACGCCGCACTTCTCGCAGATCACGCCGCGGTGCTTCAGGCGCTTGTACTTGCCGCACAGGCACTCGTAGTCCTTGATCGGGCCGAAGATCTTGGCGCAGAAGAGACCGTCGCGCTCGGGCTTGAAGGTCCGGTAGTTGATCGTCTCGGGCTTCTTCACCTCGCCGAAGGACCACGAACGGATCTTCTCGGGCGATGCCATGCCGATGCGGATGGCATCGAAATGCTCGTCCGGCGTGAATTGCTTGAACAGGTCGAGTAATGACTTCATGTGACTCTTTCCTTGTTGGCTTATGAGCGTTCCAATTCAATGTCCAAGCCCAAGGAACGAATTTCCTTGACCAGCACATTGAACGATTCCGGCATGCCGGCTTCGATCGAGTGTTCGCCCTTGACGATGCTCTCGTAGACCTTGGTACGGCCCACCACGTCGTCGGACTTCACCGTGAGCATTTCCTGCAGCACGTAGGCGGCGCCGTAAGCTTCCAGTGCCCACACTTCCATTTCACCGAAGCGCTGGCCGCCGAACTGGGCCTTGCCGCCCAGCGGTTGCTGCGTGACCAGCGAGTACGGGCCGGTCGAGCGGGCGTGCATCTTGTCGTCCACCAGGTGGTGCAGCTTCAAGAAGTGCATGTAGCCGACGGTGACCGGACGCTCGAACTGGTCGCCGGTGCGGCCGTCGTACAGGTAGGCCTGGGTGCGGGTATCGGTCAGGCCCTTGAGCTTGGCGATCTCGTCCGGGTAGGCGAGCTTCAGCATGCCGCGGATCTCGTCTTCCGAGGCGCCGTCGAACACCGGCGTGGCGAAGGTCGCGCCGCTCGACAGGTTGGCCGCCATCTCGAGCACGTCGGAGTCGCTCAGCTTGCCGAGGTCTTCCTTGCGGCCCGAGCCGTTGTACATCTCTTCCAGGAACTTGCGCAGCTCGGCCACCTTGGCCTCTTGCTGCAGCAGGTCGCCGATGCGCTGGCCGATGCCCTTGCCGGCCCAGCCCAGATGCACTTCGAGCACCTGCCCGACGTTCATCCGCGAGGGCACGCCCAGCGGGTTCAGGCAGATGTCGCACGGCGTGCCGTCGGCCATGTGGGGCATGTCTTCGACCGGAACGATCTTCGACACCACACCCTTGTTGCCGTGGCGGCCGGCCATCTTGTCGCCGGGCTGCAGGCGGCGCTTGACGGCCAGGTAGACCTTGACCATCTTCAGCACGCCCGCGGGCAGCTCGTCGCCCTGCGTGAGCTTCTTGCGCTTTTCTTCGAACGCGAGGTCGAAGCTGTGGCGGGTCTGCTCGAGCGAGTTCTTGATCGATTCGAGCTGGGTCGCCACTTCGTCTTCCGCCGGGCGGATGTCGAACCAGTGGAACTTCTCGATCGACGTCAGGTACGCCTTGTCGAGCTTGGTGCCCTTGGCCAGCTTGTTCGGGCCGCCATTGGCGACGCGGCCGGTCAGCAGCTTCTCGATCCGGTCGAAGGCGTCGGCCTCGACGATGCGCAGCTGGTCGTTCAGGTCGAGGCGGAAGCGCTTCAGCTCGTCGTCGATGATCTGCTGGGCGCGCTTGTCGCGCGTGATGCCTTCGCGGGTGAACACCTGGACGTCGATCACGGTGCCCTGCGAGCCCTGGTCGACGCGCAGCGAGGTGTCCTTCACGTCGGAAGCCTTCTCGCCGAAGATCGCGCGCAGCAGCTTCTCTTCAGGCGTCAGCGTGGTCTCGCCCTTCGGCGTGACCTTGCCCACCAGCGTGTCGCCCGGCTGCACTTCGGCGCCGACGTAGATGATCCCGGATTCGTCCAGGCGGTTGAGCTGCTGCTCGGCCAGGTTCGGGATGTCGCGCGTGATTTCCTCGGCACCCAGCTTGGTGTCGCGGGCCATCACGACCAGTTCCTCGATGTGGATCGAGGTGTAGCGGTCTTCGGCGACCACGCGTTCGGAGATCAGGATCGAGTCTTCGAAGTTGTAGCCGTTCCAGGGCATGAAGCCGATCAGCATGTTCTGGCCGAGCGCGAGCTCGCCCAGGTCGGTCGACGCACCGTCGGCCACGACGTCGCCCTTGGCGATCTTGTCGCCGCGCTTGACGATCGGACGCTGATGGATGTTCGTGTTCTGGTTCGAACGCTGATACTTGATCAGGTTGTAGATGTCGACGCCGACTTCACCGGCCGTGGCTTCGGCGTCGTTGACGCGAACCACGATGCGGGTCGCATCGACGTAGTCGACGATACCGCCGCGGGTGGCCGTGACCACGGTGCCCGAGTCGACCGCGGAAACGCGCTCGATGCCGGTGCCGACGAACGGCTTTTCGGGGCGCAGCACAGGCACGGCCTGACGCTGCATGTTGGCGCCCATCAACGCACGGTTCGCATCGTCGTGCTCCAGGAACGGAACGAGCGAAGCAGCCACCGACACGATCTGCGCGGGCGACACGTCCATGTACTGAACGCGCTCGGCGCTCACCAGGATCGATTCGCCGGTTTCACGCGCCGACACCAGGTCGCCGGTCAGGCGGCCGTCCTTGTCCAGGGCCGCATTGGCCTGGGCGATGACGTACTTGCCTTCTTCGATGGCCGACAGGTAGTCGATGTCCATCGTGACCTTGCTGTCGACCACGCGGCGGTACGGCGTCTCGATGAAGCCGTATTCGTTCAGGCGGGCGTACAGGGCCAGCGAGTTGATCAGGCCGATGTTCGGGCCTTCGGGCGTTTCGATCGGGCACACGCGGCCGTAGTGGGTGACGTGCACGTCGCGCACTTCGAAGCCGGCGCGTTCGCGGGTCAGACCGCCCGGGCCGAGGGCCGAGACGCGACGCTTGTGCGTGATCTCGGACAGCGGGTTGGTCTGGTCCATGAACTGCGACAGCTGCGAGGCGCCGAAGAATTCCTTCAGGGCGGCCGAGATCGGCTTGCTGTTGATCAGGTCGTGCGGCATCAGCGGCTCTTGCTCCGCTTGACCCAGACGTTCCTTCACGGCCTTCTCGATCCGGGCCAGGCCGGTGCGGTACTGGTTCTCGGCCAGTTCGCCGACGCAACGCACGCGACGGTTGCCCAGGTGGTCGATGTCATCGACTTCGCCGCGGCCGTTGCGCAGGTCGACCAGGATCTTGACCACGGCCAGGATGTCCTCGTTGGTCAGCACCATCGGGCCGGTCGATTCGTCGCGGCCGACCTTGGCGTTGAACTTCATGCGGCCGACGCGCGACAGGTCGTACGTGTCCGGGTTGTAGAACAGGCGCTGGAACAGGGCCTGCACTGCGTCTTCGGTCGGCGGCTCGCCGGGGCGCATCATGCGGTAGATCGCGACGCGGGCGGCGAATTCGTCCACCGTCTCGTCGATGCGGAGCGTCTGCGAGATGTAGGCGCCCTGGTCGAGTTCGTTGGTGTAGATCGCCTGCACGTCCTGCACGCCGGCCGTGCGCAGCTTCTTCAGCAGCGCTTCGGTCAGCTCGTCGTTGGCCTTGGCCAGGATCTCGCCGGTGTCGGGGTCGACGATGTTGCGGGCCACGACGCGGCCGACCAGGAAGTCTTCCGGCACGCTGATGTGCGTGGTTTCAGACTGCTCGAGTTCGCGCGTGTGGCGGGCCGTGACGCGCTTGTCCTTGGCGACCACGACCTTGCCGGCCTTGTCCGTGATGTCGAAACGGGCCACTTCGCCGCGCAGGCGTTCGGCGACGAACTCCATCTGCGCGCCGCTGTCCATCAGGCGGAAGTTGTCGTTGACGAAGAAGTTCGCGAGGATCGATTCCGGGTTCAGGCCGATCGCCTTCAGCAGGATCGTGACCGGCATCTTGCGGCGGCGGTCGACGCGGAAGTACAGCATGTCCTTCGGGTCGAACTCGAAGTCGAGCCACGAGCCGCGGTAGGGAATCACGCGCGCCGAGAACAGCAGCTTGCCCGAGCTGTGGGTCTTGCCCTTGTCGTGCTCGAAGAACACGCCGGGCGAACGGTGGAGCTGCGACACGATGACGCGCTCGGTGCCGTTGATGATGAACGAGCCCTTGTCGGTCATGAGCGGCACTTCGCCCATGTAGACCTCTTGCTCCTTGACTTCCTTGACCACCTTCGACTGCGAGGTCGACGACTCACGGTCATAGATGATCAGCTGGACCTTGGCACGCACGGCCGAGGCGAAGGTGAGGCCACGAGTCTGGCACTCGCGGACGTCGAAAGCGGGCTTCGCGAGGTTGTACTCGAGAAACTTCATCTCGACGAAACCGTTGTGCGAGACGATCGGGAACGCTGCGTCGAAGGCAGCCTGGAGGCCTTCCACGGTCCGTTTCTGGGGCGCGATGCCGGCTTGCAGGAACGCGGTGTACGCGTCTTTCTGCATTTGCAGCAGGTAGGGGATTTCGACGACGCTGTCGCGGTTGCCGAAATTCTTTCGGATGCGCTTGCGTTCGGTGTAACTGTACGTGGACGTTTGGGCCATGAGAGCTCCGGAGCTTGAGATCTTCAGCGACGTGGTGAGGTGCGCGAGCACCACTCTCCTTGGCGGCTGGCCACTACCAGCCCTGGCGGACGGCGATGCGTTGCACATCGCCCGAACCAAGGGGGTCTTCTGCAGTCGGGGTCAGAAGACACTCAAAAATCGTCTTGTTTTCGCGTCAACAAGCCGACTTTTGGGTGCGCTCTGAAAGCGGCAAAGGCTGGAGGGCCTTGCAGCACCTCCAGCCCTCTGGGGAGACTGAATTACTTCAGTTCCACCTTGGCGCCAGCTTCTTCCAGCTTCTTCTTGGCGGCTTCGGCGTCAGCCTTCGACAGGCCTTCCTTGACGGCCTTGGGAGCGGCTTCCACCAGGTCCTTGGCTTCCTTGAGGCCCAGGCCGGTGATTTCGCGCACGGCCTTGATCGCCGACACCTTGTTCGCGCCAGCTTCCATCAGCATGACGTTGAATTCGGTCTGCTCTTCAGCCACGGCGGCCACGGCGCCGCCGCCGGCTGCGGGAGCCGACATTGCAGCGGCGCTCACGCCGAACTTCTCTTCGATGGCCTTGACCAGGTCGTTGAGTTCCAGGACCGTCATTGCGTCGAGCGCGGTCAGAAATGCGTCTTTATCGAATGCCATTTTTGTTTCCTAACAATTGGGTTGAATTTGTCAAACGCAAGGCTCAGGCAGCCTGCGCTTCTGCGGCGGGAGCTTCCGCCTGTGCTTCGCCACCACCACGCTTCTCGGCCAGCGCCGCGAGCACGCGGGCGGTACGAGAGATCGGGGATTGCATCAAGCCCAGCAATTGCGCCAGCAGCACTTCCTTGGAAGGGATGTTGGCCAGTTGCTTCACGCCTTCGACGTCCAGGGCCTTGCCACCGAATGCACCGCCGCGAATCACCAACTTGTCGTTGGTCTTCGCGAAGTCAGCCACCACTTTCGCGGCGGCCACGGCGTCTTCGGAGAAGCCATAGATCAGCGGACCGGTCATCTGGTCGCCGATGATCTCAAACGCGCTACCAGCGACAGCACGGCGTGCCAGCGTGTTCTTCAACACGCTGAGGGTCACACCCTTGCTGCGTGCATCGGTACGCAGTTTGGTCATATCGGCAACCGTGATGCCACGGTATTCCGCCATCACGAGCGTTTGAGCTTTTGCGGCGAGGCTGGTCACATCACTGATGACCGCTTCTTTCTCACTGCGATTCAGACTCAAGGTCTACTCCTTTTCAATGCGATCCTCGGCGGGAGCCTCGGATCGCGCTTCATGCAGCGACCAACTGTTCGGAACAAAAACACAAATTCCTTGCAGTGGGGTCGCCATCTGCGCTGGCTGCCCGGCAAAGGCCGGGTGATTAAGTGCAGGCGGCCTGCACACCAGCGGTCTTGGATGGCCCGAGGCAACCTGAAAAGCTGCCCCGACCCACCACATCCGCCTCACCGTTCGACCGGCGAGGCAAATCTCATATCAACGCTCAGCTTGCGGCGATGGTTTGCGTGTCCACGCGGACACCCAGACCCATCGTCGACGACACGGCCACCTTGCGCAGGTAGACACCCTTGCTGGTCGCCGGCTTGGCCTTGACCAGGGCGTCGATCAGCGCGGCGAGGTTGCCCTGCAGCTTTTCGTTGTCGAACGAACGACGGCCGATCGTGCCGTGCACGATGCCGGCCTTGTCGACGCGGAACTGGACCTGGCCAGCCTTGGCGTTCTTGACGGCGGTCGCGACGTCGGGCGTCACGGTGCCGACCTTCGGGTTGGGCATCAGGCCGCGCGGGCCGAGGATCTGGCCCAGCGTACCGACCACGCGCATCGCGTCCGGTGCGGCGATCACGACGTCGAAGGGCATGTCGCCAGCCTTCACCATCGCAGCCAGGTCGTCCATGCCGACGATGTCGGCGCCGGCGGCCTTGGCTTCTTCAGCCTTGGCGCCCTGGGCGAACACGGCCACGCGCTTGGTCTTGCCGGTGCCGTTGGGCAGCACGACGGCGCCGCGAACGACCTGATCCGACTTCTTGGCGTCGATGCCGAGCTGCACCGCGACGTCGATGGACTCATCGAACTTGGCGGTGGCGGCGTCCTTCACGAGCACGATCGCATCGGCCAGCGGGTACAGCTTGTTGCTGTCGACCTTGCCCACGAGGGTCTTTTGCTTCTTGGTGATCTTGGCCATTTACACGCCCTCCACATTCACGCCCATCGAGCGGGCCGAGCCGGCGATGGTACGAACCGCGGCGTCCAGATCGGCGGCCGTCAGGTCCTTCATCTTGGCCTTGGCGATTTCCTCGAGCTGTGCGCGAGTGATCTTGCCGACCTTGTCCGTGTGCGGACGTGCGGAACCCTTCTCGAGCTTGATGGCCTTCTTGATCAAGGTGATCGCCGGCGGCGTCTTGATGATGAAGGTGAAGCTCTTGTCGGCGAACGCGGTGATGACCACCGGCAGCGGCAGGCCCGGCTCGACGCCTTGGGTCTGCGCGTTGAACGCCTTGCAGAATTCCATGATGTTCAAACCGCGCTGGCCCAGTGCGGGACCGATCGGCGGTGAGGGATTGGCTTTACCAGCTGGGACTTGCAGCTTGATGAAGCCGACGATTTTTTTCGCCATGCTTTTCTCCTTGCGGGTGATGACGCCTGGGCTTGTTGGCCGCGGCTCCCCGGGGGTTAAACGACTCTGGAATCAAGACCCTGCGCCGAGTCGAAAAAGCGCAAGACCAAAAACGGGCGCTAGGTTTTTTCGACCTGAGCGAATTCGAGTTCGACAGGCGTCGCGCGGCCGAAGATCATGACCGACACGCGCACCTTGCTCTTCTCGTAGTTGACTTCCTCGACCGTGCCGTTGAAGTCCGTGAACGGGCCTTCCTTGACGCGGACGAACTCGCCGACGATGAACTCGACCTTGTGGCGGGGCTTCTCGGTGCCCTGCTGCATCTGGCCGACGATGTCCTCGACTTCCTTTTGCGAGATCGGGGCCGGGCGGTTCTTGGCGCCGCCGACGAAACCGGTCACCTTGTTGGTGTGCTTCACCAGGTGCCAGCTCTCGTCGTCCATGATCATCTCGACCAGCACGTAGCCCGGGAAGAAGCGGCGCTCGGTGGTGCGCTTCTGGCCGTTCTTGATCTCGACCACTTCTTCGGTCGGCACCAGGATGCGGCCGAACTTGCTTTGCATGCCGGCGCGGTTGATGCGCTCGAGGATGTTGCGTTCGACGGCCTTTTCCATGCCGGAATAGGCGTGCACCACGTACCAGCGCAGGTCCGGGTTGGCGGCGGGCGCCAGCAGCGGATTGATTTCCGGCGTGGCTTCTGCTTCGACGGCTTCGTCAGTCATTATTTTCTCCAGCCCAGAATGAGGTCGAAAAACACCCATTCGAGCGTCTTGTCGGTGAGCCAAAGGAAGATGGACATGATCGCCACGAAGGCGAACACGTAAGCCGTCATCTGGATCGTTTCCTTGCGGGTCGGCCAGACGACCTTCTTGACCTCGCGCCACGAATCGCGGCCGAAGGCCCACAGTTGGCGGCCGCTCTCGGAGCTTCCGAAAGCGCCCACGGCAGCAGCCAGGCCCACCAGCAAAGCGACCCACTGCACCACGGCACCCTGGCGCGCGAGCAGATAGAACGCCACGATGGCGCCCACCGCCAGCACGACGGCCGCGGCCAGCTTGGCCTTGTCCGCATTGGTGCTCACGGTTTCGATTTGAGAAGTGGCCATCTTGGGCTATGTTCCTGCGGCCTTGCGGCCTTCAAATTCAATGCGTCATTTCAGACGCCGAAGCCCGTCAGGACGTGACGGGCTTGTTTGCGGAGCCACCTAGGTGGCAGGGGCAGTAGGAATCGAACCTACAACCTTCGGTTTTGGAGACCGACGCTCTGCCAATTGAGCTATACCCCTGTGGAATCCTTGATCAGATGTCGAGGATCTTCGCCACGACGCCCGAGCCCACGGTGCGGCCGCCTTCACGGATGGCGAAGCGCAGGCCTTCTTCCATCGCGATCGGGTTGATCAGCTTGACCGTGATCGACACGTTGTCGCCCGGCATGACCATTTCCTTGCAGAACGTACACCTCGGCGGTGAAGTGCGTGTGCGGCTTGATCGAGCCCGGCTTGCACAGGACTTGACCACGCTCGACTTCTTCGCGCTTCGTGCCGCGCAGCAGCACGCCCACGTTGTCGCCCGCTTGACCYTGGTCCAGCAGCTTGCGGAACATTTCCACGCCGGTGCAGGTGGTCTTGACCGTCGGGCGGATGCCCACGATTTCGATTTCTTCACCGACCTTGATCACGCCGCGTTCGACCGCGCCCGTCACCACCGTGCCGCGGCCCGAGATCGAGAACACGTCTTCGACCGGCATCAGGAAGGTACCGTCCACGGCGCGCTCGGGCGTCGGGATGTAGGTGTCCAGCGCTTCGGCCAGCTTCATGATGGCGCCTTCGCCCAGCTCGCCCTTGTCGCCTTCCAGCGCCAGCTTGGCCGAGCCGTGGATGATCGGGGTGTCGTCGCCRGGGAACTCGTACTTGTCGAGGAGTTCGCGGACTTCCATCTCGACCAGCTCCAGCAGTTCCTTGTCGTCGACCATGTCGCACTTGTTCAGGAACACGATGATGTAGCCCACGCCCACCTGGCGTGCCAGCAGGATGTGCTCGCGGGTCTGGGGCATCGGGCCGTCGGCGGCCGAGCACACCAGGATCGCGCCGTCCATCTGGGCGGCGCCGGTGATCATGTTCTTCACGTAGTCGGCGTGGCCCGGGCAGTCGACGTGCGCGTAGTGGCGGTTGGCCGTTTCGTATTCGACGTGCGCGGTGTTGATCGTGATGCCGCGCGCCTTTTCTTCAGGAGCCGCGTCGATCTGGTCGTAGGCCTTCGCTTCGCCGCCGAACTTGGCCGACAGCACGGTGGCGATCGCCGCCGTCAGCGTCGTCTTGCCATGGTCCACGTGACCGATCGTGCCCACGTTGACGTGCGGCTTCGTGCGGGTGAATTTTCCTTTTGCCATTTTCT
>NZ_JBFTHX010000041.1:0-54573 GCF_056394465.1 Variovorax sp. 10N432
GTGAGCTMGTCGAGGAACAGCGTGCCGCCGCGGGCACGCTCGAAGAAGCCGTGATGCTGGCGGTYGGCGCCGGTGAAGCTGCCGCGCTCGTGGCCGAAGATCTCGCTCTCGATCAGGTTCGGCGACAACGCGCCGCAATTGACCGCGAGGAAGGGCAGTTCCCGGCGCCGGCTCAGGTCGTGCACGGCGCGGGCCACCAACTCCTTGCCAGTGCCGCTCTCGCCATGGACGAAGACGGTCACGGCGGTGGCCACCACCCGCCTTCCCTCCGTCGACGCTCTGCTGGTCGGCTTCGGCTGGACCGGCGCGATCATGGGGCAGGAGCTCACCGATGCCGGGCTCAATGTTCTCGCCCTCGAACGCGGGACCTGGCGCGACACGCCGACCGACTTCGCCACCACTTTCGCGCAGGACGAACTTCGCTACTACTGGCGCCACGCATTGTTCGAGCCGCTCGCGCACGAGACGCTGACGATCCGCAACAAGCCCTCGCAGGCAGCGCTGCCGATGCGCCGGCTCGGCTCGTTCCTGCCGGGCACCAACGTCGGCGGGTCGGGCGTGCACTGGAACGGCCAGGTCTGGCGCTTCCTGCCGAGCGACTTCGTCGCGAAAAGCCACAACTTCGAGCGCTATGGAGCGAAACAGTTCGTCGAGGGGATGACAGTCCAGGACTGGGGCATCACGTATGACGAGCTCGAGCCGCACTACGACCGCTTCGAGTACCTGTGCGGTATCGCCGGGAAGGCGGGCAACCTGAAAGGAGCGATCGTCGAGGGCGGTAATCCCTTCGAGGGGCCGCGGCAGCGCGAGTACCCCACGTCTCCAATGCGGATGAGCTACCCGCCCACGCTGTTCGCGCAGGCCGCGCGCGATCTGGGCTACAAGCCCTTCCCGCAGCCCAGCGCCAACATGTCGCAGGCCTACACGAACCCGCTGGGCGTACAGCTCGCGCCGTGCACCTACTGCGGCTTCTGCGAGAAGTTCGGCTGCGGAAACTACTCGAAGGCAACCGCTCAGACGACCATACTGCCAGTGCTCATGCGCAAGCCCAATTTCACGCTACGCACCGAAGCCGAAGTGACGAGGATCAACCTGGACTCCACCGGCAAGCGCGCGATCAGTGTCACTTTCGTGGATGCGGCCGGTGAGGAATTCGAGCAGCCAGCGGAGCTGATCATTCTTTCCGCGTACATCCTACACAACGTGCGGCTCCTGCTGCTGTCGAAAATCGGTCGTCCGTATGACCCCACGACCGGCGAAGGGGTGATCGGGAAGAACTACGCCTACCAGATCACCTCGTCGGTGCACGTCTTCTATGACGACAAGCTTCTTAATCCTTTCATCGGCGCAGGCGCGCACGGCATGCTGATCGACGAGTTCAACGGCGACAACTTCGACCACGCGGGCCTGGGACTCATTGGCGGCGGCTTCATGGGCCTCGTACAGACCGGCGCGCGGCCGATCGAGAGCCATGCCACGCCCAAAGGCACGCCCACCTGGGGCAGCGGCTGGAAGAAAGCCATCGCACACAGCTACCTTCGCTCGACGACCTTGTCGACGCACGGCGCGGTGATGAGCCACCGCGCCAACTACCTCGATCTGGACCCGACATACCGCGACATCTACGGGCGCCCACTGATGCGCATGACCTTCGACTTCACCGACAACGAACATCGCATGTCCGACTACCTGACGGACCGCGCCGCCGAGCTCGCCAAGGCGATGAAGCCCGCGAGCGTCAAGGTCGATCGTCGCACCGGGAGCTGGGATGTCGAGCCGTACCAGACCACCCACAACACCGGCGGCGCGATCATGGGAGGCGATCCAGCCACCAGCGCCGTGAACAAGTATTCGCAGAGCTGGGATGTGAGCAACCTGTTCGTGCTCGGCGCGAGCGCGTTTCCGCAGAACCCCGGCTATAACCCGACCGGCACGGTCGCCGCGCTGGCCTATTTCGCGGCGGAGGCGATCCGTACGCGTTACCTGAAGTCTCCGGGACCGCTGGCATGACCCGCGCGACAGGCTCGACCGGAACGCGGCGTCTGGGGGCGTTGGCCGCACTCGGGCTCGCGGCGGTCACGTCGCTGCTCGCGCCAGACGCGTCCGGACAGCCCAGTGGCGCCGGCAATTCGCCGCCGGGCCCATCGGCTGCAGCTGCCAATGCGCAGCAGATCGAGCGCGGCCGCTACCTCGCCGCGGCCGGCGATTGCGTGGCCTGCCACACCTTGCCGCGCACCGCTCCTTTCAGCGGCGGACGGCCGGTCGAAACGCCCTTCGGGGTGGTGCTGTCCGCCAACCTGACACCCGATCCGGAAACCGGTATCGGCCGCTACGACAATGAAACCTTTTATCGCGCGCTGCACGAGGGAATCGATCGCAACGGCCATCACCTCTACCCGGCCTTCCCGTACCCCTACTACGCTCGTGTGACGCGGGAGGACAGCGACGCACTGCTGGCCTATCTGCGCTCGCTGCCGCCGGTGATCCACGCGATCGACCGTAACCAGCTGCACTTCCCATTCAACTTCAGGCCGATGGTCGCCGTGTGGAACCTGCTCTACCTGGACAAGCACGGCTACCAGCAGGACAAGGCGCAGTCTGCCGAATGGAACCGTGGCGCCTATCTGGTCGAAGGCCTTGGACATTGCCAGGCGTGCCATACGCCGCGCAACCGTCTTGGGGGCCCTGAAAAGGACGAGGCCTTTCGCGGCGGTCGCTTCGCCGACTGGTTCGCGCCCGACATCACGCCCAACCGGCGCACCGGCATTGGCGCGTGGGGGCGAGAGGCCGTCATCGAGTTCCTGCGCACGGGCCGCAACGTGCACAGCGGCGCCGCGGGCGAGATGGCCGAGGTGGTGTCGTTCTCGACCTCGCGCATGACGGATGCCGACATCGGCGCCGTGGCGACCTATCTCGCGAGCCTGCGACCGTCTCCCCCGGCCACCATCACGAAGCCGTCGAGCGGCCAGATGGCGCAGGGCGAGGCACTCTGGCGGGACAACTGCGCCGCCTGTCATCGCGAAGATGCAAAGGGTGTCCCGCGCGCGCTGCCGCCCATCTTGGCAAGCGCCAACCTGCAGCAACGCGACCCGACCACGGTTCTGCATTACATCCTCGCAGGCGCACAGCACCGGCCCACCGACGCCGCACCCACTGGATTCGCGATGCCCGCCTTTGGGTGGAAGCTCGACGATTCGGAAATCGCGGCCGTGGCATCCTACGCGCGCAACCAGTGGGGCAACCAGGCGTCCCCCGTCACTGCCGACCAGGTCGCCAAGCTGCGCAGCCGGCTGGCCAACGCCGCCAACGCCTCAACGCGCTGGCCGCCCGAAGTCACTCCGGCGCACGATCTGGCGCATCCGGGCGCGGCCACATGGTCGACGGCTGGGACGGACAGCCGCGACAACGGCACGCCCCGCGCGGGGAGGCCGGCGCAATGAGGCTGCGCGTGCGTGAGCGATTGCGCGCGGATCCTGCTCAGAATCGAGATCGTCTGCCAAAATGCTCTCATGCCCTCTTCGGACCCAGCCTCCTCGCCACCGAAACGGCAGGACCTTCGCCCCACGCAGGGCTCGATCAGGGACGGATCTGGTTCGCTGGATCGGAAATCCGAGCCGTCCAGCCGATTCGGAGCGGCGGCCAGCATTGTGGATCGCCTCGATCTGCGACCTCTGCACATGCGACAGCGTCGGCCGTGGTGGAGGCTCTGGTAGCAGCGAGCATTTCACCGCGCCGGTCACTGTACATGTTTGGTGGGTGGCATCAATGGCGCCGCCAGCCGGCATCCCTTCCTTGGCCAAAGTCGTAGCCGCCCTCCGAGGCGTCAAGCTCCTGGTTGATCGACGCATCCTCAGCGCTTGCGATCTAGAGTGGCATCAGTATCACCTCGCTGGATGACTCGGCTTCAACACCAGGGGCGAGGCTCAGCAAGTACTACACCGTCTCTGCTTCATCCGACCAGGTTGTTGCAGCTAGCTCGGGTGGCTCGTATCGGAAATCGATGAGGCGTAGCGCTCTGTAGCATGCCGGCCGAGTCCGCTGGGAATTTCAATGCCGGCGGCCTTCCGGTAGTCCTCGATCTTGGCTTGAATCTTCGAACATTCGCACTCCTTCCAAGTCAGTTGTACAGCGACCCACCATTTTCCCCAGTTGAACCGAAACCCAACGCCGGAAACGCCTCGAACTCCCGAGTTTTCCTCAAACCCGGGTCCGTCGATCTTAGAGCGCGCGAACCCGGATGGACGAGGTCTGTCCGGATGAGACAGGTGAATGATCGCCTCCAGGAAACCAAGCCGTGTGGAGGGGCGCGCATTCGTACGGCCGGCAGATGCGTGGCATGAAAGTTCGGGAAATGCTCGGCGCGCAGGATGATCTGGAACTGGGCGGGCAACACACGATTGGTCGAGCGCGTGGTACCTGGCTCACAAGAGCGGAGCTCGCTTCACGTGGCCTCGAGCACGGTGCGCTTGTTGATTGTGTGGTCGGCGTGGTCGTTGCGGAGGATTCGTTGGTGCTGAGGGTGTTGCATGTAGAGAAAAACCACACCTCGGGCAAGATCCGCCGCACGCTGGAAAGCCGATGCGATCACTGCAGGACTATCGGCCGGGACGTCCCTTGGCCAACTCGCCATCGACGCGCGTTGAAAACTGCTCGACCAGACGGGCGCCTGCCACGGGCGCTTCGCCATTCCGCCTCCACCTTGGACGAGTTACCGGATTCAGGCCCTGAGTTTCGGGGACATTCAGGCCCGGTTCAGGGGCGAGTTTCACGATGAGGACTTCCTCACTCGACCTTGAAGCAAAGGTCTTGCCCGCTTCGGCGGGTTTTTTCATCCCACCTCCGAATGACCGACCCGCTCCGCATCCTGAAGAAGGACTTCGAATACAAGGCTCATGACGTCTCGATCACCACCACGCGAACCCGGGGGCTGTGGAGTTGGACCTGCGACATCGACGGAAAACGGTTGAATGTGAGGGGCCATCGAAGGCACTTGATGGAAGCGTCAGCGTTGATAGAAGCCACGTTCCGCGCCAGAAGATGCATCGACAGGTTGCCATAGCGGACTCGCATTGGCAGAGCCTTCGCGCCGGCTGCGCCAGGGCACGCCAGACGCTGAGCCGATGGGAAGCGATGACCCCCAGCGACACCCACGGTTCGCAAGCGACCGACTGCAATCAGGTCAGTTGAGTTGCCAGACGTTGCCCGTCCGGCCACAGGACCAAGGGACAACTGCGCATCTCGCTGCGAGCGACCCCCGCGACCTTTTAGGCGATCGAGCGCAGTGCGCGCCTGCGCCACAGCCCTCGCAGCACCGGAACCACCCAGATCGCCACCGACAACACCGCCAGCGAAGCCGCGATCGGGCGGGAGACGAAGCCCAGGAGGCTGCCGGCGGACTTCATCATCGACGTGATGAAGTTCTCCTCCAGCATGCCCCCAAGCACCACGCCCAGGATGGCGGGTGCGATAGGGAACTCGTTTTCTTCAAGCAGGTAGGCGACAAGACCTGCCGCCAGCATCACGCCGACGTCGAAGAGCGAAATGTTGATGGCAAATGCGCCGACGATGCAGAACACCAGGATGAGCGGCATCAACACGTTGCGCGGTACGCGGAGGATGCGCTTGGACACCTTGATGCACAGAATGCCGAGCGGGATCATGATGAGGTTTGCCAAGATGAACAGCAGCAAAACCCCGTAGATGTTCTGCTGGTTGGTGGTGAACAGGGCCGGGCTCGGGTTAAGGTTCTTCATGTAGAGCACGCCGATCACGGTGGCCGTGATCGAGTCGCCCGGGATACCGAACACCAGGGCTGGGATCCACGCGCCGGCCAGGGCACCGTTGTTCGCCGAACCGCATTCGACGATGCCTTCGACGTGGCCGGTCCTGAACTTTTCGGGCTCCTTCGAAAATTTCGTGCTCATCGCGTAGGACGCCCAGGCCGCAACGTCGGCGCCGGCGCCCGGCAGTGCACCAACCACCGTTCCCAATGCACTGCCGCGCAGGATCTGAAGCGGGTATCTCTCGGCCAGTGCCCACTGGCCGGACAGGACACTGCCGACAGAGAGGATGCGTACGGATTGGTTCCTGCGCCTCGCAAGCCACGCACGGATGCGGGTGTGCTCTTTACAGAAGTCGAATCGCACGAGCCGTCGTGCGCGCAGTACGGCCGCAGACCGCCGTGAAGCGCCCGAAGCTACGCGCCCCGCGCGGGATCTGCCGAAGATTCTGGCGACTCTTTGCCCCGCCCCAACTCTTCGATCATGTTCTCGCCCACCGGATCGTTCCCATCGAGAGGGATGGATTCCTCGAAAGCGAGTTCCGGCTCTTCGTTGGTCGCAGCGGCGCCCGGAGTCCGCATGATGACTTGAGCATTCATTTGCAATCCTCCATGCAGGGCCAATACGATCGCATGCAGTTGATTCGAGCGGGAGGGTGCTAATCTCGATTGCGTGTCGGCAAAATTCTTCTCTATTTTCGGTGCGGCATTGCCGCCGTCAGGTTTGATCCTCAGCCGGCAGCAGAGCGGATTTTCCGTCCCTTTCGAGACCGGGGTTTCGTTCGGGTCGGAACTCAGCAGACTTGCGCGCCTCTAACTCGGAGACAGCCCAATCGGATGTCGAGTCAAGGTAGAGGTAGTCATGCAATCCACAAGCGGTCTTGTCGAGAAGCACATCCGGGAATCAGAGGCGCGTCTTCGACACATCGACGAACTCATGACCCGGTCGAGCCACCGGGGCCACATTTCTTCAAACTCGGTTCAAGACCTCTTGTCTCACACGAGAGAAAGTCGCGAGAAGCTGGCGGCCGAACTCGAAGGCCTGCGACGGGAGAGCGCCATCGGAGTTGACCAAGCCATGGTTCGCCGCAGCGAAAGACTCACGTCGCTCTTGGAGGCGATCGGTAGACAGTTTGAAAAGGCGCTCGCCGGGGTTTTCGATTGCCGTGGACTATAGGCGCTGGAGGCGAATGGCTCCGAACCAAGTAGCCCGCCCCGGCAGTCCCCCCTGATCTGGCTCGTCGCGGTAACCGTCAGGTTGGGATCGTGGATCCTACAAAGGAGACGCACTCTACGCACGACTCGCAGCGTTGGCATCTCAAGAACGACAGACTTCACAGCATTACCGAGCGCTGACGAGCAATTGATTCTGCATTTCCGCGATGTTGTGCTCGTGCGACGAGAGCATCTCGCTCAATTCTTCCTGAAGCAGGCTMTCGGGCAAGCGCGGGATCAGGTGTCGCAGCCGTCTGGCAACCCACTCCTGGCCGCGGTTGAGGAACGCCAGGCGCGCCGCCAAGCCGTCGATCGCCATGGTCTTCCCGAAGAAGGCGCCGGTCCGCGTGCTGGGCGTTTCGTGCCGCGCCTGGATAGCCTTGATCAACATGCCACACCATCTGACTTCGTCGCGCCGGGCAGATTGCAGTGCTTGTCTCAACGCCTCGTCTTTCACATCCTGCGCCAGCACCATCAGCACCCGCGCGCCGGCGCGTTCGGCTTCCAGGAGTTCGTTCAGCGCCTCCCCCACCTCCTGCGGCTCCGCTTGGCCTAGGCACGCCCCGCCCAATTCGCTCGCGTAGCAGACAGGCGACGAGAGCTCGACACCGGGGGCTGGAGCGTCGACTGCCACGTACAGCGCCTCGGCGGCATCCCGGGCGATCTCACGAAGGCGCTCGACGGCCGACGTCACGTTCCGTATCCGTGCGGCGCCTTCCCCCGCGTAGAGCGCCATGGCTTCCAGATCGCCGGTCGTTGATCTCAAGGGAGAGTCCGTGCTGAACAGATAGATCGGGCGCTCCGGTTCGGCGCCAATGGGCACGCGGCCGCTCGAGAAAGGGTCTCCGCGCTCGCCTCGGGTCACGCTGTTCTTCAACACGCGCACCATGGCGCCGCGTGGCCAGTTGATGTGGAACGCGTCCGTCAACACGGTCCCCTCTTCCTTGGCCTCAACGATCGCCCGCTTGTGGAAATCGTGCGCGAACGACTCCTTCGTCGCGAGGAGTGCAGTCCCCAGCAGCGCGCCCTGGGCCCCCAGCGACAGAACGCTCGCCACGTCCTGTCCGTCTGACAGGCCCCCCGCAGCCAGAACCGGAACACCGACCGCCTCCAGGACCCGGGGAAGCAATTCGACTAGCGGCAGGCGGCCCCGTACATGCCCACCGGCCTCAATCCCTTGCGCTACAACGATCTGAGCACCCGCCTGTTGCGCCAGCCTCGCCTCCTCGGCGCAACCCACCTGGCACATGACCAGTATGCCCGCTGACCGTAGGCGCTCAATGGTTGCAAACGACAGATCCCAGAAGAGGCAGACCACCGGCACAGCCAGGTCGATACAGGTGGCCACCTGCCGTTCAAGCAGGTTTGGATCAGTGGCCGCGGGGATGATGCTGACCCCAAACCGGGCAGTCGTCGAGGCGCGGACTTTTTGAACCTCGTCACGGATGAAGGCCGGCGTCTCGCGCACCATGCCCAGGAGGCCGAATCCACCCGCAAGACTCACCGCACTCACGAGTTCCGAACGCGCAACGCCGCCCATTCCCGCGAGCACCAGCGGGTAGCGACACCCGAGGAGGTCACACACAGGTCGATGGAGAGAACCCGACTCCAGCGCCCCTGTGGCGACGAACTCCGCGTCGGCCTTCATCGGCGCACCCTTCAGCGTATGACCAGCACCGGCACCTTCGAGTGCGCCAGGACCTGATCGGTGTCGCTGCCTGTCAACAACTTGGCAAAGCCCGATCGGCCGTGGGACGCCATCACGATGAGGTCGCTGCCGTGTTCGGCTGCTGCAGCGATGATCGCGTCCGCCACTCCGTCAGCCACGCTGACGGCCGTCTTCAGCGTCACGCCGCGTGCCTCGGCGCGCGCAACGGCCACCTGAAGCTTGTCCTTCGCAGCATTCACGGTGCCGGCTTCTGCATTGGCGATCTCCTCGGGGGAGAAAGGTACGACACCATCGAAATAGTTCATGGCGTATCGCGGCACCACGCTGAGCGCGACAAGTTCGGCATGGTTGTCTGCAGCGAGCCCGATCGCCCGCTCCATGGCCTTGTCACAGAAACTGCTGCCGTCCGTGGGAACCAAGATATGCTCAAACATTTCATCTCTCCTTGCGGTACAAATGAGCCCGGAGTGCAGGCGCTCAGAACATGGCCTGTCCTTCTCCATAGAGCGTCCGGCGGTCCTCCACGGCGCAGACGCCCGGAATGTTCTCGGCGGCGATGCGCGCGGCGTCCTTGTCTGCCGCACGTTGCACCACGCCCACGTAGCTGACGATCCCCTTGTTGACGAAGACACTCGACCAGGAATCGGACCACCAGGAGTGGGAATTCAGCTCCGACATCAGACGCTTGAGGATTGCCTCATCATCGACATCCGGATCCGCCGAGCGCGTCGCAAAGCTGTCGCTGGTCGCCAATGCCCGCATCAGGTCCGCCCGCGTCACCAACCCCTGCAATTGCCCGTCCTTCAGCACCGGGATGCGTCGAATGTGGCGTGCCTCGAAAATGACCGCGATCTGTGTGATCGGCGTGTCGACGCCGACGCTCACCACATCGGTGCTCATGACATCTCCGGYATGCGCGCCGTTGGCCCTGACGTACGCAACGGGACCCGGATCCAGGCGGGTGAGCCGTTGCCACCACGTTCGGTATTCTGCCCATCGATCGGTCCCGATCTCGTGCCGATGCAGGAGGTCGCCGTCCCCGATCACGCCGACCACCTTGTCGTCCTCCATCACCAGGACGCCGCTGATGCGGTGCGCCAGCAGGAGCTCGACCACGTCATGCAAGGGCGTGCCCGGATTCACGGTGATGACGGGAGTGGTCATGATGTCGCTAGCCTTCATGGTCGCTTTCCTTCAGGGTGGTGGCGCAGGAAGCGCCCTTCAATCAACACATCTTTCAGCACTTTCCCATGACTGAGGGCGAGTTCCTTGGCGTCGCAGAGCAGCGTGAGGCGCCCACGCCTGCGCAGGTCGTCGAGCACGTGCAGGAGGTCGTCGTGCCCCGCAAGTTCGGCCCGATACCGCAGCGCGAACTCGTCTTTGCGCCTCAAGTCATGTGCATACCAGCTGCGCAGCCCCGCACTCGGAGCGACCTCCCTGAGCCATAGATCGATGATGAGATCTTCCCGCGGCACGCCGCGAGGCCACAGACGATCGACCAGCACACGCATTCCGTCATCGGCGCTGACGCGTTCCCTCGCGCGCTTGAGCGTGACGGTCTGTCGCATGCCCACGTGAATCGGAATCTTTTCGTGAAAGGACGGCCCCGAGAGGCGTGTCAGCAGTGGGGTCAGCATGGTGTGCCCGCCAGAAGACACATAAGGCGGGCCGGCGCCAGCAAGCTGTGGCCGCCGCCCTGATCCTTGAGCACAGTATCGTCAGATAGCCTGGATGGATCATCCAGCCGCCACGGCTGGCAGACCGCAATCCGACGGAGCAATCGGGTCGGAATGTTCCAAACGACCCAGTCTCGACGCTGTGATTCATCCGGAATTTCAAGCACCTCGCTCACTGTCATCTCCTTCGTCCTTCGCGACGCCGAACGGGCCGCCTTAAGATCATCCTGACCCCTTCCTTTCCTCGTGTAAAACGACATTAATTGCCAGTTCGATGCAATACTTTCGCATCAACTCGGGAGATAGCATGGATCTCACCCTGGCACAGACGTTTCTTCGGATCGTTCAGACACGCAGCTTTCTGCGCGCAGCCGAGCAGCTCCACGTCACCCCGACCGCTGTAAGCGCACGAATCCGGATGCTGGAGGAGCTCCTGGGCCGGCCTCTTTTCGTTCGGAACAAGGCGGGTGCTGTTCTGACGGTCGCGGGTGAGCAGTTCCTGCCGCATGCGACCAGCCTCATGCAGGTCTGGGAGCGCGCCCGTCACCAGGTCGCTGTGCCTGCAGGCCGCCGTGCAGTCCTCACGGTGGGCTGCGAGATCAGCCTTTGGGATCCGTTGTTGCTCCAATGGCTGTTGTGGATGCGCTCGGCGGCGCCGCATCTGGCCGTACGCACCGAGGTGGGCTTCCCGGACGATCTGCTCGACAAGACCGCCAGCGGCGTGCTGGACATCGCGATCGTCTATGCGCCGCAGCAGCGACCGAATTTGCGGATCGAGTTGCTGCTCGAGGAAAAGCTGGTCATGGTGACGACATCAAAGCGGCTGCGCGCTCCGCGGCCGGATGACTACGTCTATGTCGACTGGGGTCCGGACTTTGCCACCCAGCACGGATTGGCGTTTCCCGAACTCTCCAATGCGGCTGTGAAAGTCGGCCTCGGTCCGCTGGGTCGCGAGTACCTGCTCAGCGCAGGTGGAACCGGCTATTTTCGGCTCGACGTGGTACGCGATCACCTCGAGAACGGCCGGCTCCGACGGGTTCCAGACATGCCTGAGTTCCTTTATCCCGCCTACGCTGCATATGCAGATTCCGCTGACGCGAAGATTGTCAATCCCGCGCTGGCGGGCCTTCGCAAGGTGGCACGTCCTACGCAAGCCATCGCCAAGCGCAATAGGCGAGCGTCGTGACCTACTTTTTCCATCGTTCGTGTGTCGCCTCGACCAACGCACGAGCAGGCACCTTGTCGATGACAAGGGGGAAATCCACGCGTTGCAATGCCCCGGTGCGCTCCAAATGAGAAACAGGCCGTTCGCGGGCGAAGCTGGGCGACGACGTACAGCGCACGTGAAATCATCGCGAGTGTTACCACACGACTCGACGCTCTTGCAGGAGTCAGTCTGCTGACGGCAGACCCAAAGGCAACAATCCTTAGAGCGGCCGATGGGGCAAATGTCTATGAACAGCTCATTGTGTTGAACGAACGAAGGAACCAGCGAACACACTTGTATCCTGAGTCGGCGTTGTAGCAGGCTCGTGTCCGCTTGAGTTAGGCGGACAGATGGACACTTGCGGAAGCGAATGAATGGGCCAGCGTCGTCGGTGTCGGCACAATGGCACAACTCGGAGTTTTCAGGTTTTCAGATGCGAATGCGCCCCGGAGCGTCGAAGGCGAATAGCTTGAACGCGAACATGCTGGGAAAGTGGGTGATCGGCTCGGAGAGCGTCGCTGGCGCCGATGCCCAGGGTCGGGCTGCCGCTGTGCACTGAGCGGGTGGACATGTGTGCCGGCGCCGTCACCACGCTCGCTGAGGGTCTTCGGCGCGGCGCGGCCACATCGTGCGTGCACCTTCTCACGCCAGCAAGGACAACTCGCGTGCGAGCAACTATGTGATGCATTCAAGTCCATTCCAGGCTTAAGGCTCGAAGCCGATCGACTGCGGATCAAGGTGCTGGACGCACCCGCAAGAGCGCTGTGTCAGAGGTGCGCGGGGCGCTATCGACGGATCACGCCGGTCCGACGCATCGTCGTCAACCTCAGGGTTTGTGCGCACAATAATTTGCGCACAGAAGATGAAATGACTGATAAATTTGCGCCCAACACATCCGATACATGGCCACTACCCCCCCTCCCTCCTCTATTGATGACCTGCGCCGTTTGGTGGAAAACGAACGCGATGCGCGCGGCCGCGACCGCATGGGCGAGCGCACGCTGGCCGTACTCGTCGATATGCTGGCGCGGCCGGGGCCAGCGGCCGTCCAGAGCATTTCCGAACTTGCCGCGCACAATGGAGTCGACCCGTCGACGCTCACGCGCCTGGGCAAGCGGCTCGGCTTCAACGGCTTCGCACCGCTGCAGGATGTGTTCCGTCGGCACGTATCGGCGACGCAGCCCTTCTACAGCAGCCGCGTCAGCGAGTTGGTCGCGCACCAGGGGACTTCGAGCGTCACGAGCGTGCTGCAGCAACTCGCACAGAATGAATGCCAGAAGATTCTGGCCGCAGCCAGCAGCCTCGATGAGAAGAAGGTCGGCGAGGCCGTCACCCAACTGATCAAGGCCAAGCACGTCTACGTCATGGGACTGCGCGGCACTTATAGCGTCAGCCAGTTCTTCGGCACGTTCCTGAGTACGCTGCGCGAATCGGTCACGGTGCTGGGCGGCCCAGGCTTTCCCATTGCTTCGGAGTTGGCGCGCATCAAGAACGAGGATCTGCTGGTCGCGATTTCTTACCGGCCCTATACGCGCACCGTCGTGAAGGCGGTCGAACTGATCAAGGCGGAGGGCACGTCGGTGCTCTCGCTGACGGACGCCGGCTCGGCGATCGAACTGGCGCCGCACGAAGGTACGACCATCGCGGTCGACCAGCCCTACTACTTCGACTCGGCGCTGGCCCAGTTCTTCGCGGCCGAAGCCATCCTGATGGCGGTTGCGCGGCGACTCGGACCGAAAGCCATGCTCACGATCCAGCGGCGCGAGGCCTTCAACAAGGCACTCGACATTGAAATCAGCTAACCCTGTCCGTCCGATGCCAACCACTTCGAAGTCCCTGCAGATCCCGCCCGAGGCGCTCGCCTCGGCCATCGCCGACGCCAGTTCGCGCTACACGGCCGCGAACCCGAAGAGCCTCGCCCAGCACCGCGCCGCGAGCGAGGTGATGCCGGGCGGGAACACGCGCAGCGTGCTGTTCAGCGCGCCGTTTCCGATCACGCTCACGGCGGCTCAGGGATGCCGGGTGACATCGCTCGACGGACGCTGCTACGTCGACTTCCTCGGTGAATACACGGCGGGGCTCTACGGCCACTCGAACCCGGTACTGTGCCAAGCCGTATCCAAGGCGCTGGAAGGCGGCTGGGTCATGGGCGGCCACATCCGTGCGGAGGAGGAACTCGCACGTCTGATCTGTGAACGCTTCCCGTCGATCGAGCTGGTGCGTTTCGCAAATTCGGGCACAGAAGCCAATCTCTATGCGATCTCGGCGGCCAAGGCGATCACCGCCAAACCCAAGGTCGTGGTTTTCGAAGGCGGCTACCACGGCGGCGTCTTCACGTTTGCCGGCGGCGGGCCGGGTCCGCTCACGGCTCCCTTCGACTTCGTACTCGCGCCCTACAACGACATCGACGGCACCCGCGCGTTGCTCGACACCCATGCGGATGCAATCGGCACGATCGTGGTGGAGCCGATGCAGGGCTCGGGCGGTTGCATCCCGGCCGAGCGCGGCTTCCTCCAGACGCTGCGCGACTGGGCCAGCGCACACGGCGCGCTGCTCATTTTCGACGAGGTCATGACCTCGCGCCTGTCGCCGGGCGGCCTGCAGCAGGTACACGGCATCACGCCAGACTTGACCACGCTCGGCAAGTACATCGGTGGCGGTTTTAGCTTCGGGGCTTTCGGCGGGCGCGCCGAGCTCATGCGCCGCTTCGATCCAAGTCAACCCGGTGCATTCGGCCACGCGGGCACCTTCAACAACAACGTCTTCACGATGGCGGCCGGCGCCGCCGGACTGCGCGAGGTCTACACGCCGGCGGCGGTGGGACCGTTCAATGCGCGCGGCGACGCGCTGCGCAAGCGGCTCGATGCGATCGCGGGCGGTGCGCGCTTCCCGATGCAGTTCACGGGCCTCGGCTCGATGATGAACGTTCACATGCACCGTGGCCCGGTGCGTAGCATCCATGACGTTGCGCACAGCGTGCAGCCGCTGCGCGAGCTGTTCTATTTCCACATGCTCGAGCACGGCATTTGGCTCGCGCGGCGCGGGATGATCAACCTGTCGTTGCCTCTTGGCGAGGCCGAGTTCGCGCAACTCGAGGACGCGGTCGCGTCCTTCGTCGAGCACTGCAACGCGCTGGCATGAGCACGATCGAACTGCTTGGCCTCAGCAAGCGTTACGGCGGGG
The DNA here is from genome assembly GCF_056394465.1 of Variovorax sp. 10N432. NCBI lineage: Bacteria > Pseudomonadati > Pseudomonadota > Betaproteobacteria > Burkholderiales > Comamonadaceae > Variovorax > Variovorax sp. 10N432. Next base: position 14,730 of record NZ_JBFTHX010000041.1, read on the forward strand.
TCACGGTCGTGGCGCCCACCGACCTGCGCATCGAGCAGGGCGAACTCGTGACGCTGCTCGGGCCGAGTGGTTCGGGCAAGAGCACCATTCTCTCGATGATCGCAGGTCTCACCACGCCGAGCGAGGGCATGGTGCGCATCGGAGGGTGCGACGTGACGCACGTGCCGCCCGCGCAGCGCAACCTTGGCATGGTGTTCCAAAGCTATGCGTTATTTCCGCACATGACCGTGTTCGACAACATCGCATTCGCGTTGAGCATTCGCAGCGTGGCCAAGGCCGAGATCGCGACGCGTGTGGACAGGGCGCTCGCGCAGGTCCGGCTTGGCGGGCTCGAGCGGCGCCGGCCTTCCGAGCTCTCGGGCGGACAGCAGCAGCGCGTGGCGCTCGCGCGCGCGCTCGTGTTCGAGCCGGAAATCCTCCTGCTGGACGAGCCGATGGGTGCGCTCGACAAGAACCTGCGCGAAGAAGTGCAGCTCGAGTTGCGCCAACTGCAGCGCGAGCTCGGCGTGACCACCGTGCTGGTCACGCACGACCAGGAAGAGGCGTTGTCCCTGTCGACCCGGCTCGTGGTGCTCGACCAGGGTCGAATTCAGCAAATCGATACGCCGATCGCAGCCTACCAGCGTCCCAGCAACCGCTTTGTCGCGCAGTTCATCGGAACCGCCAACCTGTTCCGGGGGGAACTTCGTCATCGAGACGGTCAGGCCCTCGTGGCATTCCCAGACGGCGCCCTGCTCGGTTGCATGGCTCCTTCGGGCCCGGCCGGTCCGGTCGACGTGGTGGTGCGGCCCGAGCATGTCGAACTGCTGCCGGCCGACGCGGCCCAGGGCCTGCGCGTCGAAGTGGTCGAGAGCGTGTATCTGGGCCAGTCGAGCCGCCTGCACCTTCGCACCGCGGACGGCGTGCCGGTGGTTGCGCTGTTGCAGCGGCAGGGCCCGGCGTATTCGCCCGGCGAGGCGCTGCGCATCGGCTGGCGGCCCGCGAATGCCTGGGCCATGGCCGGCCGTGCCAGCCTTTGACGCGGCCTTCGCCGGCCAACCCCCGAGATCCATCTTCGAATTCAACCCAGAGGAGCTTCCATGCGCAAAAGTGTTCTGTTCAACGCCCTGTGCGCCGCCATGATGGTGTCCGCAGCCCTCGGATCGGCGGCCGTGAGTGCCCAGACGGGGGCGGCACCTCCCAAGGAGATCCGAATCCTCGAATCGGGCGGCCCCAGCGGCGACTCGATCGAGCAGGCCTACATCAAGCCCTACACGGCGCGTACCGGCATCAAGGTGACGCGCGAGAGCCCGACCAGCGCAGGCAAGCTGCAGGCGATGGTGCAGTCGAAGAACATCACCTCGGTCCTGGTCGAACTCGGCGCCACCAACGTGGTCGCAGCCCGCGCCCTGGGGCTGCTCGAGCCGCTCGACTGGAACGCCATTGACCCGGCACCGATCTATCCCGAGGCACGTTGGCCCGATGCCTTCGGCTACCAATACTCGTCGACCATCATGGCCTGGGGCAAGGGCAGCAAGCAGCCCAAGACTTGGGCCGACTTCTGGAACGTGAAGGACTTTCCCGGCAAGCGCGCGCTGCCCGACTACCCGGGCTATACGCTGCCGCTGGCGCTGCTGGCCGACGGCGTGACGCCCGACAAGCTCTACCCCCTCGACATCGACCGGGCCTTCGCGAGCCTGGAGAAGATTAAGGGCAGCGTCGCGGTCTGGTGGAAGGCCGGCGCCCAAGCGCCGCAACTCCTCGAGGACAAGGAAGTCGCCTATTCGGCCGCGTGGTCGGGCCGCATCGTCGGCAACCCGAAGATCGACTACACCTATAACCAGGGCCTGCTGCAACTCGCCTACTTCGTCGTGCCCAAGGGCGCGGACCCGGCCGCCAAGGCCGCCGCCATGGGCCTGCTGCACGAGATGTCGAAGCTTGAGAACCAGCTCGTCGCGACCAACGTGATCCCGTACACCGGCGCCAGCCCCGGCATCGAGAAGCTGGTGCCCAAGGACAAGGTCAACGACTACCCGACCACCGAAGCCAACAAGAAGATCCAGGCCCAGGCCGACCCGAGCTGGACTGCGGACAACGCCAAGCTTATCGAGAAGCGCTGGCAGGAATTCAAGCTGGGCCTGTAAGGCCGCCGCCGGTGCGCCGGCTTTTCTTGGCTGATCGAAGGAACGAGATGAATGTAGCATCACGCAGGCAGGCCGCGCCCGGCTTCTGGCTGGTGGCGCCCCTGTTGGCTGTCATGGCGCTGGGCTTCAACCTGCCGCTGGTGCTCATGCTCGGCAAGAGCGTCGTCGGCGAGTCCGGTTTCACGCTGCAACACTTCGTCGAGATCTTTCAGGTTCCCGCCTATCTCAAGGTGCTGTTCAATACCTTCCGCATCGCGTTGATCACGGCCGTGTGTTGCGTGCTGCTCGGCTATCCGCTGGCCTACTGGTTGCGGCGACTGCCGTCGCGGTGGCAGTTGTTGGCGCTCGCGGCCGTGGTGATTCCGTTCTGGGTCAGCATCCTCGTGCGCACCTATGCCTGGATCGTGGTACTCGGCAATGCGGGAATGGTGAACCGCTCGCTGCTCGGGTTCGGCTGGATCGATTCGCCCATCGCATTTCTCTACAACGAACTCGGGGTGGTGATCGGGACGATCAACGTGCTCCTGCCCTTCCTGGTGCTGCCCCTGTTCGCGGCGATGCTCAAGATCGACGAGCGCCTCCTGCGCGCCGCCGAAACTCTGGGCGCGAGCAACTGGACTGCTTTCTGGCGCATCTTCTTTCCGCTGAGCCTGCCCGCGCTCGCAGCCGGCGCGATCCTGGTCTTCATCCTGACGCTGGGGTTCTTCATCACTCCTGCGATCCTGGGCGGCGGGCGCGTGCCGATGGTGGCCAACATGCTCGACCTGCTGGTCAACCATCTGCCCAACTGGGAGCTGGCATCGACCATCTCGACCGTCCTGCTCGGCGTGACGCTGGTGTTGTTCGTGATGTATCTGCGGCTCACCACCCGCAAGGAGGAAGCATGACTGTGCCGACCGGCCGGGGTACGCTTGCCGCACCCGCGAGCACGGGCGAGGCGCTCGCGCGTCTGCACCGCTGGCTGGTGGCGGGCGCCGCGGTCGGCGTGCTGGCCTTCCTTTGCCTGCCGGTGCTGATCGTGATACCGATGTCGTTCTCGAACTCGAATTCGCTGCGCTTCCCGCCCGAGGGGTTCTCGATGCGCTGGTACGTCCAAGTCTTCACCGACGAGCGCTGGCTGCTTGCGATGCGGACCTCGCTGCTGCTGGCCGCGCTGTCGAGCACCCTCGCGCTCGTGCTGGGCAGCTTCGCCGCCTATGGCATCACGCGCGGACGCTTCCCCGGCAAGCAGTTGCTGCAGAGCAATTTCATCTCGCCGTTGATCATCCCGTCGGTGGTGATCGCGGTGGCGCTCTACTTCGCGCTGGCCAAGGTCGGGCTGCTTGGCTCCTTCGCAGGCCTGTTGCTCGGCCACACGCTGCTTGGCGTGCCGTACGTCGTGCTCATCATGGGCGTCGCGATTCGCAGCTTCGACATCCGCATCGAGCAGGTCGCGTTCACGCTCGGCGCCTCCTGGTTCACGATGTTCCGCCGCGTGTTGGTACCCAACCTCTTGCCGAGCACCGCCGCGGCCTGGATCTTCGCGTTCGTGACCAGTTTCGACGAAGTGGTGATCACCACCTTTGTCGCGGGCACGCACGAGACGGTGCCGAAGCGCATGTTCAACGACTTGGTGCTTCAGGTGAACCCGTCGATCACGGCCATTGCGACTTTGTTGATCGCGGTCAGCGTCGGCCTCATGGCCCTGGCCGCCGGGCTGGTCCAGCGTGGTCGGCGCCGCCTTGGAACACCACCGGTCAATTGAGTCCCGCCTTTTCCAATGTCCGCAGCGCGGATCTTCACCCCAACGGAGTCAAAGACATGAACACCTCCACGCCCGGATATGCCGCCCATGGCGGCCCGGTACAGCTCTTCTACCTGAAGGATGGCGCGCCGCGCCGTCCGGTGGTTGAGCGAGGCGAAGGCATCTACCTCTGGGACTCGCGAGGACAGCGCTACATCGATGCCTCTTCGGGCCCGATCGCGGTCAACATCGGCCACGGCAATGCACGCGTGATCGAGGCGGCCGATCGACAGATGCGCAAGGTGGCCTATGCGAGTCGCGCCTTCTTCGAGAACGAGGCCAATAGCCTGCTGGCCGACATCGTGACGCAGCTTGCGGGACCGGGCCTCGAACGTGCGTTCTTCGTCTCGGGCGGCTCCGAGGCGACAGAGAGCGCCATGAAGCTGGTTCGCCAGCATGCGCTCACGCAGGGCCAGGGCAGCCGCTGGAAGGTGCTCTCGCGCAGTCCGAGCTACCACGGCGGCACGCTGGGCGCGCTCGCGATCAGCGGCGACCCGGTGTCGGAAGCGAGCTTCGGAGCGATGGCGCGGCTCATGCCGAAGGTGCCGACACCGTTCAGCTACCGGCTGCCGGAAGGCCATACCGTCGAGAGCCTTGCTGAACACTGCGCGGCCGAGCTCGAGGCCACCATCGTGCGCGAGGGGCCCGAAACGGTGCTGGCGTTCTTTCTCGAACCGGTCGGCGGGCTCGCCACTGGCGCGCTGGTCGCCATCGATGCCTACTACCGCCGCGTGCGCGAGATTTGCACCCGCCATGGCGTCATGCTGGTGTTCGACGAGGTCATGAGCGGTGCCGGGCGCACCGGAAAGTTCCTGGCGGCACACCACTGGCCGGACGCGATGCCTGACGTGGTCACTCTCGCGAAGGGTATCGGCGCCGGATACACGCCGCTCGGCGCGGTGTTGGCGTCGCGCAAGATGGTCGATGCGCTGTCGCAGGCCGGCGGCTTCATGCACGGCTACACCTACGCGTCGAACCCGCTGTCGTGTGCAATCGGCCATGCGGTGGTGCAGGAGATCGTCAACCAGGGCTTGATCCCCAACGCCGAGGCCATGGGAATGCGCCTGCGCGAACGTCTGCTCGAAGTGCAAAAGGACAGTCGTGTGCTCGGCGACATTCGCGGCAAGGGGCTGCTGATGGCGATCGAGATCGTATCCGACCGGGAAAGCAAGGCCACCTTTTCGGCCGAGACGCGAGCGATCGACCGCATCGTCGAACTCGCCATGGCGCGCGGCCTGCTGCTGTATTCGCGCCGCACGGCCAAGGGGCAGTTCGGGGAATGGCTGATGGTCGCGCCGCCGCTGATCGTCGACGCGGCGCAGATCGACACGATCGCCGGCCTCATCGGCGAGACGCTGGCGGCCTTCGAGGCGCAGTTGCGCTGAGGCCGTTTCCAGACTTCCATCACAACGCGTTGCCGCTTGGGCACTTCGCCGCAGGGCGCGGCGCGGACGTCCGCGCGCTCCTGTCTTCGATCCTGATGCCGGTCCGCCGGCGCTTCACATCATGAACAACACTTTAGAGTCACATTCGGGCGGCGACTTCCTGGCGCGCACGCTCAAGGGCTACGGCGTCGATCACATCTTCTTCGTCGATGCGATTCTGCGTCATACGCTGGCGCACGCCGAGGCGCACGGCATCCGGCGCATTCTCGCCCATTCGGAGAAAGCCGCCGCCTACATGGCCGACGGTTTCAGCCGCGCGTCGCGGCGCCCATCGGTCTGCATGGCGCAGTCGGTCGGCGCGGCCAATCTCGCGGCCGGATTGCAGGACGCCTACTTCGCGCACAGCCCGGTGATCGCGCTGACCGGGAGGCAGGTGGCCAACAACCAGTACCGCCATGCCTACCAGGAGCTGCCGCATGAGCCGCTGTTCACGCCGGTCACCAAGTTCTCGGGCAGGGTCGAGACGCCGTTTCAGCTCGCTCACCTCACGCGCCATGCTTTTCGGGTTGCGACCAGCGGGCTGCCTGGCCCTGTGCACTTGGACATGGCCGGCCACGTCGGCAACATCGCGGACAACTGGCAGAGCGGCGAACCAGTGGTGGCCGAACCGCGCCACAGGCGGGTTCCGGCCCACCGAGCGCGCCCTGAGGCGCAGGCGCTTCACGAACTCGCGCAGGCTTTGCAGCAGGCCCAGGCGCCGGTGGTGGTGGTCGGCGCGGCGCTGGTCTGGTCCGGTGGCGAGGCGGCACTGCGCGCGCTGGCCCAGCATGCCCAGCTACCCGTGCTGTGCACGCTCGACGCAAAGGCCGCGATGGCTGACCTGCCCACGCTCGACATGGGGGTCACCGGCACCTACGGCACCGACGGCGGCAACCGTTTCCTGTCCGAAGCCGACTTCGTGCTCTTCGTCGGCTGCGACGTGGGCGATCAGGTCACATCGAACTGGCGGCTCCCGCTGCCCGGCGTGGCCACTGCCCATGTGGGTGTGGACGCAGAAGATCTCGGTCGAAACCTGCCCGGCGCGCTGACTCTGCAGGCCGACCCGGCGACCGCGCTGGAAGAACTGCGCGCACTGTTGCCTTCCGCCTCGCGCGAACACTGGATCGGCCGTGGCCGTGCGTTGAAGGCGCAATGGTGGACGCAGCATGCGCCGATGCTCGACTCGGCCGCCGAACCGGTCCGTCCCGAGCGGCTGATGCGTGAGCTGGGTCGCTGGCTTCCATTGGATGGCGTGTTGGTGGCCGACACCGGCTACGCGTCGCAGTGGTCGGGTCAACTCCTGCAGCTCAAGGCCTCGAGCCAGATCTTCTTGCGCGCGGCCGGCTCGCTGGGTTGGGGGTTTCCGGCATCGCTCGGCGCCAAGGCCGCGAGTCCGGACCGGCCCGTGGTCTGCCTGACCGGCGACGGCGGCTTCATGTACCACCTGCCCGAGCTCGAGACGGCCCGGCGCTGGGGGCTGCGCACCATCACCGTGGTCAACAACAATGGCTGCCTCGCGCAGGGCCTTTCGAGCTTGCGCAAGGCCCAGATCGGCGGCGAGCGGATGCACGACTGCTACCAGTTTATCCATCAGGACTTCGCTGAGATTGCACGTTCTTTCGGATGCACCGGATTGCGCGTGACCCGGCCATCGGAGCTCGGCGCGGCGCTGGAGCAGGCGCTTGCGAGCGAGCTCCCAGTGGTGATTGATGTTCTAAGTGACCCTGCGGCGCTGGCGCCGGTCCCATGGATGCCGCCCGCCTGAACGGTTTGGTGGCCGGCCTGACGACTTCTTGAGCGTGCGCTGAGCAGGGTAGCCCTAGGGAAATCCAACATCCCTTGACGTCTTGGGCTCCGGGGGATCTGGCCGGGGCCATCTCATCTCACGGCCCGCTCATGCAGCACACCTTACAAAGCACGCGGCATCGCTATGAACTGCTCCATACGGGCGCAAAGCAGGCAGATCTCCGAGCGCCCTGCGGCGCGTGCTCGACGCGGATCGCCGAAGATCATCCCTGCGCACAAGGCGCAGCATAAGGGTTTCTCCTGTTTGCATACGTATGCAATGGACTCACATTGCATACGTATGCAAATATCGAACGAGCAGGAAAACACATGATCAGATATCTCAAGCGCGGCAAGGACGTCCAGGTCCGCGCCGAGGATGATGCCAAGGTGCGTGCCACGGTCGAAGGCATCATCAAGGCCGTCGAGGCGCGGGGCGATTCAGCCGTGCGCGACTTCAGCCGCCAGTTCGACAACTGGGACCCGGCCGATTTCCGGCTCTCGACCGACGAGATCGAGAAGGCGCGCAAGAGTCTCTCGGCCCGAGAGATCGAGGACATCAGCTTCGCCCAGACGCAGGTGCGCAATTTCGCGCAGATCCAGCGCGACTCCATGAAAGATGTGGAGGTCGAGACCTTTCCCGGCGTCGTGCTCGGCCACAGGAACATCCCCGTGAACGCGGTCGGCTGCTACATCCCCGGCGGCAAGTACCCGCTGCTGGCCTCCGCCCACATGAGCGTACTGACCGCCAAGGTGGCGGACGTGAAGCGCGTGGTCGCGACCGCGCCGCCCTACCAGGGCGCGCCGCATCCGGCGATCGTCACGGCCATGTCGATGGCCGGCGCCGACGAAATCCTGGTGCTCGGCGGCGTGCAGGCCGTGGTGGCGATGGCCGTCGGCACGCAAAGCATCGCGCCCGTGGACATGCTGGTCGGTCCCGGCAACATGTACGTGGCCGAAGCCAAGCGCCAGCTGTATGGCCGCGTCGGCATCGACCTCTTTGCCGGGCCGACCGAGACGCTGGTGATCGCCGACGAGACCGCCGACGGCGAGATGTGCGCGGTCGACCTGCTGGGCCAGGCCGAGCATGGCCCGACCTCGCCCGCCATCCTGCTGACCACGAGCGAACAGCTGGCACTTGAGACGATGGCCGAGATCGAGCGTCAACTCGCCATCCTGCCGACCGCCGCGATCGCCTCGGTGAGCTGGGCCGAATACGGCGAAGTGATCGTCTGCGACACCCAGGAAGAGATGCTGCAGAAGGCCGACGAGCTCGCCTTCGAGCATGTGCAGGTGATCACGCGCGACCCCGACTATTTCCTGCAGCACATGACGAACTACGGCGGTCTGTTCCTGGGCGCGCGCACCAACGTGAGCTTCGGCGACAAGGTGATCGGCACGAATCACACGCTGCCGACCAACCGCAACGCGCGCTACACCGGCGGACTGTGGGTCGGGAAGTTCCTCAAGACATGTACCTACCAGAAAGTGCTGACCGACGAGGCCAGCGCGCTGATGGGCGAGTACTGCTCGCGCCTGTGCCACATGGAGAACTTCGCCGGCCACGGCGAGCAGGCCAACCTGCGGGTGCGCCGCTATGGCACCCGGGCCGACGTGCCGTGGTATCAGCCGGTTCCGGCCCTGGAAGCCTGAGCATGCTGCCGCGTGCGCCGAACTTCCGCATCGACGGGCGCCGCGCGCTGGTGACCGGCGCCGGGCGCGGCATCGGCCTGGCTGCCGCCGCGGCGCTGGCGCAGGCCGGTGCCGCCGTGACCCTTGCCGCGCGTTCCGAAAGCGAGCTGCGCGAGGCCTGCCGGCAGATCCGCGCCGAGGGCGGTTGCTGCGACCACCTGGTGCTGGACGTGACCGATTCACAGGCGGTGAACGAAAAGCTCACCGCGGCCGGGCCGTTCCAGATCCTCGTCAACAACGCCGGCCTGAACCGGCCGAAGCCGTTGGTGGAGGTGGAAGACAGCGACATCGACGCCGTGTTCGACCTCAACGTGAAGGCCGCCTTCTACGTGACCCGCACGGTGACGCGCGGGCTGCTGGCGGCCGGCCTGCCGGGCTCGATCATCAACATCTCGTCCCAGATGGGCGTGGTGGGCAGTCCGCGCCGCACGCTCTACTGCGCCAGCAAGCACGCGATGGAAGGCATGACCAAGGCCTTGGCGTGGGAACTGGGGCCGGCGGGCATCCGCGTCAACACAGTCTGCCCGACCTTCATCGAGACCGCGATGACGGCTGGCATGTTCGCGGATGCGAGCTTCCGCGACTGGGTCACCTCGAGGATCGCACTGGGCCGGCTGGGCCAGGTCGAAGAGATCATGGGCGCCATCGTGTTCCTGGCGAGCGACGCCGCGAGCCTCATGACCGGCAGCGCGCTGATGCTCGATGGCGGCTGGAGCGCCGCATGAAGTCCAGCGCCACGGCCCAGGAAGTGGCACGGCTCGCGCAGGTGTCGCAGTCGGCCGTCAGCCGGACCTTCACGCCGGGTGCCAGCGTGTCGGAGGACACGCGCAACCGCGTGCTCGCCGCCGCCAAGACGCTGGGCTATCGGCCCAATGCGCTGGCGCGCAGCCTGATCACGCGACGCAGCCGGATCATCGCGCTGGTGATGAGCTACCTGCAGAACCAGTTCTACCCGCTGGTGATCGAAAAGCTCTCTCAAAGCCTGCAGAAGCAGGGCTACCACGTCCTGATGTTCATCAGCGATCTGGAAGAGACCGACGGCGTGCTGGCGGAGATCCTGCAGTACCAGGTCGACGGCATCGTGATGGCCTCGGCGATGCTGTCGCCCGACCTGGCGCGGCAATGCGCCGAGTCGGGCGTGCCAGTGGTGCTGTTCAACCGGGTGCCCGACATCAGCGCATTCGCACGCCACAGCACCAGCTCGGTGACCTCCGACAACCATCGCGGCGGCCGGATGGTGGCCGAACTGCTGCTGGCGCGCGGCCATCGCCGCATCGCTTTCCTGGCCGGCCTCGAAAAATCGTCGACCAACCTGGAGCGTGAGCGCGGCTTCAACGAGGTGCTGGAAGCGGCGGGCGTCGCGGTGTTCCGCCGTGCTGTGGGCCACTACAGCTTCGAGCTCGCGAAAGTGGCCACGCGCGAGTTGTTCGCCGGCGCCGATCTGCCCGACGCGGTGTTCGTCGCCAACGACCACATGGCCATCGCCGCGATGGACGTGCTGCGCCAGGAAATCGGCCTGCGCGTGCCCGAGGACGTCAGCGTGGTCGGCTTCGACGACGTGCCGCAGGCGTCGTGGGGCGCCTATCGGCTCACGACCGTGGTGCAGAGCGTCGAGGACATGGTCGAGGCCACCGTCGAGTTGCTGCACGAGCAGATGCGCGAGGGTACGCACCCTCGGAACGTCGTGATTCCATGCCGCGTCGTCGAGCGCGACTCGGTGCGTGCGGCCGGCTGAGTCGGCTCGCGCTCTTTCATCTTTCATACATTCGAGCAGGAGACTTTTGATGATCCCACGCATCCGCGCATTCGCCGTGGCCGGCCTGGCCTTGGTGGCGCTGGCCGCCGTCCCGGCATCGGCCCATGCGCAGCAGGCCCCCGCCTGGCCGACCAAGCCGATCAAGTACGTGGTGCCCTTCTCGGCCGGCGGCGTCTCCGACGGCGTGGCGCGGCTGGTGGCGCAGCATCTGGGCGAGCGAATCGGCCAGCCCGTGGTGATCGAGAACAAGCCGGGCGTCTCGGGCATCGTCGGCACGCAGTCGGTCGCTCGCTCGGCGCCCGATGGCTACACGCTGATGGGCGGCACCATCACCACCCACGCGGTCAACCCCTTCTTCAACAAGAACCTGGGCTACGAGCCTGTCAGCGACTTCGTGCCGGTGAACCTGGTCGGCATAGTCAGCAATGTGCTGGTGGTACCGGCGGGCAGCCGCTTCAACTCGGTGGCGCAGATTGTGGCCGAACTCAAGGCCAGGCCCGACAGCCTGACCTACGGCACCGCGGGCGCCGGCACCTCGCAGCACCTGTCGGGCCAGCTCTTCCAAAGCATCACCCACACCCGCATGCGCCAGATCATCTACAAGGGCGGCTCGCAGGCGATGGTGGACCTGATCGGCGGCCAGATCGACATGGTGTTCGAGACCGTCGCGGCGGCGCGGCCGATGATCGACGGCCAGCGCGTGAAGGTGCTCGGCGTGACCTCGAGCCGGCGCCTGGCCAGCTTGCCGGGCGTGCCCACGCTGGCCGAAGCCGGCGTGTCCGATTTCGAGATGCAATCGTGGCAAGGCGTGTTCGCGCCGGCAGGAACGCCGAAGCCGATCGTCGACCGCCTGAGCCGCGAGATCGCTGCGATCGTCGCGCTGCCCGATGTGCAGGAGAAGCTGCGCAAGCTCGGCGTCGAGCCCGACGGGCGCGCCTCCGAGGCCTTCACTGCGTTCCAGCGCGCCGAAATCGCGAAATGGGGCAAGGTGATCCAGGAAGCCAGCATCCAGGCCGAATGAAACCATCCCACCCGGACCCATCGACATGAAGAACAGAACTCCTTTCCCGCCGCTCACCCGCGGCGCCCTGCTGCGGCGTGCGGCCGCGGCACTTTCGGCGCTGGCGTTCGGCGGCGCCGCCATCGCACAGGCTGCGCCCGCGGCCGCTGGCCCGGGTGGTTATCCGGCGACCGGCCGCGTGGTGATCGTCGTGCCCTTTGCGGCCGGCGGCGCCACCGACATCGTGGCGCGTCTGGTCGCCGACGAGCTTGGCAAGCGCTGGGGCACGGCGGTCGTGGTGGACAACAAGGCCGGCGCGGGCGGTGGCATCGGCACCGAATTCGTCGCGCGCGCGAAGCCCGACGGGTACACGCTGCTGCTCGGCACCCAGACCGCGCTGTCCGTCAACCCGACGTTGCTCAAGAAGATCAGCTACGACGTGGACAGGGACTTCGCGCCGGTCACCCAGCTGGCGAGCACGCCGCTGGTGCTGCTCGCCAGCAACAAGTCGGGCGCGCACAACGTGAAGGAGCTGATCGCGCTGCTCAAGGCCAAGCCGGATGCGCTGTCCTACGGCACCAGCGGCAACGGGACCTCGCAGCACCTGACCACCCTCATGATGCTCAACCGCATCGGCGCCAAGGCCGTGCATGTGCCGTACAAGGGCAGCAGCCAGTCGCTGGTCGACCTTGCCGGCAACCAGATCGACATGCAGTTCGACAACATGACGACGGCGCTCGCCTTCGCGAAGAACGGCCAGGCCAAGGCGCTCGCCGTGACCAGCCTCGCCCGCTCGCCGTTGCAGCCCGAGCTGCCGACGCTCGCGGAATCGGGCGTGCCCGGCTTCGAGGCCGTGACCTGGCTCGGCCTGCTCGCACCCGCCAACACGCCGCCCGCAGTGGTGAACTGGCTCAACAAGGAAGTGGTTTCAGTGCTCGAATCGCCGGCGGTCACGAACCGCCTGGCGGGCCAGGGCTTCACGCCCAAGCCGATGACGCCGGAGGCATTCCGCAAGTTCATCCAGGCGGAGACTGTCAAGTTTTCCGAGCTGATCAAGACCAACAACATCACGATCGACTAGTTGGACGATGCTCACCGCCGAATTGATCTGCAAGCTGCGCTCGGTCGACACGCCGACGATCTGCAATGCGCTCGAACTCGCCATAGGCAGGCGCAGCGCGCACGGCTTCACCTACGGCACGCTGGTCGCGGCGCCGCAACCGCTGGCGCCCATGCTCGGCTTCGCGCGCACCGCGCGCATCCGCGCCGCGGCGCCCTCCTCGCTTCCAGCCGCGGAACTGCACCGGCTGCGGCTCGACTACTACCGCCATGTCGCGCCGACGCCGGGCCTGCCGACCCTCGTCGTGATGCAGGACCTCGACGAGCGCCGCGGCACCGGATCGTTCTGGGGCGAGGTCAACTCGGCGGTGCATCAGGCGCTGGGCGTCGCGGGCGTCCTGACCGACGGCTCGGTGCGCGACCTCGGCGATCTGGCGCCAGACTTTCCGATCCTGGCGGGCAGCGTCGGTCCTTCGCATGCTTTCGTGCACGTGGTGGACATCGGCGAGCCTGTCGAAGTGTTCGGCTTGTGCATCGCGAATGGCGACCTGGTCCACGCCGACCGCCACGGTGCGGTCCGGATCGCGCCCGAACACCTGCACGCGCTGCCGGGCTGCATCGACCTCGTCCAGCGCAAGGAGGCGCCGTTGCTGGCGGCCGCGCGCAGCGGCTCCTTCGACATCGCTGCGCTCGAGCGGGCGATGTGCGCGGCCGACGACATCCACTGACCCACCCGACAAGTACACACCATGGACATCCGTCATCCTCTCGACACGCGCCTGCCGGCCATGCTGCGCAGCGGCCGACCCTTGCGCGCGATCTTCAATTCACTGCCCAGCGCTGCCATCGTCGAGATGTGCGGCTATGCCGGCTTCGACTTCGTCGTGATCGACAACGAGCACGGCAGCGCGGGCCACGAGACCACCGAACACATGCTGCGCGCCGCGCGCGCGAGCGGCATCGTGCCCGTGGTGCGCTGCCTGCGCCAGGACATCGCGCGCGTGCTCGACATGGGGGCAAGCGCAGTGCAGATCCCGATGGTCGAAAGCGCCGATGAGGCGCGCGACCTGGTGCAACAGGTGCGCTACCCGGGCGTCGGGCGCCGCGGCAGCGCGTTCAGCTCGCGCGCCGCGGGCTACGGCGCGTTCGCCGGCGCCGCCCACACGCAGCGAAGCAACGAGGGGATCGCGCTGATCGTGATGATCGAGACACCCGAGGCCGTGGATCAGGCGGCCGAGATCGCGGCGGTCCCCGGCGTCGATGCGGTCTTCGTCGGCCCCAACGACCTCGCGCATTCGATGGGCTTCGGCAACGACTGGAAGTCGCCCGCAGTCGAAGCAGCGATCGAGCGAGCGCTGCGCGCGGTCTCGAATGCCGGCATCTGCGCCGGCATCATCGCCCTGACGCCCGAGGACGAAGCAAGGTACGGACAATGGGGTGCGCGCTATTTCGCGACGGTCGCCTCGAGCGTGATCACGCAGGCGCTGCGGCACGCGTCGACCGCGGGCGGGCGCGCCAAGGCGGTCGAAGGCATTGCCTACTGATCGAGATGGAGCATGGCTAGCCGTGCTTCGGCCTGCTCGCTTCTTTGAGATCGAAGCTGGAGATCGCCGCCTCTGCAGCGGTGATCTCGTCTTTTCGGTGCTTCCTTCGGCGCCGATGCCCAACGAGGTAACGATTGCCGACCTAATGCGCAAACGAGAACGCAAACGCAAGCCTGCGCGCGCAGCAGTTGCATTAAGAGCCGCTTAAGGCTTCGGGTCTAGCCTTTTGAAGGTCATAAGTTCTGCCGGGAGACATCATGAGCATTCCCTCGAAGGCCCCTTCCCGTTTTGTCCTTGCGCTTGTCGCGGCAAGCGCGCTGAGCGCTTGCGGAACGCATGCGCAGACGATAGCGCCCGGCGCGGCACCAAGCGCCTCGTCCGCGGCGGCCGGCAGCCCGGCAGTGACTCGCGACTTCTCTCAGATTGTCGAGCGCTGCGGCGGCGCGGTCGTCAACATCACCGTCAGCGGCAGCAGGCAAGTCGCCGATCGCAAGCACGACGGCCCCAACCTGCCTCGTCACGGCTTTCCGCCCCTGGATCTCAACGACCCCTTCCTCGAGTTCTTCAGGCGGTTCGAAGCCCCGGGCGGCTCGCTTCCCGGTCAGACCGAAATCCCTTCCCATGGCCTGGGTTCGGGGTTCATCGTCAGCAGCAACGGCGTGATCCTCACCAACGCGCACGTCGTGCGCGATGCCCAGGAAGTTGTGGTCAAGCTGACCGACCGACGCGAATTCAAGGCCAAGGTGCTGGGCGTCGACCCGAAGACGGATGTCGCCGTGCTCAAGATCGACGCTCGGAATCTGCCGACGTTGAGCATTGGCAATTCGCGTGACCTGAAAGTTGGTCAGTGGGTCCTGGCAATTGGTTCGCCCTTTGGCTTTGCCAATAGCGTGAGTGCCGGCGTCGTCAGTGCCAAGGGACGCGCGCTTCCGGGCGATGGCTACGTTCCCTTCATCCAGACGGACGCGGCCGTCAATCCCGGCAACTCGGGCGGGCCCTTGATCGACTCGCGCGGCGAGGTCGTCGGAATCACGTCGCAGATATTCACCGGAAGCGGAGGCTTCCAAGGTCTCTCGTTCGCGATTCCGATCGAGGTGGCGACACGCGTGAAGGACCAGATCGTCGCCACGGGAAAGGCCACACACGCCCTTCTCGGTGTCACCGTCCAGGAGGTGAATCAAACGCTGGCCGACTCGTTCAAGCTCGACAGGCCCGAAGGCGCGCTGGTCTCGAACGTCGTCAAGGGCGGCCCCGCCGACCATGCGGGGCTCAAGGCTGGCGACGTGATCGTCAAGGTGAACGGACAGCCCATCGTCTCGTCCGGCGATCTCCCCGCGCTGATAGGAATGGCCAGCCCCGGCGACAAAGCTGCGCTCGACGTCTATCGCCAGGGCAGCCGCGAACACGTCACGGTCACTCTTGGCGATGCTGGTGGCAAGGCCGCCAGCCTTGTGAACTCCGGCATCTCAGGCGCCAAGGGTGACCTTGGACTCGCCTTGCGCCCGCTGCAGCCGCAGGAGCGGCGCGAAGCCGGGGTAAGCGGCGGCCTGTTCATCGAGGACGTCCATGGGCCCGCGGCACTCGCCGGTGTACTTCCAGGCGACGTGCTCGTGGCCGTCGACCAAAACCCGGTCAACAGCCCCGCCCAAGTGCGCGATCTGGTCACGAAGTCAAGCAAGGCGGTGGCGCTGCTGATCCAGCGCGACGGAAACAAGATCTTTGTGCCTGTTCCCATCGGCTGACGAAGGACGCGCACGCAAGGCAGTGCCTGGAGCAACGCATTGCATGACTTCGTTGCTCCACTACGGGAAAGGAGAAACGAGATGAGAGCAAAGTTCAACATGACCGCCGTCGCCATCGCAGCGGCACTGGGACCGCTGGCGTTGGGCGCCGCCTATGCGAGCRCCACCACGTCGCCACCGGTCTAGAAGGCCGGTGCGGTCGAGTTCATGAGCCGCGGCATCGGCCGGGAAGAATCCAGGGCGATCGAGAAAGCGAGCCCCAAATGGCCGCTGACGCTCGAATCCGCCACGAAGGACCGGCATGGCGCCGACTTCGCGGCCGATGTCAACGTCGTGATTCGAGATGCCAGGGGTCATGCGCTGCTGCAGACCGTATCGACTGGACCGTTTGTCCTGGCCCGGCTTTCCCCGGGTCACTACGACGTCGATGCAACGTTCGACGGAAAGACCCTGAAAGACGGTAGTCGACAGTGAAGGCCTGCCGGCAAAGGCGTTGTTCCTGTGGTCGCAACAGGTCGGAGGCCAGCACTCCTGACGAGGCAGGTCGCGCTGTGTCGACAACGGCGGGGCGCAACGGCGCCGACTGCTCCCGGGTGCGCGGGCCGGGATCGGACTGATTGCGGTTGCTTTTCGGTTCGTCGCCAGCATGGAACCGTCCTGCCGCGCGAGGGCGCGCGCAGGGCTCCGAGGCTCGGGGCCGACCGAGGCAGTGCTGCGGGCGTCGCGCCTTTACTGGCTGAACGGCGGTGAGTGGGGGGCGGGAGTCGTCTCACGGCGGCATCGGAGCGCGGTTACGCGCACGGCTTGGGGCGCAGAGTCAAGGTCCGCAGGACTTGCCTCCGATGCGCCCCAGCGGTTCGTCGACATATGAATGTCATATCGACGCTGCCACCCTTTTCCCATGGCCTGATCCATGCAAGCGTTCAGATCGAGGTAGCGATCCGCGATGTCGGAATCGCTGGGCGCAGCGAAGGAGCACGTGGCGAACAGCGCGAAGCACAAGGACAGTGAAGAGTAACGAAGATTCATGTATTTCAAACAGTGATGCCTTCGCCAGAGTGACGAAGCTCTCAAGTATGGCGACCTGGGATCAGGACTCGGTGGGGGAGTATGTCGACCGGGAGCGAGCTCGTTCGAGTCGTCGAACCGCCATGGCTTCGCGAATTCGCAGGTCGGCTTGTGCACAAACGTGCCGCTCGGAATCCTCTCCATGGCGTCTTGGGTCGGTCGCCAACCACCACAGCGCGAGCTTCAGCGCGTCCATGACCAAGTCGTCTGAAGAAGCAAGTGAGGAAGATCCATTCATGCGGTTGCCTCTGATTTGCGGCAGGCGGATGCGCACCTTCTCTCGTAGCCCTCGCCGCCAGAAACAAGGCACTTTAATCACAACGTGACATAAAGTCCAGAGCAGTCGTCGGAGGCGAACCCTTCGTCGTCCGTCAATCCTGAATCCGGCTCGCCAGCCGGACTGCCAGAGCGAGCGCATCGAGTTGGTCGGCGTGTTGAGTGGCGAGCGTGGCGAGCTTCCTGCGTCCAGCGGCCAACAGGTGGACCTCGACCTGTCGACGATCGACCTTGCTGGTCTTGCGCTTGACCAGGCCAGCCTCCTCGCAGCGGGTCACCAGGGCGACGACGCCATGCGGTTGAGCCTGGAGTCGCTCGGCGATCTCGCCGATCGTCGCCCAGTTCCTACCCGGGAAGCCCTGGGTATGCAACATGAGTTGATATTGCAGGACAGTGATGCCTTCAGCGCGAGCGGCATCTTCGCTGAACCTCAGGAAGCTTCGCAGTCTGAATCGGAAGTCTGAAAGGGCCTCGAAGCGCTGCTTCTCGGCGTCACTTGGGGGAGTCGGCATGGCAATTGGCTGGGTGAATGCACGAATGTAACAGCGCTGCCGAGTATTGCATGGCCTACGGGAGGCCTGCACCGCGCCAACGGCCAGGGTCACCGAGACCGGCCAGAGATTCGCCGCTCCTTCCGCGAAACGATCTACTGGCCAACTAGCGAATTCGATAGTCAAGCAGCGCTGCGCGAACTGATGACCCGGCCGTCCCGCCCCGCTCCAGATCAGTGTGGGCGTCGGCAATCCTTGCGCAAAGCGCAACCACGGCCATTGTGTAGCTCCAAAGATCGTCGCTTACCCCGGCCTCACTGTCGGCCAGCAGGCGGTATTGGACAGCCAATTCCCTGAAGATGCGATCCGGATCGATGTCGGCAAGCAAATCCACAGGCTGTGTCATTTCGGTCCTTCCAAGGTCGAACGCACGCCACAGGCTGCAGATCAGACGCAGCGCCTGAAGGCGCGACTCTTCTCGTGATGTCGATGGCTCAGAAAGGTTCCCGCTCCCAGGGCAAACGCGCGAGACGCAAACGGTCCGGCATTCCTGCGTCACTCGACGCCGCGAATTCAGCACACCTTCACCTCAACTTCCCGGCGCCGCGCCGCCGTGGCCCCGACGCGGGCGCGCCCGTTGACGCTCGGCTCGGATACATGCTCGACGTGAGGACCGACATGACCGTGGACATCGCGGCTCCCATCAGGAGCGCCCCGTGAACCACGGCTCGCTCAAGAAGAACACCTGCGCTTGCCGCGGTCCGCGGCTTTCGCGGCTAGGAGGGTAATCCCTCACAGCGTGATACAACGTCTGTCATACTATGACATACCTGACTGTGGCCTGACCGCGTGTGGCTGTCCTGCAAGGGACGTGTCGATGAATCGGCGCCTTCCAACCTCCTCCATTCCCCCCGATCTCCCATGAAAATCAAAAGCCAGAAGGATTTCCTGTCCGGTCTCATGTTCACCTGCGTAGGGCTTGCGTTCGCCCTCGGCGCGACCAACTACACCATCGGCAGCGGTGCGCGCATGGGGCCGGGGTACTTTCCCCTCCTTCTGGGCACGATGCTCGCGATCGGCGGCGGCGTGGTGATGCTCGGCGCACTCACCGCTGGCTCTGGCGCACCCGGAGGCGATCCGGTCGGACGCATCGCGTGGAAGCCGCTCGCGTTGATCATTGGCTCCAACCTCGTGTTCGGCGTCCTGCTGGGCGGCCTGCCCAGCATCGGGGTCCCGGCGATGGGCCTGCTGGTGGCCATCTACGCGCTGGTGGTCGTCTCAAGCCTTGCGGGCACGCGCTTTTCGCTTAAGTCGGCGCTGATACTGGGCACGATCCTGGCCATCGGAAGCTACCTGACCTTCATCATCGGCCTGAGTCTGCAGTTCCAGGTCTGGCCCACCTTCATCACGGGCTGACGGAAGCAACCATGGACCTGATTCACAACCTTTCCATCGGCTTTGAAGCGGCCTTCACGTTTCAGAATCTCATCTATGCCTTCATCGGCTGCTTGCTCGGCACGCTGATCGGCGTGCTGCCGGGCATCGGTCCTGTCGCGACCATCGCGATGCTGCTGCCGGCCACGTATGCATTGCCGCCGGTGGCCGCCCTGATCATGCTGGCGGGCATCTACTACGGCTCGCAGTACGGCGGCTCGACCACCGCCATCCTGGTCAACCTTCCTGGGGAATCCTCGTCCGTGGTGACGGTGATCGACGGTCACCAGATGGCCAAGCAGGGTCGAGGAGGCCCCGCGCTTGCCGCCGCAGGCCTCGGATCCTTCTTCGCGGGTTGCGTGGGGACCTTGGTCCTCGCCGCGTTTGCGCCACCCCTGACCGAACTCGCCTTCAAGTTCGGGCCCGCGGAATACTTCTCGTTGATGGTGCTGGGTCTGATCGGCGCCGTGGTGCTGGCTTCGGGTTCGCTGCTCAAGGCGATCTGCATGATCATGCTCGGACTGCTGCTCGGACTGGTCGGCACCGACGTCAATTCGGGCGTCGCACGCTACAGTTTCGACATCCCGGAACTCACCGACGGCATCAGCTTCATCGCCATCGCCATGGGCATCTTCGGCTATGGCGAGATCATCGCGAACCTCTCCCAGAGCGAGGAGGAACGCCAGGTGTTCACGGCCGAACTCCACGGCCTCATGCCGACCAAGGAGGACTTCAAGAACATGGTGCCCGCCGTCCTGCGCGGGACCGCGCTGGGCTGTTCGCTCGGGATTCTTCCGGGCGGCGGGTCGCTGCTGTCGGCATTCGCGTCCTATACGCTCGAGAAGAAGCTCAGACTCAAGCCGGGGGAGATTCCGTTCGGCAAGGGC
The DNA here is from genome assembly GCF_056394465.1 of Variovorax sp. 10N432. Taxonomy (NCBI): domain Bacteria; kingdom Pseudomonadati; phylum Pseudomonadota; class Betaproteobacteria; order Burkholderiales; family Comamonadaceae; genus Variovorax; species Variovorax sp. 10N432. The sequence goes on from NZ_JBFTHX010000041.1 coordinate 34,794, forward strand.
AACATCCGCGGCGTCGCGGGGCCCGAGTCGGCAAACAACGCGGGTGCGCAGACCTCTTTCATACCGCTCCTGACGCTCGGTATCCCGGGCAATCCCGTGATGGCGCTGATGGTGGGTGCGATGACCATCCACAACATCCAGCCCGGTCCCCAGGTCATGACCAGCAATCCGGAGTTGTTCTGGGGCTTGATCGCCTCGATGTGGATCGGCAACCTGATGCTGATCATCCTGAACCTGCCCTTGATCGGGATCTGGATCAAGCTGCTCTCCATTCCCTATCGCTGGCTCTTTCCGGCGATCGTCCTGTTCTGCGCGATCGGCGTCTATTCGACCAACAACAACACCTTCGACGTCTGGATGGTCGGCTTCTTCGGAATCGTCGGCTATGCCTTCCTCAAGCTTGGCTGCGAGCCTGCGCCGCTGCTCCTGGGCTTGATCCTCGGTCCGATGATGGAGGAGAACCTGCGGCGCGCCCTGCTGCTCTCGCGTGGCGACTGGAGCGTTCTGGTCACGCGTCCGATTTCGGCCGGCCTGCTGGTGGCGGCAGCCATCCTGCTCACGATCGTCCTTCTGCCTGCGGTGAAATCCAAGCGCGAGGAAGCGTTCGTCGAAGAGGGATGATGATGACCGCAGTCAAAGACGTCCCCTGCACTCGTCAGGAACAAGCGATGCTCGACCATTTCACGCGCGGCGGCGCGCTGATGACCCTTGCGCTGCTCTGCGCTTGCGGTACGTCCGTGCCGCTGAAGGCGCCTCCCCCTCTGGCTCGACGGCGACGCCGATGCAGACACCGATGCCTGTCGCGCCGGCTCCCCAGCGGCCGGTGCCGCAAGCCAGCTTCGCGCACCCGGCACGCGGCGCGACCATTTCGCACTTCGATGGCCGCCTCAACAAGGGGATCGACATCGAGGGTCGACCTGGCGATCCGGTATTGGCAGCGCGCGACGGGCGCGTCGTCATCGTCACGAGCGCACTGCCCGCCTACGGCAAGATGGTGATCCTCAAGCATGACGAAACCTTCATTACCGCGTACGCCCACATCGAACGTTCGCTGGTCGGCGAGAACGAGGTCGTGCGCCAGGGACAGCCCATCGCCGAGATGGGCAAGAGTGGCCGAGACAGGGTCGCGCTTCACTTCGAGATTCGAAAACTGGGAATCGCCGTCGACCCGGAGCCTTATCTGCGGGGAGAAGTGAACTGAAGTCGCGTTGACTCCTGCGCATGGAACATCTGATGGAAATTCTTGACAGCATCGACTGGGATCGATGGAGCGCCCCTGCCCTTTCCGCACTTCGGATCTTGCTGATCGTGGTTGCCGCCTGGATCGCCATCGCGACGCTTCAAAAGGCGGTGCGCCTGGTTCGCCTGAGGGTCGAAGGCAGGCTTGACGGGTCCGACGGCGCGAGGCGCGCCGAAACGCTCGGACGGGTCATCCGCTACCTCATCGCTCTGGTGATCGGCGCCGTGGCCGTGATGCTGGTTCTGGCCGAAGTCGGGGTTTCACTCGCCCCGATCCTGGGGGCCGCGGGCGTGGTCGGCCTGGCTGTCGGCTTCGGTGCCCAGAGCCTGGTCAAGGACTACTTCACGGGCTTCTTCATCCTGTTCGAGGACCAGATCCGCGCGGGCGACGTCGTGACGATCGCTGGTCTTGGCGGCTCGGTCGAGGACATCACCCTGCGGCATGTTCGACTCAGGGACTATGACGGCAACGTGCACTTCGTGCCCAATGGGCTGATCACGAGCGTCACCAACATGTCGCGCTCGTTTGCGCACGCGGTCGTGGACGTCGGCGTGTCGTACCGCGAAAACGTCGACGAAGTTATCGCGGTCATGGAGGCTGTAGGTGCCAGATTGCGCATCGATCCTGCATTTGCGGTGCGCATACTCGGCGACCTCGAGATGGCCGGGGTTGATCGTCTCGACGACAGCGCCGTCGTCATCAAGTGCCGCTGCAAGGTGACGCCGCTTCAGCAGTGGACTGTGCGACGCGAGTTCCTGAGAAGGCTGAAGGCGGCGTTCGACGTCGAGCGCATCGAGATCCCCTACCCTCAGCTCACCGGGTACGCAGGACAGGCCAAGGATGGTTCGGCGCCGGCATTTCGGCTGCGCGATCCGAGCGAAGCGACGGCAACCCTGGAACACCTCGACAAAGCAGAGACCCCTAATCGCTGACTTGGCGGCGTCGATCGTCGCACCTTCACCGCATGATGTTGACGGCGCATGCGAGGAGCGCAGTCGCGAACAACACGATCCACGCGGTGAGGAATCGGGTTCGTACCGGCTTGCGCATGCCTTCGAGGCGCGAAGGCAGGGTCTGAATTTCTTCGGGCGGCTGGGGCAAGGCGAGGCGAGGGTCGGCCTCGATGTTGGTCAGCAGCGCGGTGAGCGTGGCATGACCACGAACATCCTCTTCCAACGTGGCAGATTGGTCCCTCACGCTCGACCCATAGGCCAGGAAGACGTTCCCCGCCGGCGTGAATCCGACGCTTTCACCGCTCATCGACAAGATGCCGATGTCTATCAGGGCGTCAATGCCGCGCCTGACGTAAGGTCGCTCGCTGACAGGCGCCGTGCATTGCAGAGCGGTTCGGGACGTCTTGGAAGCGTTCCCGGCAATGCATCGCTGCAACACCAAGTCTGTCAACGTGCTTGCGATTGTCTCTCTTTCGGTCGGTCGTCTGGCCACATTGCTCCGAGGCTTTGAGCGGGGTGCCCTTCCCGGGCATCCCAGCAGCTTTCTTGAACGATGAGCGCGAGATCGTTGTGCTTCGCACTCGCACAGATAGATCATGGCATGAGTGATATTGAGAGACACTGGTCCTTCACGGGGGTCCACGCAGTCTGTCGCGCTGAGCGCGCTCAGTTGGCGCCGCCGATCGCAGCCCGGCCGGCGCGGCCGATGGTCATTCCCTGGACCAGGATTGAAAACGCCACGACGCAATAGGTCAGCGCGAGGATGATCTCGCGCTCGGCGCCGACCGGCAGCGAGAGGGCCAATGCCACCGAAATGCCGGCACGCAGACCGCCCCAGTTGAGCACTCGGGACGAGCCGGGTGGCAGACCGAACTGCGCGCTGGCGGCAGCAACCGGAAGACCGACAGTCAGCCATCGAGTCGCCAGGGTGGACATGGCCAGTTCCCGGCCGTCGTTGCCGATCATGAGACCGCAGACGACCATCGCCAACGGCCCCGACACTTCCAGATGCCTGGCCAAGGCATAGCCCCCCATCACGGCCGCGAGCGTGAGCAACACCTCCACCTGGTAGTGATCGATGCTGCGCAGCAATCGGAACGTGACATAGCCCAGCGCCAGACCAAAGGCAATGCCGCCGCCCGCTTCCCGCAGCAAGAGCCCCGCGGCTCCCGGAACCGTCAGGGCCGTTCCGCTCGCGAGTATGCCCAGCAGCAGGGCGAAGATCACCACGCCCACGCCGTCGCTGAAGAGCGACACGCCCGCGATCACGAGTTCCAGGTTCTTGGGGGCGCCAGCCGAGCGGAGGATCCCCATGGCAGCGATCGGATCGGTCGGCGAGATCAGCGCCCCGAAAAGCAGGCAGTACAACAATGAGAGCTTGACGTCGATGAGAGGGAGCACCGCCCACATGCCGAAGCCGACGACCATGGCCGAGAGCAGGGTTGCAGCGAGCGCGAGGGCGGCGATCTGCCGCTGAGATTCCCTGCATCATGACGTCGGAGAAGTCGATCGATCGCAGGAACGACTCCTCGTAGCGCCGCAGCCCCTGGTCTAAGCGGAGCGTGTCCAGACCGAACATCGACAGCGAAATTCCGAGCGCGATGGCCATCACGCCGATGGCCGTTGGCAACCGGATGAACCGATGATTCAGGTAGGCAAGCAAGGCCGTGACCACGAGGCAGATGGCGGCAATGTCGAGCATGGGTCGTCAGACGGGCGGCTTACGGGATGCTTGCGACGATCGCGCCAAGTGCACCATGGGTCACCGTCCGGCGTAGCGTCGCATGACGGCGGCCCACGTCAGCCCGATCCCCTTCATTGGCGATGTCGCGCTGTGCGTCGGTCCAGACCAGATCGGCATGGCGCAATAGAACCGCGCGGCGGTCCTGGTCGCTTTCGCAGGCAATCACCGCGGTGAGTACATCCAGCAATCGGATCATCACGGCTGTGCTGCCCGCCGCGTTCTGGCGAATCATGTGGAACATGACGTCGGCCAGGCTGCCGTAGGTGGCGCTCGGCACGACGAGCACGACTTCATCGCCACGAAGGGTCACACCGCTCGGCAGGTTGGCGCCCGCGAGGTCGCACAGCGCGGCGCCCAGTCGATCAAGCACGCTCATGGCGGTATGGGGGTCGTTGATGCCCGGAGACAGCGCTCGGACGGCCACCTCCACCAATTGGCGAACCGCGTACTCCAGGTCACCGACGCTGCCGCGCGCTGCCCCCAGCGCGGTGGCACGGCGCACTGCGTCTTCCGCTTCGGCCACCTGCACCGACATCAGGGCGACCGGTGCGCCTGGAAAGACATAGTCGCCCCTGCGCGCGAGGAGTCGAATCGCCGTTCCGTGTTCGGACGCCCAGTCGGCAAGACCCGCTTCGTCGAACTGTTGCAGGTAGCCGCGTCGTGCATCGACGATGGTGGAGGCGTTGGCCCAGAAATCTGCCGACGGAGGTGCGGGCTGCGCCTCGTCCGTGATCGTGGCCTTCATGGCGGCACGAATGTCGTCGCTCACCAAATCCACAACCGTGTCGACGTTGATGCGATTGGCCATGTGGCCAACGAAGTACACCAGCGTCCCGACGCAGGCGAAAGCCAGGAGGATTCCGAAGCTCAGGGCCAGATGGGGCGTGAAGGGCCCCTCCTCCTGCGTCCTGACGCTGCGAAGGACCATCAATGCATAGGAAAAGGTGCCGAGATACGCGCCCAACGTGACCTGTACACCGCGATCGCGCGTGAAATTGGGCAATAGCCGTGGCCCCATCTGTCCGGCCGCCAGCGACAGCGCTGCGATGGTGATCGAAAAGACGGTGCCTGCCACGCCGATGGTCGACGCCGCGATGGCGCCCAGCAAGGTGCGAGCGCCCGTCCCCCCTCCGTTGTACAGCCAGTTGCTTTCGGCGACCCATGCCGGGAGCCGCCCTCCCCGATCAACTTCCAGCAAGGCCACGGCCAACAGGATGCCGGCCAGCACCATCGCGCCTGGCACGAGCCAGAATGCCTCGCCCAGTTGATCCATGAGTTTTCGGAATCTGGCGGTCATGAGCGTGGCTCGACCGGATGGCGCGAGGTTGTGGCAGCAACCGCTGGCAGATCGGCATGGGCAGATCTTCTGCCACCGCATCCCGCGACTGCGACCATGTGGTCAGCCAGCGAGTCATAGAGAGGCCGCGTGATCATGCGCGACACCAGCGTCGCCAGCATCGCTGCGGCCATCAGGCTCAGAACCATCGCATGGCCGTCGACCATCTCCATCACGATGATGAACGCCGTCAACGGAGCGCGTGTCACGGCTGCAAGGAATGCCGCCATGCCGAGCGCGATCAGTGGAGGTCCAAGGCCGGGTTGGGTGGCCTGCGCGATCGGGTTTCCGACTCCGGCATCGATGGCAGCCCGAACAAGGCGAGTTCGCCAGCTGGACATTTGGCTGCGAAGGTGGGAGCGGAAGTCTGCTTTTTGATTCATCAGGCCAAATGCATGGCAAGATTCACGTCCACCCAGATGCCCATGACCACCATCATCAGGTTCTCGGTCAGCGATACGAGACCCAGCGGCTGGTGATGAAGGTCTTGCTCGTCGGGCTCGGCATGGACAACCTTGCTTCATTCAGGAAGCGCATACGCAATGACGTAGTCGCCCGCCTTGGTGTGGGTGGATCCATGGCCTCCGGCCACCACCAGGAGGTACTGCCGGCCGTCGGACCCGGTGTAGGTCATCGGCGTGGCTTGGCCGCCGGCAGGAAGCCGGCTTTCCCACAACTGCCGGCCATTGCCGACGTCATAGCCGCGCACGTAGTCGTCAAGCGTCCCTGAGAGAAAAGCTACGCCACCTGCAGTCATGATGGGGCCACCGATGTTCGGCACGCCCATGCGGAACGGCAATGGGATCGGCGCAAGATCGCGGACAGTCCCGTTGCGGTGCTTCCAGACTATCCTCCCGCTTGCGAGATCGGCGCCGGCGACGTAGCCCCAGGGGGGTGCTGTACAGGGAAATCCGAGCGGCGATGTGAAAGGGCTGAGCGCCACGGCAAAGGGCGCGCCGAAGTTCTCGTTGAGCGCCGGCAAGGCCCCTCTCGGCGGCCCCTCGGTCTGCACCACGAGCGCCTCGTCGTTCGGTCTCGGAACGAGCTTCGACACGAAAGCGAGGTAGGTCGGGGTCGTGAATGCGACTTGGCGCTGGGGGTCCACCGCGACACTGCCCCAATTGAACACACCGAAGTTGCCTGGGTAGATCAAGGAGCCCTGGGTCGAAGGCGGGGTGAAGCGACCTTCGTAGCGCAGACGATGGAACGCGATGCGGCAGGCAAGCTGGTCGAACATCGTGGCGCCCCACATATCGCGCCCGCTCAACCTGGGTGGATCGAAGGACAGTGCGGTCTTCGGCTGCGTCGGCGCGGTCCGGTCACCGGTCGCCGCGCCTTGTGGCGCCGCCACTTCCGATACCGGATTGATGGGCTTGCCGGTTCGCCGGTCGAGCACGAACAACTCGCCCTGTTTGGTGGGCTGCACCAGGGCCGGCACCGTGGCACCGTTGATCGTGAGGTCGATCAAGCCGGGCTGGGAGGGGACGTCGTAGTCCCAGAGGTCGTGGTGGACGGTCTGAAAGACCCATCGCACTTGCCCGGTCGCAAGATCGAGCGCGACCACCGATGACGAGTACTTTTCCACCGCGGCGCTGCGCCGGCCGCCCCATTGATCCGGTGGCTGATTACCCATCGGAACGTAGACCATGCCGAGCGCCTCGTCGACACTCGAGATTGACCAGCTATTGGGTGAATTGACTGTATAGCTCTCGCCAGGCGCAATCGGTGCGGTCGCCTCCGGATTGCCGGAATCCCAGTTCCAGACCAACGCGCCGGTGTCTACGTCGAAGGTCCGGATCACACCGGACTGCTCGTGTGTTGATACGTTGTCAAGGACCGTCCCGCCGACGATCACCAACTTCCGTGTGACCACGACCGGGGAGGTGGAGTAGTACGAGCCGGGCCGCGGATTGGGCATATGTGCCCAAAGGTTGATCTGGCCCTTGCCGTCGCCGAACGCACTGCACACGGCGCCGTTGTCGGGGTTCAAGGCAATCAGGCGACCTTCGGCTGTGGGCATGAAGAGCTTCCCATGGGCGCAGACTTCCGACACGGCGCCGCGCGCGGTCGCGACGGGGAGCGGTGGCTCGGAAGGCGAAGCGGTCGGCACGGCCGCTGCGTTGTCTGCGGATGTGTTTGGAGGCTGGTATGAAAGCCCGCGGCAGGTGAGATGCAGCAGCGCCAGAGCGCCCTTGATCTCTGGGGCGTAGCGCCAGACTTCCGCTCCCGTGGTCGCATCCAGCGATTACCGACTGATGGGGATTGCAGAGGTAGAGGCGGTCTCCCACCTTCAGCGGAGTGACTTCATAGGTCGTCTCCTCCGGGTCACCGGGCTGCCCGCGCATGTCACCGGTTCGGACCTGCCAGGCCATCTTCAGTTTCGAGACGTTGGCCGGCGTGATCTGAGTCAGCGGCGAAAAGCGCTGGCCGTAGCCGGTACGCCCGTAGGCGTGCCATTCGCCAGCGGGCAGGATACTGGTGCCGGACGGTTGTGACTGGCCGACTGGCAAGACGCCCTCGATCGCATGCATGTCTCTGGTCCAGGAAGCCAGCATGGCTGCAGCGCTCACGGCAAGGGCCGCACTCAGCGCGAGGCCGCCCCCTTGCTTCCACGAAGCGCGCCGCTGCTTGCCGGCGCCGTCGTGGCCGGTCGCTCCGGCAACGCGCAATGAATGCACGGTCCATGGGCCGCCTACATAGACGCCCAACAGAAAGAGAAAGCCCAACCGCGCGGCGAGCGGCCACCAGTCCAGTCCCACTTCCCACAGCGCCCATGCCAGCGTCCCCACAAGCAGGGTTGCCATGACCCAAGTTGCCATGGCGGAGCGACGCATCAAGAGCCCACCCACTGCCAGCAAAGCCAGGGCTGCGCCCAGGTGGTACCAACTCCCGCCCAACCCGACCAGCCATGCGCCCGCGATGCCAAGCGCCACTCCCACCAAGGCGATCACGACACCTGAGATCAGGGGAATCGATGGGGAAGAAGGGGTCTTCATGAAGCTTTCCAGATAGCGCGTCCCGTCCGAAGTCTGATTCAGCGTCTCACCCAGGGGTTTCCCAGACGTGTCGATTTGACGCAGCATGTCGTAGGACTTTGCCAACGCCTTCTCGGCCATCAGCCTGCTGGCGACCAGCGCCTCGCTCGATCGCTCTCCCAACAGTGCGTCAAACAGGTCGAGCGTGGGATTGGGCCGGGCTTGGCTTCGGCGACTCCGGCTGCATGTTCATTCGCCGCTGGGTCGCCATGAGGAACTCGTGAAACCCGGCATCGATGTACGCTGTCGGGGGCAGCACATCCGTGAGCAGCTGCGCATCCACTTCAGCCTCCAGTCGCGCAGCCGTTTCGTCGACTTCTCCCTTGATCAAGGCGAGCCCCACGACCAGAACGACGAGCGGCGCAACGATCCCGATGCGCAACCAGGGTTGGCTGCCTTGGAGGAAGGTCAGGAAGCCGGGCCGGGCCATGGGCGGCCGCGCGCGCTGCAGTTCCGGTTTGCGAGCGGCGATCGCACGAAACCGGGCCGCCTGCAAGCGCTGCGTGACATCGTGCGAAAGCGCGGCTTCTCCATCCGAGAGCCAGATGGCGATCGCGCGCCCGAACTCATCGAACGATCGCTCATCGGACGCCCATGGGTCGTCCCGCCTCGCGGCAGATGCCCTCGACCTCGTCGACTTCGCCAGCTCCATGATCAGCCTCCCTTGTGAATCGCACAGCCGCAACAACGCCAGGAGTTCCGAGACGCAAGCTCGAGGGAATACAACGGCTGACGCCACGCCCAGGATGACGAGTCGTTTCAGATTTCATCACAATATGAGTTAAATTTCGCCTAGAGTCGCGAGATAGTCCGCGCGGCCGCCACCTGATTGCCGCCGCACCGGCACCAGCGTTCGGGCCCAAGCGCAGATCTTCAGCCGGATATGGAAGCGCGACCCGGCAACGCTGTCTTCCAGCGACAGGGACCCACCCAATCGGCGCATGATCTGCCAGCTGATCGCCAGCCCGAGCCCGGCGCCCTGGGGCCGGGGTTGCCTCTGTCTACCCTTTTCGCGGTCGCCGCCCTCATCTAACCTGACCCTGGCTCCCGGCCTGTTCCCGATCGCAACCCGGCTGGGCATCGATCCTGTGCATCTCAGCATCATCCTGATCGTCAGCGGGGAAATCGGCGTTGCGCCGGTCACGTTGTGGCTGCTGTATCGGCTGTTCTGACTCACGCGAGCCCGCGGGGCGCCGCCGAGGCGGGCCGTTCTCCCTTCTGGCTCGATTCCTCGATCTGCCGCTGGGGCAGCGACAGCACGCGCGCGGTGTTGACCAGCGCTATATGGGTCAGCGCCTGCGGAAAGTTGCCCAGCAGGTGATGCGTGCGGGGGTCGAGCTCTTTGGACATTCGGCCGAGGTCGTTGCAGCGCGCGAGCAGCTGCTCGAACAGCGCGACCGCCTGCGCGCGCCGTCCGGCCAGGCTGAGGCAGTCTGCGAGCCAGAACGTGCAGGGCAGGAATACACCTTCGCCGGGCGGGAGTTCGTCGACGCCGCTGGCAGTGTGGTATCGCAGTACCAGACCGTCCACCATCAGTTCGCGTTGAATGGCATCGATCGTCCATCGAACCCGGTCGCCCCCCTGTGGCAGGAAGCCCACCAACGGAATGAGCAAGAGGCTGGCGTCGAGTTCGGTGGTTCCATAGTGCGGCACGAAGCTGTTGCGACTCGCGTCGAAGCCTTGGTCGCAGACCTGCGCATGAATGGCATCGCGGGTGCGCCGCCAGGCCTCGACCGGCCCGTCCAGCCCATTGCGCTCGGCGTCCTTGACGGCGCGATCGAAGGCCACCCAGGCCATCACCTTCGAGTGGGTGAACTGCCTGCGCGGGCCCCGGACTTCCCATATGCCCTCGTCCGGATCACGCCAATGCGTTTCCAGGAAGGCAAGCAGCGCGCGCTGGATCTGCCAGGCATGCGGCGGCGGCGTCAGACCGGCGGCTCGCGCGAGATGCAACGTGTCCATCACTTCGCCATACACGTCGAGCTGGAACTGCCTGGCCGCTGCGTTGCCGACGCGAACGGGCGCCGCCCCGCGATAGCCGGGCAGCCAGGGCAGTTCGGTCTCGTCGATCCGCCGGGCGCCCGTGACGCTGTAGAGGATCTGCATGTCGACCGGACTGCCGGCCACGGCGCGCAGCAGCCAGTCCTGCCAGGCGACTGCTTCGGCGGTGTAGCCGGCGAGCAGCAGCGCATTGAGCGTGAAGGTGGCGTCGCGCAGCCAGCAGTAGCGATAGTCCCAGTTGCGCACCCCAGCGGGCTGCTCGGGCAGGGACATGGTTGGCGCGGCAACGATGCCGCCGGTCGGCTCGTAGGTCAGGGCTTTCAAGGTGATTAGGGAGCGAAGCACCTGCGCGCGCCAGCGTCCCTGGTCGATGCAGCGTCCGGACCATTCGAGCCACCAGCGCTCGGTCACCCGCAAGACCTGCTCGGCATCGATCGGCGGTTGTGTCGGCTCGTGCGACGGCCACTTCGAAGGTGGCCAGCGTCTTCAGATCCGCGCCGTGGATGGCCACGCGGGTGTGCAGCTCCAGCGTGTCCGGCCCGCCGGTGGCCAGCAGGGTGCCGCCCGTCCTTCGAACCCGCGGGATGACGGAGCCGTAGTCGAAGCGAATGACGAGTTCCATCTGGATGCGCACCCGACCGCGCAGGCCCTCGACGATGCGCACCACGTCCCAGCGCTCGTCCGACCGCGGCATGAAGTCGATCACGCGCACCGCGCCTTCGCCGGTCTCGAACTCGGTCTCGAGGATCAGCGTCGCATCGCGGTAGCGGCGCCGCCCCTGCTCAACCGTCGCAGGGCGCGATCAGCCAGCGACCGTGCTCGGGCTGGCCGAGCATGGCCGCGAAGCACGCACCCGAATCGAAACGCGGCAGGCACAGCCAGTCGATCGAGCCATCGCGGCCGACCAGGGCGGCGGTATGACAGTCGCCGATCAACGCGTAGTCCTCGATGGGCAAAGGCATCGCGTCAATCCGGGCGTCCGGGGTTGTGCCAACCCCCGTCTGCCGCGATGAAATGGCTGGCCGCCGCCGGGCCCCAGCTGCCTTTTGCATAGACAAGGGAGCGAGGAGGGTTGATCGGCACCGGCTCCACGGCTGCCCACGCCGCCTCGATAGCGCTCTCTCGGGTGAACAATGCGTCGTCGCCGGCCATCGCGTCGCCCAGCAGCCGCTCATATGGACTCTGTTCGTTCGGTGCTTCCTCGAGCAGCCGAAACTCCCGCTGATCGCCCAAGAAGGCCTTGCCCGCCCGCTTGACGCGGGCTCCCAACGCGATCATCGAACGCGGCGAGAGATGGAAGCGCAAGTAGTTTGCGTCCTCGGAGGTCCCCGAGTCCGCGAACAGGGTTTGCGGCGGCCGCTTGAAACGCACCATCACCTCACACACGTTCTCGGGCAGCATCTTCCCAGAGCGGAGGTACCAGGGCACGCCGTCCCATCGCCAGGAATCGACATAGAGCCTGACGGCGCAGTAGGTTTCGACGTCCGAGTCGTCCGCGACCTGTGGCTCGCTGCGGTATCCGGCGTATTGACCGCGCACGATGTCGTGAGGCCCCAATGGCCGCAATGCAGCGAACACGTCGGTCTTGTGGCGATGGACGGCCTCGAAGTTGCGGCTGGCGGGGGGTTCCATCGCCAGCAGCGCGACGATCTGGAACAGGTGGTTCTGCACCACGTCGCGCAGGCAGCCAGCGCTCTCGTAGAAGGCGCCGCGGCCATCGACGCCGAATCTCTCGGCCAACGTGATCTGCACGCTCGCCACGTGGTGGCGATTCCAGATCGGCTCGAGGAAGGAGTTGGCGAAACGGAAATACAGGATGTTCATGATCGCTTCCTTGCCGAGGAAGTGATCGATGCGAAAGATGGCGTCTTCGGGAAAGACCTGCTGCGCGACGCGGTTGAGTTCACGCGCCGAGGCGAGGTCGCGACCGAATGGCTTCTCGACGATCACGCGCGCGTTCGAGGCAAGTCCAGCGCTGCCGAGTCGCCGGATGACTGTGGCGAACAGCGACGGCGGGATTGCAAGGTAGTGCGCCGGGCGCTCGACTGCACCCAACGTCTGCTTGAGCGTCGCGAAGGTGTCGGCGTCGTTGTAGTCCCCGCTCACGAACTGCAGTTTGGAGAGCAGCCGTTCGAGGGCAGTCGCGTCGTCGGCTCCATGATCGCCCTCGATGCTGGTCCGCGCAAAAGAACGAAACCGCTCCAGCGTCCACGGCGACGACGCCACGCCTATCACCGGCACGGCCAATGCGTGACGCTTGCACAGCGCGTAGAGCGCTGGGAAGATCATCTTGTGCGCCAGGTTGCCGGTCGCGCCGAACACCACCAGCGCATCGGACGCGACGACAGCCATCTCAGAAGGAATGCGGTTCATTCACTGTATGAGTACCTCTCAGTGCCGATGGTTCAGTATGAGCCCGGCTGTGGCTCTAATTGAGGCGCCTCCCGATCGCACCGTGCTTCCTCTGTGTGCAAAAGTCTCCTAAAGCCACGGAGGCCCCGCAGGGCTCGCCCGGCGTCCTTAGCCGGCCTGGGGGCCATTTGATCTGGATGGCAGTGGCGCAGGCGTTCACGGCCAGCACCTTTGCCACGTTCTCGGGTCCCGTCAGGACTGCACCGTCGGACTTCAAGGGAAAAGATGCGATTACGAGCCCTGCCTTGGTAAGGATTGCCGCCTTCTCGATGTCGCGGTGCGAGCTGAACGACATCGGCGATGGCGAAGAAGCGATCGAACGCAAGAGTTCAGTGGAAATACACCCGGCGGCGTTGGTCAGCCCGTGAATTGATGCTTGCAAGGTTGTTCTCGAAAAGCGATGTCTCGAGGCGAGTGAGCCGTTTGGCGAGGGTCGCAGCCTCGGCGGCGTCTTCGGCAGGCGCACGCCAGCCAAGCTCGCAAACCATTGTATGACGAGGATATGTCATGACATGAGTAAATACCCTCACAGTTGCACCGAACGCGTGCGGTCCCCGCGCCGAGGTCACTTGCCTCGCCGGTTCTTGTCCCAGATGTCCAGCAGAGTCAAGGCCATGAGGCCATTCTTCTGTTCGATCCAGGTTCATCCGATAGCGCGCCTTCATGCGTGGCGCATCTTGCTCATAAGGTCTATAAATGCAGTTCCGATGTTGACTCGGGCGCCTATGACCGTTTCTTTGTCGCGCAACGAAATGCGGCAATTCCATACTTCGACCGAATGCCTCCTGGCAGTGTGCGGTAACGCACAGACGCCATGGCATAACGTGACAGTATCTTGAAAGTCAGGAGCATTGAGCAATGGCCATCCACCATGCCCTTTCGGGCGAAATGATCGACATCCGACCACTCGGCGACGCGATACGGGCGACGCAAAGCGCCACGCTGTACAAGACGCAGCACCTCGAGGTGTTTCGCATGGTCCTGTCCGCCGGCAAGGAGATTCCCGAGCACAAGGTGGTCGGCGAGTTCACGATTCAATGCCTCGAAGGCAGCGTCGAGTTTTCCATCGGCACCACGCGCGACATCATGCGAGCGGGCGACCTCAAGTGCTTGGCAGGGGGCGTGAGGCATTCGCTCTTGGCCATCGAGGACTCGTCTCTGCTGGTCACGTTGCTGCTTCATGGCGCCTAGGTTCATGCGAACGATAAGTCCATCGTGGAAGCGCGGGGGGTGGTCTTCACCATCGGCCATTCGAGCCGGACGATCGAGGACTTCATCGGTCTGCTGTGGTCGAATGAGGTGGCCGAGGTGATCGATGTGAGAACCATCCCGCGCTCGCGCCGCGACCCTCAGTTCAATCTCGAGACGCTCCCCGGGTCGCTCGCTGCTGCAGGGATCGGCTATTCCCACATGTCGGGTCTGGGTGGACTGCGCCACGCGCGCGCCGATTCGCCGAACATCGGCTGGCACAACGCATCGTTCAGGGGTTACGCGGACTACATGCAGTCCCCAGAGTTCGCCGCGAACGTCGACGCGGTCGTGGCGCTTGCGCGCTCCCGGCAGTGTGCGCTGATGTGTGCGGAGGCTGTCCCCTGGCGGTGTCACCGTTCGCTGATCGCCGACGCGCTTCTGGTGCGAGGGGGTACGCTTGGAGGACATCCTTGGGCTCCACGGGCGCAAGCTGCATGCGCTCACCTCGTTCGCCCAAGTCGAGGGCCTGCGTGTCACGTATCCTGCAGTAGGGTCAACTCCGGATCGGGCGAGACCATGAATGCGGCGGCGCCCCCGCGGCGGCTCGAGGCGATCACGCCTAGCCAGGACCTCGACAGTGTGTTGGCTGCTGCACGCGGCTGTCGTGCGTGCGAGGCCCGTCTCCCGCTGGGGCCGCGTCCGGTGCTGCAAGCCGGCTACACCTCACGTCTCCTCGTGGTGGGCCAAGCTCCTGGTGTTCGCGTGCACAAGTCGGGAATCCCATGGGACGACCCCAGTGGAGAGCGGCTGCGAAACTGGACAGGCCTCTGCGAAAACCGCTTCTACGACGCACGCCACGTAGCGATCATTCCGATGGGATTCTGCTACCCCGGGCGCGGGCAAGGCGGCGATCTACCGCCTCGGCGCGAATGCGCGGACCTGTGGCTAGATGGGTTGCTCGCCCGGCTGCCTCACGTCGAGCTCACACTGTTGATTGGCCTGTACGCACAGCGTCATTTCCTGGGCCGTCGACGCAAGGCATCGCTCACGGAGACGGTCAAGGCCTGGCGGGAGTTCGCGCCCGATTTCATTCCGCTGCCGCATCCTTCGGCCCGCAACACACCCTGGTTTCAGCGGAACCCCTGGTTCGAGCAGGAACTGCTGCCAGCGTTGAGGCAGCGCGTCGGCTTGTTAAAGCTGGATGGAGTGACCGCATGAGCCGGCGCGCCCCGGCTCGACCGGTGTTCTTCAAACTGAACCAGATTCAGATGCCGGTGGGGGCGCTCACATCGATCGTCCATCGCGTCACGGGCGTGATCCTGGCGATCGGCATCCCGTTTTGCTTCTACGCGATGCATCTTTCGCTCGACAGCGCGCAGTCGTACGAACGCCTGACACGGATGGCGAGCAACGGCTTGTTCAAGTTCGCGCTGATTGCTTTCATCTGGGCGTTGTCGCACCACCTGTTGGCGGGCGTGCGACATATGCTGATGGACATCGGCATCGGTTCGCACTTGTCCGACGCGCGCCGCAGCGCCTGGACCGTGAATGTCGGCGGCGTGGCCATGGCGCTGATGGCCGCTGGAGTCGTGCTGTGAGAAGACCCCTCGGCGGCCTCACGCCATGGTTGGTGCAGCGCCTGAGCGCGGTGTTCATGCTGGCCTTCATCGGCTTCGTGCTGGCGAACTTCCTGGTCGATCCGCCGGCTTCGTACGAGGCCTGGAGAGCCTGGATGGGCAATCCCGGCGTCAGCGTCGCCGCGCTCCTCTCCTTCGCCGCCCTGCTGATGCATGCATGGGTCGGCCTGCGCGATGTGACGCTGGACTACGTCAAGCCCCTTGCCGCCCGCGTCGCCGTTCTGGCGTTGATCGCAACCGCGCTGCTGGGTGCAGGGGCTTGGGTCTTTCGCATTCTCTGGCTGGTTCGGGCGTGAAATTTTCTCGCGGCGCTTCTCTCGCATCCCTTGAAAGACGTTCATGAAATTCTCGATCTATCGCTTCAATCCCGAGCAAGCCGTCAAGCCCTACATGCAGGATTTTGAGCAGCCCATTGGAGACGAGGATCACATGCTGCTGGACGTGATCCTGCGCATCAAGGCGCAAGACAACACGCTGACGATCCGTAAGTCGTGCCGCGAGGGCGTCTGCGGCTCCGACGCGATCAACATCAACGGCCGCAACGGACTGGCGTGCATCACACGGGTGCGGGACCTGAAAGAGCCGGTCGTTTTGCGCCCGCTGCCGAGCTTCCCCGTGATTCGCGACTTGGTGGTCGACATGACGCGCTTCTACGCCCAATACACCTCTGTCAAGCCTTGGCTGATCAACGACGAGCCTCCGCCCGAGAAAGAGAGACTGCAATCGCCTGAGGAACGCGACCGCTTGGACGGGCTGTACGAATGCATCCTGTGCGGTTGCTGCACCAGCCAATGCCCTTCGTCCTGGTGGAACCCGGAAAGGTTCGTGGGCCCCGCAGGCTTGTTGCAGGCAGACCGCTTCATCGCCGACAGCCGCGACCGCGCGACGCGCGAGCGGCTGGACGACCTGAACGATGTCTACAGGTTGTTTCGCTGCCGCTCGATCATGAACTGTACGGAGGTGTGCCCCAAGGGACTCGCCCCGTCGCGGGCGATCGAGAGTATCCGGCTGACCCTGCTGAAGGAGGCGCTTTGAGCACCGCGACCGGCAGCGTCGCGGCGCAGCCGTTTAACGAAGACGACGGCGCGCTGTCACCTTGGTGGATACGTGCCGTCGTGATCGTGATGATCCTGGGCTTTGCCGGGTTGATCCTGATTACCGCCCTGTCGTACCGGAACGCGCCGCCGATTCCGGCACGCGTGGTCGACCCGCAAGGCGCGTTCTTGTTCGGGTCGGACGACGTCGGGGATGGGCAGGCGGTATTCCTGCGCTACGGCCTGATGGCCAATGGCAGTATCTGGGGCCACGGGGCCTACCTCGGGCCCGACTACTCGGCCTCCGCATTGCACCGCATGGGACTCGTCACGGCAGAAGCCATGGCGCAGGAGCGGCACCGAAAGGCTTTCGGGGCATTGGACCGAAGCGAGGCGGCGGCGGTCCAGGCGGAGACTGCGGTGGCACTGAAGACCAACCGCTACGACGAAGCCACCGGGACGCTGCAGTTCACTGACGCGCAAGCGGCCGCCTTCACGGCCGAAATCTCCCAATGGACCAGCTATTTTCATGACCCTTCACGCAATGGCGGCCTGAAGGCCGACCTCATCACCGACCCGGCCGAGCTGCGCCAGTTCACGGCGTTTGTGACCTGGGCGGCTTGGGCATCCGTGGCGGCACGACCTGGCGAAGAGCACTCTTACACCAACAACTTTCCCTACGACCCGAGCGTGGGCAACACCCCCATCTCGGGCGCATTGCTGTGGAGCGCCATCAGCCTGATGGTGCTGCTCGCAGGGATTGCCAGCGTGTTGCTGGCGTTCGGGAAGTTCGACTACCTGGGATGGATCACGCGCGGCCACAGCGTCAAGCCGCAGATGTTGCCGGGGCGTTCCAGTCGGGGGCAGAACGCGCTCGTGAAGTTCTTCGTGGTCGTGGCGCTCCTGCTTCTGGCGCAGGCGCTGGTGGGCGGCGCCGTCGCCCACTACCGCGCCGATCCGGGCGGCTTCTACGGCTTCCAGCTCGAACGCATCTTTCCCAGCAACCTGATGCGCACTTGGCACCTGCAACTTGCCATCTTCTGGATCGCAACGGCCTATGTGGCCGCAGCACTGTTTCTGGGTCGATCACTGCGCACGGACGAACCGCGCTGGTTGCCGGGTTGCATTCATGCGCTGTTCGCTGCGTTTGCAGTGGTCATCTTCGGGAGCCTGCTGGGCGAATGGGCCGGCATCGCGCAGCTCCTCGGGCCGTTGTGGTTCTGGTTCGGCAACCAAGGCTGGGAATACCTCGAGCTCGGCCGCGTCTGGCAAATGCTGCTGGTCGTGGGGCTATTCGCCTGGTTCGCGCTGCTCTGGTCGCTGGTGCGCCCGAGCGCACTGGCCGAGCCCGCCGCGAAGCCGATCGTCCGGATGTTCATGGTCGCGGCGCTCGCGATTCCGGTGTTCTACATCCCGGCGATGGTGTTCGGCGCGAAGACCAACTACACCGTGGTCGATACCTGGCGCTTCTGGATCATCCACCTGTGGGTCGAAGGATTCTTCGAGTTCTTCGCCACCACGGTCGTGGCCCTGACTTTCTACCAGCTGGGTCTGACCCGCCGCAACGTGGCGCTGCGGGTGATTTACCTCGACGCGATCCTGTACTTCCTCGGGGGTTTGATGGGCACCGGACACCATTGGTACTTTACCGGGCAGACGAACGTCAACATGGCGCTATCGGCGCTGTTCTCGGCGCTGGAGGTGGTGCCACTGACCTTGCTCACGCTGGATGCGTGGGACTTCGTTCGCACCACGCGCGGCGATCGAGACGCCGCTGGCAAGCAGATGGTCATTCCGCACAAATGGACCTTCTATTTCCTGATGGCGGTGGGGTTCTGGAACTTCGTCGGCGCAGGCATTTTCGGCTTCCTGATCAACCTGCCGATCGTCAGCTACTACGAAACCGGCACGCTGTTGACACAGAACCACGGACACGCCGTCATGATGGGGGTGTTCGGCATGCTGGCGATCGCGCTCATGGTGTTCGTGCTCAGGCAGACGAGCCGCGATGAGGACTGGCCGGGCGTTGAGAAATACATCCGTTGCGCCTTCTGGGGCACCAACGTCGGGCTGGCGATGATGGTGGCGATGAGCCTCTTCCCAGGCGGTCTGCTGCAAGTCTGGGACGTGTTGCAGAACGGGTACTGGCATGCACGCAGCCTCGACTACATCAGCAGCGAACGATCGCATCTGATTGAATGGCTGCGCATGCCGGGCGATGTGGTGTTCATCGTCTTCGGGGCGGTGCCGCTGGTGATAGCGACTCTCAAGAGCTACATGGCGTTGGGCGAGCAGCCGGGGGGCAAGAAGTCCGCTCTGCATCAACCTGCGTGAAATTAAAAAATGGCTGTGACGCAAGCGGTAAGCAAGGCGGTGATCATGAGCAAGGGCAAGCGCAGGACTACAACGAAAAGCATCAACAGACCGCTCAATGTGAATTTGACGCTCATCAAGTCGGCGTCTCCGTGCTCTCGATCGCCCGCCGCCTTTCCAACCAGGCCGGTCTGAGCGTGGACCCTGCGGGCAAGGGGCTGTCTAGCAGAGCAAGAAAGGCCTGCGTGAAGCGCAACGCCCTGGCCCACAAGCAGCGCGTGTTGACCGAGGAGCGACTGGAGGCGGTGCTTGAAACCTGTGAGAACTTGCTGAAGGAAAAGCGCGACCGCGCCCTCCTCCTATTCGCCTGGGCCTTGGGCCGACGCCGGAACTCGGAGGTGTCGAAAGCCGTGCTCGAGAAGCTACACCGCGGTGAAGAGGGCGGCTATCTGTACACGCTGGCGAGCCCAAAGACGAACAACAACGGGACAATCCGCCCGGGAGATGTGAAGCCAGTGGTCGGGCGGCCCCTCCGTGGCCCTGGAAACTGGCTCAAGGTGAGCGACATCAGCTCGGCGCCCCTCTTTGCTGGTTCGCGGGCATGCCTGGTAGGCGCATTCTCAAGGACGAGAAGCTCGGCACCGACCGGTTTTCGAGGACGGCGGACCGAAGCATGGGGTGATCGTATTTTTGGTGCAGATTGATACGGTGCGCGCCGGAGCATCTCCGAGCGCTTGAGGTGTGGGCGATTCGTCCAGCACCTGTAGTTGGCGTAAATTGACGCTCCTCCCGGACAGGCTTGGACTGCGCCATGACCTTCGCACATCGCTACGTCGGAGCGGACAGCCTGCCTGCCAGGCTGTCCGAGTTTGACGTCGAGCAGT